>DASTBA010000139.1:0-50047 GCA_035712285.1 Gemmatimonadales bacterium | reverse complement strand
CCAATGCGGCGATCTTCTCGTGCGGGACCGGCTCGGGAACTGGACCTATCAGTTCGCCGTGACGGTGGACGATCTGGACCAGGGCATCGATCTGGTCGTGCGAGGCGACGACATCCTGGCCTCGACCGGCCGCCAGCTCCGGCTGGCCCGGCTGCTGGGCCGCGAGCGGATGCCGCTATTCCTGCATCATCCGCTCATCGTGAAGCCGGGCGGGGCCAAGCTCAGCAAGGCGAGCGGAGACACCGGGGTGCGGGAGCTGCGGGCGGCGGGGATGACGGCGGCAGACGTGCTGGAGACCGGCGCGCGTCTCGCGTCTCGCGCCTCGGGTCTGCTCCTGCTACCTTAGCACGTTTCCCAGACCCGGACCGGGAGCCAACCGGATGCAGACTGACGCGACTCGCCGCCGCCTGCCACTGCACACCAAGATCCTGCTCGGGCTCGGCCTGGGCGCCATCGCGGGCATCACCGCCAACTACTTCCTGCACGACACCGCGGGCCTCACCTGGGTGGTGGACAACATCGCCAACCCGGTGGGCCAGATCTTCCTGCGGCTGCTGTTCATGATCGTGGTGCCGCTGATCTTCTGTTCCATCACCCTCGGCGTCGCCTCGCTGGGGGACATCCGCCGCGTCGGCCGCGTCGGCGGCAAGACCATCCTGGTCTTCGTCCTCACCACCGCCTTCGCCGTGTGCATCGGCCTGGCCCTGGTGAACACGGTGAAGCCGGGCCGGACGATTTCGGCGGAGACCCGCTCCGCGCTGCTCGAGAAGTACGCCGGCGACGTGAAGGAGAAGGCCGCTCTCGCCGAATCCAGCAAGTTCGGCGTCAATACCTTCGTCAACATCATCCCCAGGAACCCGGTGGCCGCCGCCGCCAGCGGCGACTACCTGGCGCTGATCTTCTTCTCGCTGGTCTTCGGCATGGCGCTCACCATGCTGCCCCGCGAGAAGAGCAAGCCGGTGCTCGACCTGCTGGACGGGATCGGCGAAGCGGTGATGCACATGATCCACTTCGCCATGAAGACGGCGCCGGTCGGCGTGTTCGGCCTGATCTTCTCGGTGACGGCGCTCTTCGGCGTCGGCGTGCTCAAGGCACTGCTGCTCTTCGTGCTGATGGTGCTGGCCGGCCTGGCGTTCCATCAATTCGTGGTGCTGCCGCTGCTGGCCCGTATCTTCGTCGGCATCAGCCCGCTGCTCTTCATCAAGCGGGTGCGCGGGCTCATGATCACCGCCTTCAGCACCTCCAGTTCCAACGCCACGCTTCCCACCACCATCGAGACGGCGGAACGGAACTTCGGCGTGCCGAAGGAAGTGGCGGGTTTTGTCCTTCCGCTGGGCGCCACCATGAACATGAACGGCACCGCCCTCTTCGAGGGGATGACGGTGCTCTTCCTGGCCCAGGCGTTCGGGCTGGATCTCTCGCTGGGCCGTCAGCTGATCGTGATCGGCATGTCGGTGATCACTGCGATCGGCACCGCCGGCGTGCCGGGCGGCTCCCTCCCGCTCCTGATGCTGGTGCTGCAGGTGGTGGGTGTCCCGCCGGAGGGGATCGCCATCATCATCGGCGTGGACCGCATCCTGGACATGAGCCGCACGGTGCCCAACGTCACCGGCGACGTGCTCACGTCGCTCATCGTGACGAAGAGCGAGGGGCTGCCGCTGGAGATTCCGCCGGACTCGGCGGTGCAGCTGGAGGAGATGGCCTAGGGAGCGACCTGCGCCATCTTCGCCTCGATCCCGTCCAGCAGCTTCCCGTAGCTGGCGGTGAACTTCTCCACCCCTTCCTGCTCCAGCTCCCGTGTCACCTGGCCGAGGTCAATGCCCGACTCGGCCAGGGCGCGAAGGTCCCGGTCCGCCGTCGTCATGCCCTCGTGGATCCGGTCCGCCAGCGAGCCGTGATCCTTGAACGCCGCGAACGTCTCCGGCGGCATGGTGTTGACGGTATACGGCGCCACCAGCGCGTCGATGTAGTAGGTGTCGGGGAAGGCCGGGTCCTTGGTGCTGGTGGAGGCCCAGAGCGGGCGCTGGAGGTTGCCGCCCTCGGACGCGAGCATGCGCCAGCGCTCCGATGCCATCGTCTCCTCGAAGAGCTGGTACGCCTTGCAGGCGTTCGCGATCGCCGCCTTGCCCCGGATCTTCTTCGGGTCGCCGAACTTGTCGAGTTGCGGGTCGATCTTGGTGTCCACCCGGCTCACGAAGAAACTCGCCACCGAGTGGATGTGGCTGATCGGGTGCCCCTTCGCGATGCGGGCTTCCAGACCGCGGAAGTACGCCTCGATCACGTCGCGATAGCGGTCCACCGAGAAGAGCAGGGTGATGTTGACGTTGATGCCGGCCGAGGTCGCCCGCTCGATTGGCCCGAGCCCCGCCTGCGTGCCGGGAATCTTGACGAAGACATTGGGCCGGTCCACCAGCGCGTTGAGCCGGATGGTCTCCTCGAGGGTGCCGCCGGCATCGTATGCCAGTGAGGGCTTCACCTCGATGGACACGGTGCCGTCGCCGTTGGCGTATTCGTCGAAGGTGGGCCGGAAGAGGTCGCAGGCCTCGCGCACGTCCTCGGCGGAGAGCGCGTCGAAGATGGCGGCCGGATCCCGGCCCTCGTCCATCAGCCGTCGGATGTCGTCGTCGTAGAGCTTGCTGCCGGAGACGGCCTTCTCGAAGATGGTCGGATTGGAGGTCATGCCCCTGAGCCCGTCCTCCCGGATCAGGCGGGCAAGCTCTCCCTCGATGACGAGGTCACGGGTGATGTAGTCGTACCAGGGGCTCTGGCCCAGCTGGCCGAGCTGCACGAGACGGTTGGTCATCATCTATTCCTTCCCACGAGCCGGCGCACCGCATCCGCCGCGTGCGCCGCCGTGAAGCCGAATTCCTGGAGAACCTTCTCCCCCGGCGCCGAGGCGCCGAAGTGGTCAATGCCGATGGCGGTGCCGCCATCGCCGATCCAGCGTTCCCAGCCGAATGTCGCGGCTGCCTCGACCGACACCCGTGCGCGCACGGCGGGCGGCAGCACCGTCTCGCGATAGCCCTGGTCCTGCTCCTCGAACAGCTCCCAGCAGGGCATGCTCACCACGCGGGCCTTGATGCCATCCTTCGCGAGCAGGCCGGCCGCCTCGACCGCCACCTGCACCTCGCTGCCGGTGGCGATCAGGATCGCGTCCGGCGTGCCGCTCGCATCCTGCAGCACATAGGCGCCGCGCCGGGCGCCCTCCGCCGCGCCGAGGATGGTACGGTCGAAGATGGGAAGCTTCTGCCGGGTGAGCACCAGCACGCTGGGGCCGGTCTTCCGTTCCAGCGCGGCGCGCCACATCTCTCGTGTCTCGTTGGCATCGGCCGGCCGCATGACGGCGAGGTTGGGCACGGCGCGGAGCATGGCGAGCTGCTCGATCGGCTGGTGGGTGGGGCCATCCTCGCCCAGCCCGATCGAATCGTGCGTGCCGATGTAGATGACCGGCAGGTGCATCAGCGCCGAGAGGCGCATGCCTGCCTTCATGTAGTCGGAAAAGATCAGGAAGGTGCTGCCGAAGGTGCGGAAGCCGCCGTGCGCCGTGAGGCCGTTGAGCGACGCGGCCATCCCGTGCTCGCGGATGCCGAAGTGGAAGAAGCGGCCGCGCTCCACCGGCCCGAACACGCCGATGTTCTCGACGCCGACACCGGTGCTCTCCACGAGGTCCGCCGAGCCGCCCACCAGTTCCGGTGCCGCGTCAGCGACCGCTTGCAGCACTTTGTGCGACGCCTGGCGGGTGGCGAGCTTGCCGTCGGCGGGCGTGAAGATGGGGAGTTTCGCATCCCATCCGGAAGGCAGCTCTCCCGCGAGGGTACGGGTGAGCTCCGCGGCATCCTCGGGATGCGCCTTCGCGTAGGCATCGAACAGCGCCTGCCATTCCTGTTCCATGCTGGCGCCGGCGGGTACCGCCTCGCGCCAGCGGGCGAGGGCGTCGTCCGGCACCGTGAACGGCTCCTGGGGCCAGCCCAGGATTTCCTTGGTGCGGCGCACCTCTTCGGCGCCGAGGGGGGCACCATGGGCCTCCGCGGTGTCCCGCTTGGTGGGCGCGGGATCGCCGATGTGGGTGCGCATCACGATGAGCGACGGCCGGCTCTCCTCCCGGCGCGCGGCCCCCAGCGCCAGGTGGATCGCGTCGAGGTCGTTGCCGTCGGTGAGCGTCTGGACGTGCCAGCCGTAGGCCTCGAAGCGGCGGGCCACATCCTCGCTGAACGCAAGCGACGTGCTGCCGTCAATGGTGATGTGGTTGTTGTCGTACACCAGGCAGAGCTTGCCGAGTCGCAGGTGACCGGCGAGGCTGGCGGCCTCGCTCGCCACACCCTCCATCAGGTCACCGTCGCTGCAGAAGCCCCAGACGTGGTGATCGATCACCTCGAAGCCGTCGCGGTTGAAGCGGTGGGCCAGGAGCTTCTCGGCGATCGCCATGCCCACCGCGTTGCCAACGCCCTGGCCCAGCGGGCCGGTGGTTACCTCGACGCCCGGAGTATGCCCACGTTCCGGATGTCCCGGCGTCTTCGAGCCCCACTGCCGGAACTGCTTCAGGTCGTCGAGGGTGAGGCCGTAACCGGTGAGGTACAGCAGTGAATAGAGGAGCATCGAGGCGTGGCCGCAGGAGAGCACGAAGCGGTCGCGGTTGGGCCAGGCGGGGTTGGCGGGATTGAAGCGCAGGAAGTCCCGCCACATGACGTACGCCGCCGGGGCCAGCGCCATCGGGGTGCCGGGATGGCCGGACTTGGCCTTCTCCACGGCGTCCATCGCCAGGACCTTGATGGTGTTGATGCACTTCCAGTCGAGACTATCGCGATCGGCGGGCGGGGCCGCCGGTGGGCTCTTCGGTGCGGCAGATGTGACGCTCAGACGGCACTCCCTGTGGCGGTCAGGGGAAAGGTAGTCCGGTGGAAGCGGGTCCGAAACAGCGCCGGTTTTGACAGCCGCCATTCCTGCCGGTAACGTCGAACCATGCCGCCGGAGCGTACCTACGAGATCCACGAAGTCGCCGCCCTCACCGGGCTGGCAACCGCGCGGCTCCGCGCGTGGGAGCGCCGCTACGAGGTGGTCCGCCCCGAACGGCAGGCCAACGGGTATCGCGCGTACACTGCCGCGCAGGTCTCGCTGCTCCGTGCCTGCGCCCGGCTCATCGCGGGCGGCGAGCGCATCGGCGACCTGGTCGGGCAGCCACCGGAAGATGTGATTGCGCGCGCCGAGGGACGGGACCGTGCGGCCTCCGCCCACGCACCGATCCTCGATGCCGTCCGGGCGCTGGACCGCGAGCGACTCGAACGGCTGGTGGCCCAGCAGATCGCGCTCCGCGGGCTCACCGACTTTGCCGAGTCGGTGGCACTGCCGCTGGCCCGGGAGATCGGCGAGCTGTGGCAGCTCGGCACGCTGCCGATTGCCGCGGAGCATCTGGCCAGCGAAGTCGTGGTGCACGCCATGAAGAGCGGCCTCCGGGTGGCGCGGGCGTCAGGACCCCTCGCGCTCTTCGCCTGCCTTCCCGGCGAGCGGCACGAATGGGGCGTCCTGGCCACCATGGCCCGAGCCCAGGACGCCGGCTGGCGGGTAGAGTACCTTGGGGCCGATCTGCCCATCAGGGAGTTGCTCGAAGCCGCCTGGACTCTGCGGCCGGGAGTCGTGGTGCTGGCCGGAACCGACCCGGAACAGGTGGCGGCACTGTTTCGGGATCTTGGGGCGGTGCCGGGCCGTCTGCCGCCGGGAACGGTCGCGGCCATCGGCGGAGCCGGTGCCGAGCCGCACGCTCGTCTGCTGCGCGAGTTCGGCTTCGCGGCCGGCCCGGCGGCCGGTCAGATGATGAGCGCCGGGCCAAGAGCTGAAACCGAAGATAAACCGAAGCAAGCCAGTCTGGCATGACATTCGGGCCCTGATCTTGCTATCATTAAGGCTGTTCGCGGGCCGCCTGTGGCGGCCCCATGTTCAACTCAACAAGGTTTTTTGTGGCACGTAGACATCGCAGGCAATCGCATGACCTGCCAACCAACGGGTTCCGCCGCTCACCCGGACGCAGCATGCCGTCGCATCGAGAGTGGCTTCTGGCGAGACACGGTTCCGTGTGCGCCTACTGTGGTTCGGAAATCCCCGCTGACACCATCACGCTGGATCATGTGCGTCCGCGCCGTGGGCAGACCGCCTACGACCGGCCGGACAACCTCGTGCTGGCCTGCCGGGAGTGCAACGCCGCCAAGGCCGACATGCCGCTGGTCGCCTTCCTGATGCAGAAGCGGGCTCGCGGGGTGTTCCTGCTCCACTACGGGGACCACCTGTCGGAGCCGCTCAAGGAGCTGGCGCGGCAGGCATCGGAACGGCCGATGCTGGCGAAGGATGTGTGAGCGTGCGGGCGCACGGCCGTGCGCCCCTTACGGTTCCATCGCTTCCTTCACGATGCGCGCCTGTTCCGCCGCGTGCGCCGACGGATATCCCTCGGCGGGGCTCGCCCGGTCGGGCCGTCCGGCGTAGCGCAGCGTCGCTCGCTCGCCAAGCAGGTTCCGCAGGTAGGGTTCGATGTAGCGCCAGGCGCCCATGTTCCGCGGTTCCTCCTGCGCCCACACCACGTCCGTCAGCGCCGGGTAGTGCCCAAGCACCTCGGCGAGTTCACGCCCGGGGAACGTGTAGAGCTGTTCGACCCGGATGAGGGCAGGCGCGCCGTCGCCAAGTGTGGCGGCCGCGTGGAGCAGGTCGTAATACACCTTGCCGGAGCAGAGCACCGCGCGCGTGACGCTTCCGGCGCGCGGCGCCGCGGCGACGTCATCCATCACCGGCTGGAAGGCGCCCTCGGCCAGTTCGGCCAGGTGGGAGGATGCTGCCGGCAGGCGCAGCAGGCTCTTCGGCGTCATCAATACCAGCGGCCGGATGCGCTCGCGGAGCGCCTGGCGGCGCAGCAGGTGGAAATACTGCGCCGGCGTGGTGCAATTGGCGATCCGGAGGTTGTTCTCGGCGGCGAGCTGCAGGAACCGCTCGAGCCGGGCGCTGGAGTGCTCCGGACCCTGACCCTCGTAGCCATGCGGCAGGAGCAGCGTGAGCCGCGTCGTCTGGCCCCATTTGGACAGGCCGGCGGCCAGGAACTGGTCAATCATCACCTGGGCGCCGTTCACGAAATCGCCGAACTGCGCCTCCCACATGACCATCGCCTCGGGCGCCGCCACGCTGTAGCCGTACTCGAAGCCGATGGCCGCGAGCTCGGAGAGCGGACTGTTGTGCAGCTCCATCGGAGCCCGGGCACCGGGCAGGTGCGCGATCGGCGCGTATTCGGCGCCGGTGTTCACGTCATGCAGCATGAGATGCCGCTGGCTGAACGTCCCGCGCTCCGTATCCTGGCCCGTCAGGCGCAGCGGCACCCCCTGCATCAGGAGTGATGCAAAGGCGAGTTCCTCCGCGTGGGCCCACTCGATTCCGCCGGCCTCGCCCATCACGGTACGGCGGCGCTCCAGCTGCCGGGCCAGCTTCGAACTCACCGCGAACCCGGCGGGCCAGGCGAGCAGCGCTTCATTGAGCGCCACGAGCGTGTCGGCCGGCACGGCGGTCACGACCGATTCGGGCGGATTGCCGCGGCGCTCGGCGGCCTCGGGGGCGGCGCCGGCCTCGCGGGCGCGGCCCTTGAACGCATGCTGCGCGGCGGAGAGGCGGTCGTACAACGTGGTGTAGCGCGCCTCGGCGTCCGCCGCGGAAATGGCCCCTTCCGCCACCAGTTGCGCGGCATACTTCTGGCGCACCGTGGGCAGCTGCTTGATGCGATCGTACATGAGCGGCTGCGTGTACGAGGGTTCGTCCGCCTCGTTGTGCCCGTGGCGCCGGTAGCCCACCAGATCCACCACCGCGTCCTGCGCCCAGCGCTCGCGGTAGGCCATGGCAAAGCGTGCCGCGGCCAGGCAGGCCTCGGGGTCATCCGCATTCACGTGCACGATCGGCACGTCGAAGCCCTTGGCCAGGTCGCTGGCATAGCGGGTGGAACGCGCGTCGCGCACGTCGGTGGTGAAGCCGATCTGGTTGTTGGTGATGATGTGGAAGGTGCCGCCCACGGTGTAGCCGGGCAGCCCGCCGAGGTTGAAGGTCTCCGCCACCACACCCTGGCCGGCGAAGGCGGCATCCCCGTGAATGACGATCGGCAGGGCGGCGTCGCGGTTGCGGAGGATCTCCTGTTCCTGCCGCTCGGTCTGCCGCGCGCGGGCTCGTCCCACGACCACCGCCCCGACAAACTCGAGATGGCTCGGGTTGGGTGCGAGCGTCACGGCAACGGACTTGCCGTCGGCGGTGGCGTAGGTCCCGTCGGCGCCGTGATGGTACTTCACGTCGCCGGTACCGGTCTCCCCCTCGTCGTCCGCCCCGAGCGGGCGCGTGTCTCCCTCGAATTCGGCGAAGATCGACTCATACGGGAGTCGCACCGTATGCGCCAGCACGTTGAGCCGCCCGCGGTGCGCCATGCCGATCGCCACCTCGCGCGCGCCCCGGTCCGCCGCCTGGGCGATGGCGAGATCCAGCATCGGCACCAGCATGTCCACGCCCTCGATCGAGAAGCGCTTCTGCCCGAGGTAGGCGCGCTGGAGCAGGTTCTCGAACGCTTCCACCTCGATCAGCCGGTCGAGGAGCGCAAGCTTCTGGTCGGCCGGCAACGGCTGGCGCAGCACGCCCGATTCGATCTGTTCGCGGAGCCATACCCGTTCCTCATGGCTCGCGATGTGCTCGATTTCGTACGCGATGGTGCCGCAGTAGGCGGCCTGCAGGTACGGCAGCGCCTCGAGAAGCGAGGTGCCCGGCACCTTGACGCGGAGCACGCTGGACGGAATCCCGGCCATGACTTCCGGCGTGAGTCCGAGCGTCGCGGGATCGAGTGACGGATCGCCTGCCGGCTCGCTGCCCAGCGGATCGAGGCGCGCGGCGAGGTGGCCATGGGTCCGGAATGCCTTTACCAGGGCCATGGCCGCGGCGACGTGGCGCATGTCCGCGACAGGCAGGGCGGACGGGGCGGACAAGGCGGACAAGGCGGGCGGGGCGGACAGGACCGGCAGAGCCGCCGCAGGCGAGAGGCCCAGGCCGCTGTACACCGACTCGTAGAATCCTTCGGCACCCTGGAGCAGGCCGTCCACCGTGGCCAGGAACTGGCCGCTCTCCGCGCCCTGGATGATGCGATGATCGTAGGTGCTGGTCATCGTCATCACCTTGCTGAGCCCGAGGCTCTGCAGGGTGGCGGCCGGTGTCGCGGAGAATTCAGCCGGATAGCCGATCGCGCCCACGGCGATGATGGTGCCCTGGCCCGCCATGAGCCGGGGCACCGAGGCCACGGTGCCAAGGCCGCCGGGATTGGTGAGCGTCACGGTGGCGCCGGCAAAGTCGTCCGGCATGAGCCGGTTGGTGCGCGCCTTCTCGACCAGCTGCTCGTACTTCGCCAGGAAACCGCCGAAGTCGAACTGCTCGGCATGCTTGATCACCGGAACCACCAGGCCGCGGCTTCCGTCCTTTCGCGAGACATCCACGGCGAGGCCGAGGTGGATGCCGTCGGGGACCAGCCGATGCGGCGCATCGCCCACCAGCGCCAGTGCATGACTCATCACCGGATGTTTCCGGATGCCGTGCACCAGGGCCCAGGCGATAAGATGCGTGAAGGACACCTTCTCGGTGCGGCCGGCGCTCTTCACGGCGCTGTTCAGCGCCTTCCGTTCCGCTTCGAGGCGTGCCACCGGCAGTTCACGGAAGCTGGTGGCAGTCGGGACGGTGAGGCTCTCGTTCATGTTCTGGACGAGGCGCAGGGCGGGGCCCTTGATCTCAAGCTGGTCAGGGCGGACAGGGCGGGCAGGTGGTGGCGGCTCCGCCGAGGCTGCCGGTGCGTGGGTGCCGTTGGTCGCAGCCGGCTGTTCGCCCACCACGCCGCTGTCGAAGAGGGCCCGCCAGGCGTCGCCCACCGAGGCGGGATCGCGGAGGTAATCCTCGTACAGCGCCTGGGCAAACCCGGCGTTGGCGGTTTCAAAGACGTTCGGATCCATTGCTCAAAGATAACGTCCCTTGCCCCCGGCTGTCCTGAGGCGCAAGATAGGGGACCCCCTGATGCCGACGGTCTCGTCATGGTCGTGATTCCGCCGATGCGGGCTGCCCTTCTCCCGCTCCTCGTCCTGGCTGTCGGCTGCAGCCGGCGCGGGACGCCCGCGGTCATCGGTCTCTCATATGATCCGATCTCCCGGAACGTGGCGGCGGCCCGGCTGGCCGCGGCCGACCTGGCGCGCTCCGGTGAGCAGCGTCCCATCGAACTGGCGCTGGATTCGTCGCTGGTAGGCGACACGCCGGACCTCGACGTGCGGCGTGCCGAGCGGTTCGTCGCGCGCCCCGAGGTGCTGGCGGTCGTGGGCCCGAGCAACAGCCGGGGCGCACTGGCGGCGGCGCCGGTCTACAATGCCGCCGGTCTCGCCCAGCTGAGCCCGCAGGCCACGAGCCGCCTCCTGGGCGAGGTGGACGGCCGCACCTTCACGATGGTGCCCAACGATTCCATCGAAGGCGCGTTCCTCGGCCGGTTCATCGCCGAACAGCTGGCCCCGAAGGTCATCACGATCTACTTCGTCAACGACGAGTACGGCATCGGGCTCCGGGACGGGGTGGAGGCCGCCCTGCGGCGCCATCATCTTCCGGTGGCCGACCGGGTGCCATTCAGCACCGGAGGCGATTTCGATGTCCTGGTCCGCACGAGCATGCGCCGGGCCCGCGCCGACCTGGTCGTCGTGGCAGGGCGCGTGGCCGCTGCCGGTGCGATCCTGACGGCGGCGCACGCCCTGAATCCGGACGTGCGGGTGGTGGCCGGCGACGGCGCGCTGGTGCCGGACCGTCTCGGGCAGATCCCCGATACGGTGCTTCGTTCGCTCTACCTCGTCTCGCTGTGGCAGCCGGATCCGCGCGACAGCGCGACCCTGGAGTTCAGGCGCCGCTTCCGCGCGCTCATCGGCCGTGAGGCGGAACCGGCCGACGCGTACGTGTACGACGCCATCATGACCGCCGCGGCCGCCATCCGTGCCGCCGGTACCGGCCGCTCGGCGGTGGCCAGCTGGCTGGCGTCGCTGGGCGGCTCCCGCCCGGCGTACCGCGGTATCACCGGCCCCGTGTCGTTCGGCAGCCGGGCGGCGGCACACATGTCCATCGTGCAGGTCCGGGACGGCCACCCGGTGCCGGTGGGGAGCCGGTGACCGGACGGCGGCGCCCGGGCTGGAGCCTTCGCGCCCTCAGCCTGCTGGCCGTGGCCTGCATCATCGCGTATGTCATCGGGCTCACGCTCTACATCGGCGGGGTGCTTGCGCCGCGCGCCGCGCGCCTCCGGGCGGAAACGGTGCCGATGCTGGAGCTCTTCGGGCAGATCGCGGTCCGCGCCGGCAACACCGAACAACTGATGATCGAGGCACGGCGCGGCGTGCTGGATGGCGACACCGCCGCGCGCGAACGGGTCCGCGCCACCCTGGCGACGCCGGCGATCAACTCCACCCCGCTGCTGGCCCGGGCGCCCCTGGAGCTCCGCGAACTGCTGGCTCGCACGGCGGTGCTGCAGGGCCAGATCGAGAACGACCTGAACGAGAGTCTCGCGCTCGCGGAGCTCGACCAGCGCGCCAAGGCGGCCGAAGCGCTCGCGTCGGTGGACTCCCTGCACGCGGAAATGGGACTGGTGCTGGTGGAGGCGGAGCGTCTCGGCCTCCGCGGGCTCTCGGAGCGCGAATCCCAGCTGGGTGACGCGCTCGACCAGGCGGTGGCGACGATGGCGGTCTGGGTCGTCCTGGGCGTGCTGCTGCTCCTCCTGATCGCCATCACCGTGCACCGGCGGGTCCGGCGGCCCCTCCGCGAGCTGGAGCAGGGGCTGGATGCCGTCGCCGCCGGGGAACTGAACACGACGGTGCGCGTACGGCAGGCCGACGAGCTGGGGCAGCTCACCACGCACTTCAACGAGATGACGGGGGTGCTCCGGGCCCGGGCGGCGGAGCAGGGGCGCTTCGCCGCGGCCGGCGAGCTCATCGCCGGCGTGGCGCACGAAGTGAACAATCCGCTGATGGCGATCGCGGCACTGGCGGACTCGCGACTCGAGGATCCGGCCCTGCCCGAGGAGCTGCGGGGCGAGCTGGGACAGATCCGCCGCCAGGCCCGCCGGGCCGGCAAGCTGCTGTCGGGGCTCCTGCGCTTCGTCCGCGCGCGGGATCCGCATCCGTCCGCCGTGCAGGTGAACGAAGTCCTCGCCAGCGCGGTGGACCTGGTGTCGTACCGGTTCGGCGTGGAGGAAGTGACCTTCAGCCGGAAGATGGATGAGACGCTTCCGCCGGTGCGCGGCGCGGCGGTGCGGCTGGAGCAGGTGTTCGTGAACCTGCTCAGCAACGCCCTCGATGCGCTCGCGGAAGTGCCGGCGCCACGGGAGCTCGGAGTCGAGACCTGGCGTGCCGGCGACCGGGTGGGCATTGCGGTGACCGACCGCGGGGCCGGCATCGCGCCGGAGATGCGGGCGCGCATGTTCCACCCGTTCGCCACGACGAAGGGGGCAGGAGGTACCGGGCTCGGGCTGTACATCTCCCGGGAGATCATCCGGGAGCTGGGCGGCGACCTGGAGCACGAACCCACCGTCGAGGGGGCGCGTTTCGTCGTGACCCTGCCGATGGCCGAAAGCGGCGCGGAGCCGCATGCCGGCAGCCGCCATGCCGCCACTGCGCTGGCCATGGCGCCATCGCTCGCCCAGCTGCGCATCCTGCTGGTGGACGATGAGGAGGCGATCCGCTCGCCCATCGCACGGTTCCTCGGCCGGCGAGGCGCCACCGTGCTGGAGGCGTCCGACGGTGCGGAAGCGCTGGAACTGCTGGAACGCACCGACGTGGACGCGATGCTGGTGGATCTGCGGATGCCGCGGATGGATGGCGCCGCGTTCTGCGCCCAGCTCGAGCGCCGCCAGCCGGCGCTGCTCGACCGCGTGGTGCTGCTCTCGGGCGACCTGAGCCAGCTCGAAGGCGCGCTGCCGGTGCCGGCCGACCGGGTACTGGTGAAGCCGGTGGAGCTCAGGGAGATCGAGGCGGTGGTGCGGCGAGTCGCGGCATGAGGCGGTGACGCCGGCTCAGCGCCACCGCTCCCCGTCCGCCACGAACCGCCGGTACTCGGCGACCTCGGCCTGGCGCCGGTCGGCATCCCACCCCAGTTCGCCGGCCATCAGTTCCGCCACGCGGGGTACGGCCCGCAGGCCGTGATCCCGCGTCTCGTAGTACAGATGCAGCCGCCGCACCAGCACGTCCTCCACCGTCTGCGCCATCTCGCGCCGCACCGCATGCAGCACTTCCGCCTCGATGGCGGGATGCGCAGGATGGAGCCGTGCGAAGAGGGTGCGGTTCTTCATCCCGAGATTGTGGATGCCCGCACATTCGGTTCCGTAGCGGTCCACCAGCCGGTCGCTCACCTCGGCCGGAAGCCCGAGCGGCGCGCCGCGGGCGCGGAACGGCTCCAGGTCGGCGGCGTTGCCGCCCGGGAGCGGCGTCGTGTCGGTCGGCGCGGGCGGAAAGGCCCGGGGCAGCCGGCGCGCCACACGATCCACCACCTGGCGGGCCATCTCGCGATGGGTCGTGAGCTTGCCCCCGGCAATCGTGATCATGCCGTGCGGACCTTCGGTGATCGCATGCTCCCGCGAGAGCGCCGACGGGGCGCGCCCATGATCCGAGGCCAGCAGCGGGCGGAGTCCCGCCCAGGTCGCCCGCACATCCTCTTCCGTAAGCCGCGCACCGGGGAAGAGCGCGTTGGCGGACCGCAGCAGGTAGACGACATCCTCGCGCGCGACATGCACCCGTTCGGGGCCCTCGCCGTCATCGGTGTCGGTGGTGCCGATGTAGGTGAGGTCCCCCCACGGGAGCACGAACATGACGCGGCCGTCGATCGGGCTCAGGAAGGTGATGGCGTGGCGGTGTCCCACTCGTTCCCGCGGCACGACGACGTGCGTGCCCCGGGTAAGCCGCAGCACCGGTGCTGCCGCGGGATCTTCCATCCGGCGCACCTCATCCACCCACGGGCCGGCGGCGTTGACCACGATCGTGGCCTCCAGCGCCGCGCGGGTGCCGTCGAGAGCGGACTCGATCCCGGCCCCGCGGACCTGTCCGCCCTGCTCCCGCAGCGAGACCACGCGCGCATGCGTGACGATCAGGGCTCCATGATCGGCCGCCGAGCGGGCCGTGGCGACCACCAGGCGGGCATCGTCGCACTGGGCGTCGCCGTAGACCGCGCCGCCGGTCAGGCCGCGCTCCCGGATGAGGGGCTCGAGTTCGAGCACGCCGCGCCGTCCGAGGAGGCGCGGCGTCCGCCCGCTGCGGAAGCCGGCCAGGGCTTCATAGGCCAGCAGGCCCGCGCCCAGTTTCCAGCGCGGAACCCGGTCGCCCTCGTGCAGGGGAAAGACGAAGGGAATCGCCCGCACCAGGTGGGGGGCAATCCGGAGCAGGATGGTGCGCTCGCGGAGCGCCTCGCGCACCAGGTGCAGGTTGCCCTGTTCGAGGTAGCGGAGCCCGCCGTGGATGAGGCGGCTGGAGCGGGAGCTGGTGCCGGCACCGAGGTCGTGGCGTTCCACGAGCGCCACGCGCATCCCGCGCATGGCGGCGTCTCGCGCAATGCCGGCGCCGGTGATGCCGCCGCCGATGACCAGCAGATCCACCGCGGAACCGTCGAGGTCACCTGGATTCAATTATCTTCACCGTTCGGCCAGAGTGAACGCCCGGCCGCGCGCCTCCTGCGTCGCCGCGGCCACGAAACCGGAAATGTACAGGACGACCCGCATGCACGGATCCCGCCGCGTCGCCGTCATCGCCGGAGTCCGCACGCCGTTTGCGCGCGCGAACACCGTGCTCCGCGAGGCGCGTGCCGTGGACCTGGCCCGGCACGTCGCGCGAGAGCTGCTCTATCGCACCGAACTTGAAGGTCACCTCGTGGACGAGGTGATCTGGGGCCAGGTGGTGCCCTCGCCGCTGGTGCCCAACGTTGCGCGCGAAGTCAGCCTCCTTCCGCAGTTCCCGCCGTCGGTTCCCGCCTACACGCTGAACCGCGCCTGCGCCTCCGGCGCGCAGACGGTGCAGAACGCCGCGGACCAGATCGCCGTCGGCCACGCCGACATCATCCTGGCCGGCGGGGTCGACTCGCTGAGCGATGTACCGATCCTCGTGGGCCGGCGCATGAGCCGCATTCTCGTCGAGGCGAACAAGGCTCGCTCGCTGGGTGCGCGGCTCCGGGCCTTCAGTCAGGTGCGGCCTCGTGACCTCGTGCCGGTCTCGCCCGCCATCGCCGAGCCGTCCACCGGCGAGACGATGGGCCAGAGCGCGGAGAAGATGGCGAAGGAGAATCATATCAGCCGTGCCGCCCAGGACCGGATGGCGCTCATGAGCCACGAGCGCGCGGCCGCCGCCACCGCGGACGGACGGATCCCGGCGGAGATCACGCCCTGGTTCGGCGGCCGGAACATGGACGAGCCGGTCACCACCGATAACGGCATCCGCACCGATACATCACTCGAAAAACTGGCGGAGCTCAAGCCGGTGTTCGACCGGCGCTACGGTACCGTCACCGCGGGCAACTCCTCGCCGCTCACCGATGGCGCCGCGTGCGTCCTGCTCATGGCGGAAGACCGCGCGCACGCGCTGGGGTACGAGCCGCTCGCCTTCATCCGGAGCTACGCCGTCGCGGCGGTGGATCCTGGCTGGCAGCTGCTCATGGGGCCGGCGCTCGCGGTGCCGAAGGCGCTCTCCCGCGCCGGCCTCGGATGGAACGACATCGGGCAGCTGGAGATTCACGAGGCCTTTGCCGCCCAGGTGCTTTCCAACGAGCAGGCATGGGGGTCGGCGGAGTGGGCGTCACGCCTCGGGCTTCCGGGGCCGCTGGGCGACGTGGACTGGGAGCGCACCAACGTGATGGGCGGCTCCATCGCCATCGGGCACCCGTTTGCTGCCACCGGCGCCCGCCTCATCACCACGCTGGCGAACGAGATGGCCCGGCGGGACGTCGAGTTCGGCATGCTCTCCATCTGTGCGCAGGGCGGCATGGGTTACGCCATGGTGCTGGAGCGGCGCTGAGATGAGCGCCTTCTCCGTCCGGAACGAGAACGGGATCGCCGTGGTGACGTTCGACCTGCCCGGCTCCCCGGTCAATACGCTGAGCGGCGCCGTGAGCGAGGAGTTCTCCGCGGCCCTGGACCGGGTGATGCGCGACAGTGCCCTGCGGGCGATGGTGCTGATCTCCGGCAAGCCGGACAATTTCATCGCCGGCGCCGATATCGAGGAGTTTGTCCGGCTCACGTCGCAGGCCGACGCCGAGACCCTGAGCCGCTCCGCGCAGGATGTCATGGACCGGGTGGCGGCCGCGCCCAAGCCGGTCGTCGCGGCGATCCACGGCGCCTGCCTCGGCGGCGGGTTCGAGCTGGCGCTCGCCTGCCGCTGGCGGGTCGCCACCGATCACGCCAAGACCCAGATCGGCCTGCCCGAGATCCAGCTGGGCCTCATTCCCGGCGCCGGCGGCACGCAACGACTGCCCCGGCTCATCGGTGCGCGGGCCGCACTGGACATCATCCTCGCCGGCAAGAGCGCGCGCGCGGCGAAGGCCTTCCGCCTCGGCATGGTGGATGAACTCGTGCCGGAGAGCATCCTGCTGGAGACGGCGCTCCGTGCCGCCGACCGCCTCGTGGCGATGGGCGTGCCGCGGAGAGCCACCGGCGGCGGCCTCGCGGCGCTGCTGCTCGACCGGAACCCGGTCGGACGGCGGGTGGTGTACCGCCAGGCGCGGAAGACGGTCCTGCAGAAGACCGGTGGACAATACCCGGCCCCGCTCGCGGCACTCGGGGTGGTGGAGACCGGCCTGGAGCGGGGGATGAAGGCGGGGCTCGAGGCGGAACACCGGCACTTCGGCGAGCTCGCGGTCAGCAGCGTCTCGCGCCGGCTGGTGGAGATCTTCTTCGCCACTACCGCGCTCAAGAAGGATGACGGCGTGCCACCCGGAGCCGTGGGGGAGGTGGCGCCGGTGCGGCGGATCGCGGTCGTGGGCGCCGGGTTCATGGGCGCCGCCATCGCCGGCACGGCGGTCCTCAATGCGCGGGTGGACGCGCGGCTCAAGGATGCCGACCTCGCCCGGGTGGGCCGCGGGATCCGGAGCGCGCTCCGCGTGCTCGATGACCGGCTGGCGAAGCGGCGCATCAGCCGGCCGGAATACACGCGCCTCTCGAGTCTCGTTTCCGGTGCCGCCGACTTCAGCGGCTTCCGCCGCGCCGACCTGGTCATCGAGGCGGTGTTCGAGGATCTCGCCGTGAAGCGTCAGGTGCTGGCCGAGGTGGAGACGCAGGTGAGTCCCGCGACGATCTTCGCGACCAATACCTCCACCATCCCGATCGCCGAGATCGCCGACGGGTGCGAACGGCCGGGCAATGTGCTGGGGATGCACTTCTTCTCCCCGGTGGAGAAGATGCCGCTGCTTGAGGTGATTCCCCACGCCGGTACCGCGCCGGAAACGATCGTTCGCGCCGTGCGCTTCGGCCGGAAGATGGGCAAGACGGTCATCGTGGTGGCGGATCACCCCGGGTTCTGGGTCAACCGGATCCTCCTGCCCTACATGAACGAGGCCGGCCTGCTGGTCCAGGAGGGGACCCCGGTGGACCTGATTGACGGCGTGATGACGCGATTCGGGTTTCCCGTGGGTCCCGTGACACTGCTGGACGAAGTGGGGCTCGATGTCGCAGCCAAGGCCGGCAAGGTCATGCATGACAAATTCGGCGACCGTCTCGAACCGGCCGGCGTGCTGGCCCGGATGCTGGAGGCCGGCCGCCAGGGCCGGAAGAACGGCAAGGGATTCTACCGGTACGAGGACGGGAAGAAGCAGGGTGTGGACGCCGGCGCCTACCAGGTGCTTGGCGTCACGCCGCGCGATGATACCGCGCCGACCATGGTGGAGCAGCGCCTGGTGTACAGCATGCTGAACGAGGCGGCGATGGCCGCCGACGAGGGCGTCGTGCGGTCCCCCCGCGATGGCGATATCGGCGCGGTGTTCGGCATCGGATTCCCGGCCTTTCGCGGCGGGCCGCTCCGCATGATCGACGACCTCGGCGCGGCGCGCGTGGTCGGCATCCTGCGCGGGCTGGAGGCGGGGTTCGGGCCCCGCTTCGGGCCCTGCGGCGCGCTCACCCGCATGGCCGACGAGGGGCGCCGATTCTACCCGCATGAGTGACCCCGCCTCCGGTCTTCGCGCCGAGCTGCAGGCGGCGCTGGAAGGCAACTACATCATCGAGCGGGAGCTCGGGCGCGGCGGCATGGGCGCGGTCTTCCTGGCGCGGGACACGGCGCTCGATCGCGCGGTGGCGATCAAGGTCCTGCCTCCCGACCTTGCGGTCCGCGCCGAACTGCGCGAGCGGTTCCTCCGGGAAACCCGCACCGCCGCATCATTTTCCCATCCCAACATCGTGCCGGTGCACGCGGTGGAGGCACGGGGCGACCTGCTCTGCTTCGTCATGGGGTTCGTCGAGGGCGAATCGCTGGCGGAGCGCCTCCGGCGCGCCGGTCCGCTCAGTGCGCGGGACGCGAGCCGGATGCTGCAGGAGGTGGCGTGGGCGCTCTCCTACGCGCACGGCCGCGGCGTCGTGCACCGCGACATCAAGCCCGACAACATCCTGATCGAACGTGCCACCGGCCGCGCGATGGTGACCGACTTCGGCATCGCGCGCTCCGGCACGTCCTCCACGCTCACCAGCGTGGGCGAGGTGATCGGCACGCCGCAGTTCATGAGTCCGGAACAGGCGGCGGGCGAGTCGCTGGACGGCCGGAGCGACCTCTACTCGCTGGGTGTGGCCGGATTCTGTGCCGTGACCGGCCACGTTCCCTTCGATGCGACGAGCGCGCCGGCCATCCTGGCGATGCATCTCACGAAACCGGCGCCTCCGGTGCTGGCCGAGCGGCCCGACCTTCCGCCGGCCCTGGCCGGCGCGATTGATCGTTGCCTGGCCAAGTCACCCGACGACCGGTTCCAGACCGGCGAGGCGCTGGCGGACGCGCTGGACGCGGTGCGCTCGGAGCGGCCCGAGGTGGCGCCGGCCATCCGGCTCTTCCAGCAGAAGAGCGCCACCCTGGTGCGCAACGCGTTCATCTTCGCGTGCTTTGTGCCCCTGGCGCTCAGTCGCTCGCGGGCCCCGCTGGACCGGGTCATGGCCTGTGTCGCGCTGGGCAGCATCGTCGGTGCCTTCCTGCTGCTCGTCCTTCTTTCGCTTCGCGAACTGGCGCGCCAGGGTTTCCGCTACGAGGAGCTGCGGGCGGGACTTCTCGCCATTGGCGCCGAACGCCGGGAAGCGGCCCGCCTCACCGAGTCCGCGCCCGACTGGCCCCGGCGCCGGCGACGCCGTCGCCTGCTGCTGCTCGTCGCCGGATTGCTGGCCATCGGGCTCTTCACCGTGGCCCGCACCCAGCGCACCCCGATTCCCGGCCAGCCCGGCTGGCACACCGTGACCCCGCTGGGCGTGGTACTCTTCGCGCTCTCGTTCATCGTGGGCATGATGACGATCGTCTTCGCGGCGGCGAGCGGCGTCCAGGCCGGCCGGATGGACGGATGGATTTCCCGCCTGTGGACCGGGCCGCTGGGCGCGGGACTGTTCAGCATCATGGGCCGTGGGCTGCGGGGTGTCATGCGTCCGGTCACGCCGACCGCACCGTCGGCGCCCGCCGGCGCCGACGCGCGGACGATGTATACACGGATGGCCCCGGCGCTCCGCCGGAATCTCCGGAGAGTGGAACCGGCGATCCGCCGTCTGGATCAGGCCGAGCGCGAGGCACGGGACCGCATTGCCAGGCTGCAGCGCGCCGAGCAGGATGCCGCGACCAGCTCGACGGCGCCGGGCGCGAGCCATGCCGCGCGGGATCAGCTGATCGCGGAATTGCGCGAAGCGCGCCTGGCGGGCGAGGCACATCTTGCCACGGTGCTCGAGGCCGGCGAGGCGCTGCGCCTGGCGCTGGTGCGCGCCGAGAGCGGCCTGGGTGGTACCGATGGTGTCACGGGCGTGATCGCGCGCATCGAGGGATTGCCGCGGCCCTGATGGGCCGGAATCACCCCTGCATCTCGTCGAGGCGGCGCTGCAGGAGCCGCCGTTCCGGTTCCTGCTGCGCCAGGGCAAGGGCCCGCATGAAGGAATCCCGCGCGTCCGCGTCGCGCCCGAGGCGGCGGCACAGCTCACCGCGAGCCGAATGGGCGAGGTGGTAGTCGGCGAGATCGCCGCCGGCGAGGATCGCGTCCACCAGCGCAAGGCCCGCTCCGGGCCCGTCCCGCATGGCCACCGCCGCCGCGCGATTCAGCCGCACTACCGGCGTAGGATCCATCCGGAGCAGGACGTCGTACAGCCCCACAACTTCGTTCCAGTCCGTGGCACCCGGACTCGCCGCCTCGGCGTGGATCGCCGCGATGGCCGCCTGGATGCCGTACGGACCGAACCGGCGCGATGCCAGGGCCCGGCGGACCAGGGCCGCGCCCTCGGCGATCTGTTCGTGATTCCATAGAGTCCGGTCCTGATTCTCCAGCAGGATCACTTCGCCTGCCGGAGACAGGCGTGCCGCGCGCCGCGCCTCGTGCAGCAGCATCAGGGCGAGGAGCCCGATCGCCTCGGCCTCAGGCAGCAGCTCGACCAGCAGCCGCCCCAGCCGGATGGCCTCGGAGGAGAGGTCCTGGCGGGTGAGTGCCGCACCCGAGGAGGCGAAGTAGCCCTCGTTGAACACCAGGTAGATGACGTGCAGCACGCTGTCCAGCCGCGCTGGCAGGTCCGCCCCCTCCGGCACCTGATAAGGGATGGCGGCGTGCCGGATCTTGGCCTTGGCGCGGACGATCCGCTGCGCGATCGCGACCGGCGTGACCAGAAAGGCGTGGGCGATCTCCTCGGTCGTCAGCCCGCAGACCTCGCGCAGGGTGAGCGCGACCTGCGTATCCCGGGCGAGCGCCGGATGGCAGCAGGTGAAGATCAGCCGGAGCCGGTCGTCCTCCAGCTCGCCGACGTCCTGGTCGTGCTCGGTCGCGGCGTCCCGCTCGAGCTGGCCGGCGATCGTGGCCAGCGACGTATCAAACCGCGCCCGCCGGCGGATGCCGTCAATGGCCCGGAACCGGCCGGCGGAGACGAGCCACGCCCGTGGATTCGCCGGCACGCCTTCCGCCGGCCACCGCTCGACCGCCGCGGCAAAGGCATCGTGCAGCGCCTCCTCGGCGAGGTCGAAGTCGCCGAGGAGACGGATCAGGGTGGCGAGTATGCGGCGTGACTCCGTCCGGTAGACGGTATCCACCAGGTCCCGGGCCGGGTTCGCCGCATCGTCAGTCACCGTGCGTGATCGTGGCAGCAGCCCGGGACCTCTGCCGCAGCGCCCGGTGCGTACCGGTCGTGATGCCGGATCCACGCCTGCGGATTGCCCCCGGTTTCGTCCTGGCGGCCGAGCGGGGTCATGTCCAGCAGTGTGTAGGTGTTGAGCAGGGGGTCCAGGCCGCGGGCGTAGGCGGAGTAGCTGTGATAGATCTCGTCGCCCTCACGCAGGAAGACGCTGAGGCCGGGCAGCTCGCCCCTGGTGTACCACAGCTTGCCGCGCGCATGGAGGGCAGTGGCGCTCGCGAAGTTGTACTCCACGCTTCCGGCATCCTCGTCCAGCGTGACATGGAAGTCGTAGTTGAAATCGCTGCGGAAGGAGGACACCCAGCGGAATGTCCAGCCCATCCGCTTCCGGAATGCCTCGACCTTGGTGATCGGCGCGCGCGAGACGGCGGTGAACGCGGTGTCCCGCGCCGCCAGGTGGGCGACGGCACCGGCAAAGCTGTCGGCACAGTGAGAGCAGCTCGGGCACCCCTCCTCCCATGCCGGATCGAACATGAAATGATACACGATCAGCTGGCGGCGGCCGTCGAACAGGTCGGCCAGGTCCACCTCGCCGCCGGGCGCGTCGAACCGGTACGGCTTCTCGATCCGCACCAGCGGCAGCGCCCGGCGCTCGGCGCTCAGGGCGTCGCGGGCGCGGATGAGGTCCTTCTCCCGGGCCAGCAGCGCCTTGCGCGCCACCAGCCATTCTGCGCGCGAGACCGCGCGAGGCTGCAGTTGCATTATTGCCGTCATGGTTCGGTTCCTCTGTCCTGTTCAGGTTCGGTTGCCGCCCGGCGAAGGCCGGCCCTGACACGCAGGGCTTTCACGGCCACGGCTGCCAGGCCGCCCGTCGAGGTCGCACCCGCGACCACCATGGCCATTGTTTCCGTGCATGCAGGGCACATGACCCCCTCCTCCCGCGCGACCGTGCGCGAGGCTACGGCCGGTTGATGGCCATGATGGGCCGGACTTCGATGGTGCCGATCCGCGCCGAGGGAATCCTCGCCGCCACCTGGATCGCGTCGTTCAGGTCCCGGGCCTCGATGAGGTAGAACCCGCCCAGCTGTTCCTTCGTCTCGGCGAACGGACCATCCGTGGCCGACACCTTGCCGTTCCGGACCCGGACCGACGTGGCCGTCGCCACCGGCTGAAGCGCCTCGCCGGCCAGGTAGTGTCCGCTCTTCCGGATGGAGTCGCTGAACACGAAGTACTCGCCCATGAATGCGTTCTGCTCGTCCTTCGTCATGCCGCCCAGCTTGGCTTCCTGGTCATAGATCAGGCACAGGTATTTCACCGTTTCCTCCGGCGTGGGTGTGAACTGCAGTGGACAACAGGTAGTCGTCTGGGGGAGCCTGAAATCGACATGCCGTCCGGCGGGCCGATCGGCCCGCCGGACGGCATCCGTAGAACTGCGGTAACGCCGGATCTTCGCTCCGTCCTCCCGCCTTCCCGCCTACCTCACGACATACGCCTCCATCGCGAAGTACTCCGCCAGGCCCAGCCGGTCCAGCAGCGCGGCGGTGCCCTTGTTGCGTGCCTCGACCCGCTGCCAGAACTCGCGATCGTCATGCCCGCCGGGGAACGGCGCCGAGTCCTTCTGCGACTGGTGCTTGAAGATCGCCTGGATCTTGCGCCGCAGTTCCTCCTGTGACATGGTCACGAGCCAGGTCGCCTCGGTGATGGACCACTCCTGCCAGGCGCCGCGATAGAGCCAGAGCTCCGGCCTGCCGGCCGAGCCGGGCGGGTGGAGCTCGTCCAGGGCGAGGGTCACTGCCTCGAGGCACATGCGGTGCGTCCCGTGCGGGTCGCTCAGGTCTCCCGCCGCGAAGACCAGGTCCGGCTGCGTCTCGTGCAGGAGCGCACGGACGATGGCCACGTCGGCCGGACCGATCGGATCCTTCCTGACCTTGCCGGTCTGGTAGAACGGCAGGTTGAGGAAGCGGGCGGCGGCACGAGCGAGTCCCAGGGTCTCGATGCCGCTCACCGCCTCGGCCTCGCGGATCACCCGCTTGATGTCCTGGATTTCCTTGAGGTCCACGTCGCCGGGCTGCTTTCGCGCCAGGAAATCCCGGACCTTCGCCGCCAGGTCGCTCACGCTGCCCGCGTCCAGCAGTCCGTCCCGCGCCAGCCGCTCGAGAAAATCCACGTAGCGGCGCACGTCGTGGTCGAAGACGGCGATGTTGCCGCTGGTCTGGTACGCGACCACGATCTCGTTCCCGTTCATCGCCAGCTTGTGGAGGATCCCGCCCATGGAGATGACATCATCATCGGGATGGGGGGAGAAGCAGACGATCTTCCGTCCCGACGGAAGCTTCGAGCGGCCGCGGATCTTGGCGCCCAGGGCGTTGAAGGCAAGGCCATTCACGGCGCCGGCGCTGCCGTGCGCCGAGAGCAGGGATGAGAGGTGGTTCTCGCCGTAGTCGGCCGCGGTGAGCTTGAGGATTGCCTTGCCCACGCGCTGGGAGAGCCAGATCGCCGCCTGCACCGACATGGCCGCGGTCCATTCCACCTCATGCAGGAGCCAGGGAGTGGCCACGCGCGTGAGTTCCGCCGCCGCCGCGTGGTCCACGTAGAACGTGGTGGCCGGGTGACGCTGCAGGAAAGTGGCCGCCACCTGGCGGTCCATCTCGCCCTCCACCGCGCGCCGCACGATGCCCGCCTTGTGCTCGCCGGTGGCGAGAATGGCGATCTCCCGTGCCGCCAGGATGGTCGCCACGCCCATCGTGATGGCCTGGAGAGGAACGTTCTCCTCGCCGAAGAAGTCGGCGGCGGCGTCCCGCCGCGTGATGGTGTCCAGGGTGACGAGACGGGTGCGGGTCTCGAGATCGGAGCCCGGCTCGTTGAAGCCGATATGCCCGGTCTTGCCGATGCCCAGGATCTGGAAGTCGATGCCGCCGGCGGCGGCGATGGCGGCCTCGTATTCCTCGCAGGCACGGGCCACGGCGCTGCGGGGCACGTCGCCGGCAGGGAGATGGACCCGGTGCGGGTCGAGGTCCACCTGCGAGAAGAAGTTCTCCCACATGTACCGGTGGTACGAATGAATGCTGTCCGATGCCATGGGGTAGTACTCGTCGAGGTTGAACGTCTCGACGTTGCGGAAGGACAGGCCCTCGCTGCGGTGCATCCGGATCAGTTCCCGGTAGACGCCGATCGGCGTCGAACCGGTCGCCAGGCCCAGCACCGTCCGCCGGCCACCCCGGTCCCGCCCCACGATCAGCTCGGCGATGCGCGCGGCCACGGCCCGGGCGAGCCGGTCGGGGTCGTCAATGATCTCGACAGCTATGTGCTCGGTATTGCTCAAGGTTCGGGATCCTCGGTGTGCGGGTCCAGTCCGGGCCGCCCCCAAATGTATCTTCCCGTGGCGCCTATCCCATCCCGTCCGGAGTGCCGGTGCTCGATTCCATCCTGCAGGCCATTGCCGACGACATGACTCCCGAGGCCGCGCGCACCTTTGCTGAGGCGGCCGCCCGGTTCCTCGCCGAATCCGCCGGAGACCGCGTGCCGGTCACGCCGGCCGCCGACGCGGAGCGACTGTACGCACTCACGGGCGGTGCATTTCCAGACGCCGGTCGTCCGCTGGCCGACGTGCTTGGCGAGGCCGAACGCCTGGCGCTGGCCAATGCCATCCGCCTCTCCCATCCCATGTACCTCGGCCACCAGGTCAGCGCGCCGCTGCCGGTGGCGGTCTGGGCGGACACGCTCATCTCCGCCATGAACAATTCGCTGGCGGTGCAGGAGATGTCGCCGGCCGGCACGGCGATCGAGGCCCGGTTGATCCGGTGGATGTGCGAGCTCGCCGGCCTGCCCGGTTCCGCCGGTGGAACCTTCACCTCCGGTGGCACGGAAGCGACCTTCACGGCACTGCTCGCGGCCCGGGCCGCCGTCCGTCCCGATGCCTGGGCCGACGGGCTCGGCCCGCGACCACCGGTGCTCGTCTGCGGAGAACATGCCCACTATGCCATCACCCGTGCCGCCGGTGAGCTGGGTCTCGGCACGTCCAGCGTGGTGCCGGTGCCGTCCGCCGGATTCCGGATGGATGCTGTCGGGCTGGAGCTTGTGCTCGACCGTCTGCGGGACGAGGGGCGCGACGTCATGGCGGTGGTGGCGACCGCCGGTTCGACACCGACCGGAAGCTTCGACGATCTGGAGGCCATCGGCACCCTGTGCGCCGCGCGCGGGCTGTGGCTCCACGTGGACGCCGCCCACGGCGCCTCGGCGCTGCTGGCACCGCGCCGTCGCCATCTCCTGCGGGGCCTCGCGCACGCGCGGAGCATCGCGTGGGATCCGCACAAGATGATGCTGATGCCGCTCTCCGCCGGCATGGTGCTGGTGCGGGACGAACGGGCGCTCACGCAGGCCTTCGCCCAGCGCGCGCCCTACCTGTTCCACGATGAGGGGACGGGCCGGACATGGGACACCGGACCCAGGAGCTTCGCCTGCTCGCGCCGGTTCGATGCGCTCAAGGTCTGGATGGCACTGCAACGGCATGGCGCCGACGGCATCGGCGCGCTGTTCGATCACCTGTCGGACCTGGCCGCCGGGCTGCATGACCGCGTGACGGACTCGGCGGAGTTCGAGGCCATCCACCAGCCGGAATGCAACATCCTCTGCTTCCGCTGGCTGGGCGACGGGCGCCGGAGCGATGCGGAACTGGATGACCTGAACCGCCTCGTGCGGCAGCAGTACAACCGCTCGGGAGAGGGCTGGATCACCGCGACCAGGCTGAACGGGCGTCAGGTGCTCCGCGTCACCGTGATGAATCCGCGCACCACACCGGCGCACCTGGACCGCCTGCTGGAAGGGCTGGCCCGCGAAGGGCAGGCGCTGCTGGCCGGCGGCGGCGCCTGATCCTATTCTTCGCGGCATGCGGCCACTCATCCTGCCTGACATCGCACCCGCCGACCTGGTCGCCGAGCCCCTCGCGCGGGCCCGCACCATCCCGAGCGCGTGGTACACCGACCCGCGCTTCCTCGACGCCGATCGCGAGTGGATCTTCGCGCGGACCTGGCAGGGAATTGCCCACGCGGCGCAGGTGGCGGCGCCCGGCCAGTTCGTCACCGACGTGATCGCGGGCGAGCCGGTGATCGTCGTGCGGGGCAAGGATGGCGTCCTCCGGGCGTTCTACAACGTCTGCCGGCACCGGGGCGGGCCGCTGGCGCTGGAACGCGAAGGCGCCGCCAACGCGCTGCAGTGCA
The DNA here is from genome assembly GCA_035712285.1 of Gemmatimonadales bacterium. Classification (GTDB taxonomy): domain Bacteria; phylum Gemmatimonadota; class Gemmatimonadetes; order Gemmatimonadales; family GWC2-71-9; genus CAMLHP01. The sequence goes on along the minus strand of DASTBA010000139.1, from coordinate 23,527 downwards.
AGTACCACGGCTGGACCTACCTGCTGGATGGCTGCCTGCGCGGCGTGCCGGCCATGGACCGGACCGAGCTGTTCGACAAGAAGGACTTCGGGCTCCGGCCGGTGCGGGTGGAGACCTGGCAGGGGCTGGTCTTCGTGAATCTCGATCCGGAGGCCGCGCCGCTCGCCACCTTCGTGGAGGGCATCGCGGAGCGGATTGCACCGCTCCGGCTGGATCAGCTCTGCTTCGGCCGTCGGGTGGAATATCCGGTGGCGTGCAACTGGAAGGTGTACGTGGACAATTACCTCGAGGGCTATCACGTCCCCTACGTGCACCCCGAGCTCGCCAGGCTGTACGACTACCGCCAGTACGTCACGACGGTGCATCCCTGGTATTCCCTGCAGCACAGCCCGCTCACCGGCGACAATCTCTACAGCCGGGATGGCGGGGGCGAGGCGTTCTACTACTGTCTTTTTCCCAACTTCATGCTCAACATCCTGCCGGGCCGGCTCCAGACCAACCTCGTGCTGCCCGACGGGCCCGACCGCTGCCGGGTGGTCTTCCAGTATTTCTACGACGAACTCGATCCCGCGCGCGTCGAGGCCGACGTGGCCTACAGCGACGGGGTGCAGGCGGAGGATGCGGAGATCTGTGCGCGGGTGCAGCAGGGGCTCGGATCGCGCGCGTACGACACCGGCCGCTTCTCGGTGAAGTACGAGAGCGGCGTGCACCATTTCCAGGAGCTGGTCCGCGCGGCGTACCGCGCGGGCGGCCATGGCGCTACTTCGACGGCCGGAAGGTGACGCGCTGCTGGACCAGGGTTCGCACCGGCCTGCCGTCGAGACGCCCGGGACGGAGCCGGCAGGTGCGGACCGACGCCGCAGCGGCCGGCCCCAGCCCTGCGTGCGTGGCCTGCAGGACGCGGACTGAGCGCGGTTCCACCCCGCCGGCGGTATCCACCAGGTACGCCAGCACCACGTAACCGGTCCGTCCTGCAAGATCTGCCGGCGGCTGCACCGGCTGGCAGCTGATCACCGACGGCCGCTCCCGCAGGTCGGAGGCGAGGTGCGGTGCCCCGCCACCGGCCGTGTCCGAGCGCAGCTGGTTCACCACCGCCTCCATGTCGGCCTGGTAGGGGAGCGTGTCGACGCCCGCCGCCTTCAGCTGTTCCCGCTGGCTTGCCAGCGCCACCACCCGGTCGGTCACGGAGTCGGAGAGCCACACGGTGAGAATCCCTTCCCCCGTGTCCGCGCTTGCCACCCAGCGACCCCGGCGCCAGCGGCGCCCGGTTGCTATGGCGGTGTCGGGCGTACCCCACGCCTTGGTCAGCGCATCGTACGCGACGCCCGGGTTCAGCATGCCCTCGCGGATCGCGAGATAGGACACCATGCTGTCGGCGGACTGTACCATCGCCGAGACGTTCACGGTGCTGGCACTCGAATCGGGCGTGAAGCAGAGCTGGTCGGCGGCCAGGCCGGCGACGGCAAGCGGCTGGCACTCCATCGCCCCGATGCCGGCGCCGCTGGCGGCCGCCCGCAGCTCGGCGGCGTTCATGCCCGGCGCCATGCCATGGAAGGTAAAGGCTGCCGGACGCGCGGCGTCGCCGCACGCAAGCAGCAGCAGGGCGCCAGCCGGAATGAGGAGCGAACGGTGCAACACGATGCCTCGCGGTCGGGATCGAGGCGGGAAGTTACGCCGCCGGCGGGTTGCTGCAAAGCACATGGACGCGATCCCGGAGCCCCGCTAGTTTCGTGCGCATCCCGGGCGTGGCCCGATTCCCAGAGGAGACCTGATGCTGCGGAAGGGACTGCTGTGGCTGTCGCAGCGGAACGGGATGTTCCGTTTTGTCCGCTCGAACAGCCTGGCCCGCCGCTTTGCCTCCCGCTTCGTGGCTGGCGAGACGATTGACGAGGCCGTCGCCGCCGCCGGGGAGCGGGCGGCGCGCGGGATCACGGCCTCGCTCGACCTCCTGGGCGAGAGCGTCACCAGGCCCGACGAGGCCGAAGCCGCCCGGGACGAGTACGTGCGCATGCTGGATCGCATGGCGGCGGCGGGCGGGATCGAGGTCAACGTCTCCGTCAAGCTCACCCAGATGGGGCTCGACATTGACGAGGAGCTCTGTCACCGCAACATGACGGCCATCCTCGAGCGGGCCCGGATCCACCGCGGGTTCGTGCGGCTCGACATGGAAGGCTCGGCGTACACCCAGCGCACCCTCGACTTCTTTGCAACCCGGCTCTTCGCCGATTTCGGCGCGTACTGCGGGGTGGTGATCCAGAGCTCGCTCCGCCGGTCGGCGGAGGACATCGCGAACCTGATCGGCATGGGTGCCCGGGTCCGCCTCTGCAAGGGAGCCTATCTCGAGTCGCCCGACGTGGCGTTCCCCGACAAGAAGGACGTGGACCGCAACTACGTCGCACTGATGCAGCGCCTCCTCACCGAAGGGAACTATCCCGGACTGGCCACGCATGACGAGAAGATCATCGCGGAGGCGCGCGCGTTCGTGGCGTCGCACGGTATCGCGAGCGACCGGTTCGAGTTCCAGATGCTGTACGGCGTCCGGCGGGACCTGCAGCAGCAGCTCCGCGACGCGGGGCACCGCCTGCGCGTGTACATCCCCTTCGGCACCCAGTGGTATCCCTACCTCATGCGCCGCCTCGCGGAGCGCCCGGCCAACATCGCGTTCATGCTCGGCAACATCGTCAAGGAGTCCGTGAGCCGCCGGTGACCGACCTCACGCTGGGCGGCTACATGGCCACCCACGAGCGGGCCGCCGCCTTCGGCGGCAGTGACGGTCAGGCCTACTCCGTCGGGATCTATGTGGATGAGGAGCCGGACGGCCGGGGCCGCTACGGCGCCGCGCTGCTCTTCGTGCGCTGGTCCGCGGCGGGGGACCGGCCGGTCGGCCATGTGGAGACGCCGGTCCTGGCGTGGGGACGGACCCCCGCGGAGGCGGAGGAGCGGATCAAGGGGCTCTCGCTCTACGACGTGAAGACCGCGCTGGACGAGGCGATCTCGGCGGCGCCGGGCGAATGGTGACCGGCACGGTCCTGGAGCGGGACGGCGCGCACTATCGCGTGCTCACGCCTGACGGGGAGCGCCGTGCCGTGCTCCGGAAGAAGGTGAAGCAGGAGGAATTCCGGGTGGTGGTCGGCGATGTCGTGCAGCTGGAGCCGGAAGCCGGCGGCGAACTGTACGGCATCATCTCCATCGCGCCGCGCCGGTCAGTGCTGGAGCGGCGGGTCCCCGAGGGACGAGGCACGCGGCTGGTCGTCTCCAATCTCGACGAAGTCTTCGTGGTGGCGGCTACCCGGGATCCCGAGCCGGTCCTCCAGCTGCTCGACCGCCTGCTGGTGCTCGCCGAGGCGAACGAGATCCTGGCGGCGGTGGTCGTGAACAAGACCGACCTCGCGCCCGCCGCGCCGCTCGCCGGGCGGTTCGCCGGCGCCGGATACCGCGTGATCGAAACCAGTGTGCGTACCGGACTCGGCGTGGACGAATTCCGGGGGGCGCTCCGCCACCACACCGCCGTCGTGACCGGCCCTTCGGGCGTCGGCAAGTCAAGCCTGCTGAACCAGGTGGAACCGGGGCTCGGGCTCCGCACCGGCGAGATCAGCGCGCGGGTGGGCCGCGGCCGCAACACCACCGTGGGCGCCGTGATGATTCCCCTGAGCCAGGGCGGCTATCTCGTGGATACGCCGGGATTCAGCGAGGTGGGACTCTGGGGCATCGACCCGCGGGAGCTGGCCTCGTGTTTTCCCGAGATGCGGCCGTGGATCGGTGAGTGCCGCTTCCAGGATTGCCGCCACCGCACGGAGCCCGGCTGCGCCATCCGTCAGGCGGTGGAGCGTGGCGAGATCGTGGCAGACCGGCTGGAGAGCTACCACGTCCTGCTGGCGGAACTGGAGCGGGCTCCGCGGGAGTGGGAGTAGAGAGCTCGGGCTGCAGGACGCGGGACTCGAACTACGCGTCCCGGGTCCCGCGCCCCGCGTCCTTCCGTGTCCACCGATCCGCGTCCCTGGTCTCCACCTTGGCCATCATCCGGTCGAATGCGTCGTCGAGGTTGATGCCCTCGCGATTGGCCATGCAGATGATGACGAACAGGATGTCCGCCATCTCCATGGCCAGGTCCCCCTCCGGCTCGCTGGCCTTCCGGGTCTTCTGGCCAAAGCGATGGTTCACCTCGCGTGCCAGTTCGCCGGTTTCCTCGGCCAGGCGCGCCAGGTTGGTAAGCGGGTGGAAGTAGCCCTCGTGGAACTGGCTGATCCACTGGTCAACGCGAGCCTGCAACGGGGCGAGGGACATGCCTAGGCTCCCAGCCACTGGATGACTGCCTGCATGAACACCGGCAGGTCGGCCGGGTTGCGCGAGGTGATCATGTTGCGGTCCACCACCACCGGCGCGTCTTCCCAGACCATGCCGGCATTCTCGAGATCGTCGCGGATGGCATTGACGCTGGTGCCGCGAAAGCCCTTGACGATGCGGGCCGAGATCGGAACCCAGCCGGCGTGACAGATGAACGCCACCAGCTTGCCGGCTTCGAAGATGTCGCGCGTGAGCTGCAGAACCTTGGCGGAGCGCCGGAGCTTGTCGGGGGCAAAGCCGCCGGGGATGACCAGCCCGTCAAACCGCGCAGGGTCGAGGTCGTCCACCGTCGTGTCCGGCATGCAGGGATAGCCGTGCTTGCCCTGGTACATTTCCCGGGCCAGCCCGGCCACCACGGTGCGCATCCCCGCCTCCTCCAGGCGCAGCTTGGGATACCAGAGTTCCAGGTCCTCGTACAGGGGCCCGGTGAAGAGGAGAATGGTCTTGGTCATGGGTCGTGAGTCATGAGTATTGTCCTGTCCGCCCTGTCCGTCTTGCCCGCCCTGTAGTAAGCTATCTTACCCCCACACCCACAACAGCCCATGCGCCCGCGCGACCGCATTCTCGCGAATCTCGAGTCCATCTACCGCGAATCCTACGACCGTGCCAGGGCGGACGGTTCGGACGCGCGCATGGTGGACCTCGACAACGCCTACCAGCGGGACCAGCTCATGCTGGAGATCCTGCTGGACATCCGTGACCTCTTTGCCGTGGCACCGGCGGCGAGCGGCGGCAGTGCGCTCGAACGCCTGGAAGCCCTGCGCAAGCTCACCCGCCTCCGCTGAAAGGCCTTGCATGTCATTCCTCCGGTACGGACTCGCGCTCCCCCTGCTGCTTGCCGCCTGCCAGGGCACTCCTGAATCCGGTGGTGGAGCGTCCTCCGCTGCGGACCTCGTGGTGTACGGCCGGATCTGGACCGGCGATTCCGCCGCCCCGTGGGCCGGTGCGCTCGCGGTCAAGGGGGACACCATCGTGGCCATCGGGGACAGCACGTCGCTCGGGCGATGGGTGGGCTCCGCCACACGGGTGCTCCAGAACGGCAGCGCCATGGTGGTGCCGGGGATGATGGACGCCCATACCCACTTCTCCTCCGGCGGCGCCCAGCTCACCAATGTGGATCTCCGGTTCGCCGCGTCACCGGCGGAGTTCATCAGCCGGATCAAGGCCTACGCCGCGACGCTCAAGCCCGGCGAGTGGATCCTGGGCGGCGACTGGGACCACGAACGCTGGGCCAACTCGCCGCTCCCGCGCCGGGACTGGATCGATTCGGTCACGCCCAATAACCCCGTGTACATCAACCGGCTCGACGGGCACATGGGGCTTGCCAACAGCCTGGCGCTCAAGCTCGCCGGGGTGTCGAAGGCCACACCGGACCGCGCGGGTGGCACCATCGTGCGGGACGCCAATCGCGAACCCACCGGCGTGCTCAAGGACGATGCGCAGAGCCTGGCCTATCGCGTGATTCCCGAGCCCACGCCGGAGCAGGCCGACTCGCAGATGGCGCGGGCCACGAACTGGGCCGCCCAGCACGGGCTCACCGGCGTCTCCGCCGTTTCGGCGCCCTGGTACGAGCTCGCCTCGGCGGAGCGGATACGGAAGGCCGGCCTGCTCAAGACCCGCATCAGCTTCTATCCGCCGCTGGAGCTCTGGCGCCAGGTGCTGGATACGATCAAGGCCGACGGGGCCGGCGACGACTGGATCCGGATCGGCGGCGTCAAGGGATTCGTGGACGGCTCCCTCGGCTCCGGCACGGCCCTCTTCTTCGAACCCTACGCCGACGATCCTTCCACCAGGGGCCTCCTGGTGACCCCGGAGGATTCGCTGCGCAAGTGGATCGGTGCGGCCGACAGCGCCGGGCTGCAGATCGCCGTGCACGCCATCGGCGAGCGGGCCAACGCACTCATCCTGGACATCTACGACAGCGTCGCGAAGGCGCACGGCCAGCGGGACCGGCGCTTCCGGGTGGAACATGCCCAGCACCTGCGGCCCCAGGACGTGCCGCGGTTCGCGGCCATCAGCGTGATCGCGTCCATGCAGCCGTATCACGCCGTGGATGACGGCCGCTGGGCCCAGAAGCGCCTGGGGCCGGTGCGGGTGCGTCACAGTTACGTGTTCCGCTCGCTGCTCGACAGCGGCGCACGTCTTGCTTTCGGCTCCGACTGGAACGTCGCCACGCTCGATCCGCTGCAAGGGATTGCGGCGGCGGTGACGCGGCAGACCCTGGATGGCAAGAACCCCGGCGGATGGATTCCGGAGCAGAAGATCAGCGTGGAGGAAGCACTGCGTGCGTACACGGCTGGTGATGCCTACGCGATGTTCCAGGAACACTCCCGTGGCGAGCTCCGGCCGGGCTACAAGGCGGACTTCGTGCTGCTGGACCGGGATCTCACCACTATTCCACCCGACTCCCTCTGGAAGGCCTCGGTGCGCATGACGGTGGTGGGCGGGAAGGTCATGTACCAGGCGGCGGCTCGGTAGGCGCGTGCGGGCCGCGTTCCTGCTGTTTTGCCTGGTGGCGGGCGCCGCCCCGATGGTGCAAGGGCAGGAGCTCGCCCGTGAGGTGCACCTGGCTTCCGATTCGCTCGATCCGGACCTCGCCTACCAGCGGGCCATGGATGCCTTGCAGAAGCACAAGTGGACCGTGGCCGACAGCCTGCTCCGCCGCGCGATCCAGATCGACCCGCATCATGCCCTTGCCTACTACGCGCTCGGTGCGCTTCCGTACCAGCGGGAGCCGCGACTGCGCGAAAAGGTCATGAAGAACAAGGTGCCCGACAACCGCCGCGACGCCGTGGCCGAGGCATCGCGGTTCGCGCGGATGGCCATGCTGCTGGATCCGGTGGGGGCCTTGCAGTCGGAGCGGGAGCTCTTCCCGCTGGCCCTGTACGGGCGGAACCTCAGCGAGAAGGACAAGGCTCGGCTGCCGGCGGGGTTCTTCTACGCACGCGCCGAGTCGTTCATCCGGTACCAGGAGTACGAGCCGGCGGTGGCCGATCTCGAGGAAGTGATGGCGCGCTGGTCGAGCGCCGGTGACTCGCTACCGACCAACACCGTGATTCCGCTGGCCCTTAACGAGGTTCGCTACCTCGTCGCGGTGCTGGAGGCCAGGCTGGGCCGGACCGCTGACGCGCAGAGCCTGTTCGAGCAGGTGCTCACGCAGGACCTGGGCATGTACATGGCCCATGTGCAACTGGCCGCCATCCACGAGGAGAATGGGGCCTGGAACGCGGCGGTGCGCGAGCGTGCACGCGCCGTCGAGGCCGACCCCGCCGACCCGGCCCTGAAGTTCGAGCTCGGCCGCGCCTTGGCACGCGCGGCCCAGCTTGCCGAGGCCGATACCGTCCTCGCACAGGCCGTGGAGCAGAATCCGCATAACGCGGCGTACGTCTATGCCGTAGCGCAGGTGCGCCAGGCCCTCGGCGACACCGCGCGTGCGGTGCAGGGCTACCGGCACTTTCTGGCCATTGCGCCGTCCATCCTGGGTCCTGACATCAGGCGGGCCCACACCGCCCTGGCCGAGCTGGGCGGATCGGCCGCTCACTAGCGTCGCACCCACCGCGGAGTCATGCGCATGCGGCACGTCATTCGGGCCATGAGCCTGCTTGCAGCTTCGGCCCTGCTGCTGCCGCTGCCGGCCCGCGCACAGCAGCCGTCGTCCTACGAATTGCTCCAGACCTTCTCCAGCCTGCTCAACCAGATACATGTGAATTACGTGGACTCGGTCACCACCCAGGACCTGGTCTACGGGGCCATCGATGGCATGCTGAAGAGCCTGGACCCGCACAGCCGCTTCGTGCGGCGTGCCGATCTCGAGCGGGAGCTTGCGTGGGATGCCGGTACCCTGAGCGGAGCCGGGGTGGTGGTCGAGGAGGTGGATGGCGAGCCCACGGTGGTCTCCGTGTACCGCGGCAGTGGCGCTGAACAGGCCGGCATCCAGGCGGGAGACCGCTTGCGCTCGGTGAACGACACTTCGGTGGCGGGAATGGACCCGGGCCGCATCGTCCAGCGGCTGCTGGGCGACAAGGGCGCCCGGGCGCGCCTCGGAATCGCCCGCGGCCCTCGGCTCGAGCCCGATACGTTCAGCATCTCGGTTCGGTTTGCGCCGGTGGAGCCGCACGCGGTCACCGACCGGCGGATGCTGGATCCGATCACCGGGTACGTTCGCTTCCAGGAGTTCTCGGTGAAGGCGGCCGACGATGTCGAGGCGGCCTTTGCGGGACTCCGCCAGGCGGGCGCGCAACAGGTGATTCTCGATCTCCGCGGCAATCCGGGCGGCTTCGCGACGGGCGCGGTCGAGCTCGGGGGCGCCTTCCTGCCCAAGGGGACGCTGATCTTCTCGGCACGAGGGCGCCGCAGCACCGACAGCGCGGACTTCCGCACCACGCGTGACGGCAAGTACCGGGACATCCCGCTGGTAGTGCTCATTGACGGCGGCACGGCCAGCGCGGCGGAGGCGCTCGCCGCCTCGCTGCAGGACCACGACCGGGCCCTGCTCGTGGGGCGGCGGAGCTTCGGGAAGGCGCTGATCCAGCGGCTCATCGGGATCCCACCCAATGGCGACGGAGTGTGGCTGACCACCGGATATGTGGTCACGCCCAGCGGGCGCGTCATCCAGCGCCGCTACAAGGGGCTGGACGCGGGGCAGTATCGCTCGCTCCGGGCCGGTGACCCTGGGGATACGCTCGCGGTTTATCACACCGATGACGGGCGTGTCGTCCGCGGCGGTGGCGGGATCGAGCCGGATGTCGTGCTCCCCAACTACCCGCGGGCACCGGCATGGTGGAGCCTGGCGGCCGACAGCAGCTACGACGTACTGGTGGCGGACAGCGTGGCAACCCTGCTCGGGCCGGACCCCGCGGCCCGCGTGGCCTGGGCGACCGACTCCGCCGCCTGGCGCCGCCGCCTCATGGTTCCCTTCATGCACCGCGTCGAGATCCGGCTGCACGTGACCGGGCGGCTGCCTGCCGAGACCGAATCGTTCATCATCCGGCGCCTGGCCGCCCGCGCCGCCGAGGTGCGCTGGGGTACGGACGCGGAGAACGCATTCATCGCGGCGAACGACCCCGACATCCGGGTCGCGATGGGGGCGTTCGACAAGGCCCGGGCGCTGCTGGGCCCGTGATCGCCACCGGGCGGCTTCCCCCCGGTTCATCGGGAGCCCATCTTTAGGTATCGAGCCGCTCGGCGGCACTCGCGCAATGCGCGCACTCAGTGGAACCAATCTGTGGATGGTCGCATGGCAACCCGCACCAGCACCCGGAAGTCCGGTTCGGCCGCGCAGCGGCTCGACAAGGCCGAGCTCCTCGATCTCTACCGTGTCATGCTGCTCTCCCGGCGGCTGGACGACAAGGAGATCCAGCTCAAGCGGCAGAACAAGATCTTCTTCCAGATCTCCGGCGCCGGCCACGAGGCCATCCTCGCCGCCGCCGCCAAGGTGTTCCGTCCCGCCTACGACTGGTTCTACACCTACTATCGCGACCGCGCGCTCTGCCTCGGCCTGGGGATGACCGCCACCGAACAGCTCCTCTCCGCCGTGGCGGCGGCCGACGACCCCAACTCCGGCGGGCGCCAGATGCCGTCCCACTGGGGCCACAAGGCGCTCAATATCGTGAGCGCATCGAGCCCCACCGGCACCCAGTTCCTGCAGGCCGTCGGGTGTGCCGAAGCCTCGGTCCGCTACGCCCGGAGCGAGGGGATCGCGGAGAAGGGGCGCCATTTCCACGGCGATGAAGTGGTGTTCTGCTCCACCGGCGACGGCACCACCAGCGAGGGCGAGTTCTGGGAGGCGCTCAACAGCGCCTGCAACCTGAAACTGCCGGTGGTCTTCGTGGTGGAGGACAACGGCTACGCCATCTCGGTGCCGGTGGAGGTCAACACCCCGGGCGGATCCATCTCGAAGCTGCTCACCGGGTTCCCGGGACTCTTCATCCAGGAGTGCGACGGCTGCAACGTGCTGGAGAGCTATGACACCGTGCAGCGCGCGGTGGACTACTGCCGCCAGCGGAAAGGGCCCGCGCTGGTGCACGCCCACGTGATCCGGCCATACAGCCATTCGCTCTCGGACGACGAAGTCTTCTACCGGCCGCCGGCCGAGCGGGAAGCCGAGGCGGCACGGGATCCCGTCACCACCTTTCCCGCGTGGCTGGTGTCGGAAGGGATCGCCACCGAGGCCGAGATCGCGGCGATGCGCCAGCAGGTGGACGACGAGGTGAACGTCGCCGCCGAGGTGGCGCTGGCGGCGCCGCAGCCGGCCACCAGCACCGTGTACCAGTACGTCTATTCGCCGGACGTCGATCCGACCACCGAGCAGTTCGACACCGAGGATGATCCCCGGTTCACCGGCGATCCGACCACCATGGTGGACCTCCTCAACGCCTGCATGAAGGAAGAGATGGCGCGGGATCCGCGCATCCTGGTCTTCGGCGAGGACGTGGCGGACTGCAGCCGGGAGGAGAATCTCGGCCAGGTGAAGGGGAAGGGCGGAGTGTTCAAGGTCACCTGGGGCCTGCAGCGGGCGTTTGGCGGCGAGCGGGTGTACAACTCCCCGCTGGCGGAAGCCAACATCGTCGGCCGCGCGATCGGGCTGGCCACGCGCGGGTTCAAGCCGGTGGTCGAGATCCAGTTCTTCGACTACATCTGGCCCGCCTACATGCAGCTCCGGAACGAGCTGGCCACCATGCGCTGGCGCTCGAACAACGCCTTCAGCGCGCCGGTGGTGGTCCGCACCACGTATGGCGGCTACCTCAAGGGCGGCGCCATCTATCACTCGCAGACCGGCGCCTCGATCTTCACCGCCGTGCCCGGCCTCCGGGTCCTCTGTCCCAGCACCGCGCTGGATGCCAACGGCCTCCTCCGCACCGCCATCCGCTCCGACGACCCGGTGCTGTTCCTGGAGCACAAGCATCTCTACCGCCAGACCTACAACAAGGCGCCCAACCCCGGCCCCAACTTCATGATCCCGTTTGCCAAGGCGCGGGTGGTGCGCGAGGGTACCGACCTCACCGTCGTGACCTACGGTGCCGTGGTGCAGCGCACGCTGGTGGCGGCGAAGGAGATGGAGGAACAGCACGGCGTGAGCGTCGAGGTGATTGACCTCCGGTCGCTCAATCCGGTGGACTGGGAAACGGTCTACGGCTCGGTCAGGAAGACCAGCCGGGTGATCGTGGCGTACGAGGATTCGCTCAGCTGGGGCTACGGGGCGGAACTGGCGGCGCGCATCGCGAGCGAGGCGTTCCCCTGGCTCGACGCGCCGGTCCGGCGGGTGGCGTCAACCGATACGTTCGTGGCCTATGCGCCGGAACTCGAGGATGTGATCCTGCCGCAGGTGGAGTCGCTCAAGGCGGCGATGGAGGAGATCGCGGGGTACTGATGGGTGTGGCTGTTCGGGCGGAGCCATGGCTCCGCCCTTACGGCTGCATGGCGGCCTTTACTTCCGCGGCGGCGGCGATGGCATTGTCCACGTTGCGGCTCACCGCCCGCGCCTGCTGCGTCGCCTGCGTCAGATCCCCCATCACCGCCGCGATGTCGGACGTCTTGAGCTTCAGCATGTCGTACCGCAGGTTCTGCATCGCCAGCCGGCAGGATTCCAGGTTCGCCGCCATCTGCTGGCGCCGCGCGCGGAGATCACCCAGGGACTTCCGCTGCCGGTCCAGCAGTTCCAGCTGGCGCGTCCGCTCTTCGCCCTCGGCCGACGCCGTGAGCTCCCCGATCCGGCTCTCGATCCGCTGCAGGGTCCCCTCGTCGGCCACGTCGCGCTGCATCAGCGTGAGCGAACGGGCCAGGTCGGTCGCCCGGCTGTAGAGTCCGTCCACCGTCTCCGGTACCTCGGCCAGATCCTTTCGCGTTTCGGGCGGCAATCCCTCCACCAGTTTCAGGATCCCGTTCCGGTCGTCCCGCATCTGCTTGATGACCAGGTAGTGATCGCCGAATTCTGCCGGTGACGGATTGGGCAGGTGCCGTGCAAGCTTGCCTCCCGCTCGCGCCTTGCCGGCGCCCAGCGCATCGGGCGCCTGCGGCCGCGCCAGGACATCACGCCAGCTGTAGCCCGACTGCCAGAGCCGGGCATAGTCCTTGAGGAGCGGGATGCCGAAGCCCGCCACCACGAACAGGAACCATGGCGTATCCAGTCCGGTCGCCAGGTTGATGCCGAACATGCCCAGGGACGTGGCCGCCCAGCGCGCGAACCGGGCACGCACCCGCTGGATGATCTGCGGCTCGCCGGTATCGGGCAGCGGCGTGTCGTCGTTGTCCCGGCGCCGTGCCCGGTGCCACTGCGGGTCATAGGACCGCGGCGCACGCGGTGCCCGAGGGGCAGGCAGGCCGGCACCACCCTGGCCGGGCCCCAGCTCCCGTGCGCGGAAGGTCGGCCGTGCACCAGGTGCGGTGGGAGACGGCCGTGCCATCGAACGGGCGCTCGTCGGCGGGCGCGAGGCGCGCCAGCCAAGGCCGGTCGGCTCGTATCCCGTGACGGTGCGGTTCTCCAGGGCGCGGCGGAGCGAGTCGGCCGTGGGCCAGCGATTCTCCGGGTCCTTCTCGAGGCAGCGGGAGACCGCCAGCGCCAGATCGTCGGGCACGTCGCCCCGGGCGTTCCGGAGATCGGGTGCCGGCTCGGTGATCTGCTTCATCAGGATGCCGGCCACGGTGGGGGCCTGGAACGGCAGCTCGCCGGTCAGCATCTGGTAGGTCACGATGCCGAGACTGTAGAGGTCGGAGCGCCCGTCAATCTCCCGCTCGCCCGCCGCCTGCTCCGGGCTCATGAACGACGGCGTGCCGATCGCCACGCCGGCACCGGTGAGCGTCGAACCGGAGGACGACGACAGCGCCTTCGCGATGCCGAAATCGGTGACCATCACCCGCCCGCGGGTCCCCTCGAGCAGGATGTTGTCCGGCTTGATGTCGCGGTGGATGACGGAGACGGCGTGGGCGGCGGACAGCGCGTCGGCCGTCTCCTTCATGATGCGCCGGGCCTCGTCGGGCGGGAGCTTGCCCTTCCGCTTGAGCCGGGAGCCCACCGATTCCCCGTCCACATAGCCCATGACGAAGTAGACCAGCCCGTGGCCCTCGCCGACGGTATGGATCGGGACGATATGCGGATGGGAAAGCCGGGCGGCCGTCTGCGCCTCGCGCGTGAAGCGCTCACGGATGTCCTGCTGGAACGCCAGCTCCGGCGGGAGCACCTTGATCGCCACTCGCCGCTGCAGCCGGTTGTCGTTGGCCCGGTACACGACGCCCATGCCGCCCCGTCCCACCTCACCCTCGATGGTGTAGGCGTCGCCCAGGGCATCCGCGAGTCGTGCGGCCAGCGGCTTGTCGGCGGGCGAACTCATCAGGCGTTCAGGCCTCGATGTCTGGAGTCGGGATACAGGGTGCGACAAACAGATCTCCAATCTGCGCTGGGCCCCGCGCCGGGGCAACCGACGGTGCGATTCTGTACGTGGCCCTGCCCCCATGAGATTCGCGTGCCGTAATGTCGTGTCAGGATGGCATGGCATCCGTCGGCCCGGCGGCCGATGCTTGAGGACGACACCGCGACCCCGGCGGGAACCTCTTTGCATCCCGCCACTTACGCACGGGCGCACGGCCGTGCGCCCCTGACGCACTGCATGGCACGGCCGGTGCACCCACAGGGGGACTTCCCGCGCGCTACTGTCAGAATGTTCCTGGCGCGCCCATGTTTCGCTTGACGGCGGTGTGGCTGTGCGAGCAGCCGGTGTCGTCCAAGGAGATCCGATGTCCGAACGCATGACGCTTCCCGTGCTGCCCCTGCGTGAGGTGGTGCTCTTCCCCGGTGTGACGGCGCCGATCGGTGCCGGCCGCCCGGGCACCCTCCGCGCCATCGAGGCGGCACTGCAGCACCCTGACAAGCTCGTCTTTGCCGTCTCCCAGCGGCAGAATACCGAATCGGTGGACGCCGAGTCGCTCTATACCATCGGCACGATCGCGCGGATCGGGCAGTTGCAGCGCGGCCTGGCCGGCATGCAGCTGCTGCTCCATGGCGAGCGCCGCGGCATCGCCATCCACTACAGCGAGACCGAGGGGTACCTCCAGGCGGTGGTGCGCGAGGCCGAGGAGATGCTGCCGCTCAATGCCGAGGATCCCGCGTTCGTCGCGCTCTATCGCGAGGCGCGCGCCCGGGCGGCGGAGCTGGGCCAGAAGTCCGGCCTGCCGGAGGAAGTGGTGAACCAGGTCCTGGCCGGCGTGAACGAGCCCGGCCGCTTTGCCGACCTGGTGGCCGGGTACATCGACATCTCGCCCTCCCAGCGGCAGAGCCTGCTGGAGACGCTGTCCGCCGAGGAGCGGCTGCGGCGGGTGCTGGTGCATGTGCAGCGGCAGATCGGCGTGCTGGACGCGCAGGAGGACATCAAGTCGCAGGTCCAGGAAGAGCTGGGCGAGCGCCAGCGGGAGATGTTCCTCCGCGAGCAGCTGAAGCGCATCCGCCAGGAGCTGGGTGAGGACGAGGAGGCGGACGAGCTGGACGAGCTCAAGGAGAAGCTGGAGGCGCTGGAGCTGCCGGAAGAGGCGCGGAAGGAAGTGGACCGCGAGATGGGCCGGCTGTCGCGCATCGGGCGCGAGAGCATGGAGTCGCAGGTCATCCGCACCTACCTGGAGAATGTGGCGGAGCTCCCCTGGAACGAGCGGAGCGCGGAGCACCTCGACCTGAACCAGGCGCAGAAGATCCTGGACGAGGATCACTACGCCCTGACCGACGTGAAGGACCGGGTGCTGGAGTTTCTCGCGGTGCGGGAACTCCGTGTGGCGGCCCAGAAGGCGGAGCAGGCCGACGCGGATGGAGAGAAGCCGCCGGCGGAGGGCGCGTCCGCGCCATCCCCCGAGGCGGCCCAGCCTGCACCCGGCAACGAGGATGACAAGGGGGCCAAGGGACCGATCCTGCTCTTCGTCGGCCCTCCCGGCGTCGGCAAGACCTCCATTGCCAAGAGCATCGCGCGGGCAATGGGGCGGCGGTATGTGCGCATTTCGCTGGGCGGCGCGCGGGACGAGGCGGACATCCGGGGCCACCGGCGCACCTACGTGGGTGCCATGCCGGGCCGCATCCTGCAGGGAATGAAGCAGGCGGGCACCAAGAACCCGGTCTTCCTGCTCGACGAAGTGGACAAGCTCGGGGTGTCCTTTCAGGGCGACCCCGCGAGTGCGCTGCTGGAGGTGCTGGACCCGGCCCAGAACGATTCGTTCGTGGATCACTATCTGGGCGTGCCGTTCGACCTGAGCGAGGTGCTCTTCATCGCGACGGCGAACTTCATCCAGAACATTCCGGGGCCGCTGCTCGACCGCATGGAGACGGTGGACTTCGCCGGCTACACCGAACGGGAGAAGCACGCCATCGCGCGGCAGTACCTGATTCCCCGGCAGCTGCAGGAGAACGGCCTCACCCCGGAGCAGCTCGAGATCACCGACGACGCGCTGTCGGAGATCATCACCGGCTACACCCGCGAGAGCGGCGTCCGGCAGCTGGAGCGGGAGATCGGACGGCTGGGCCGGAAGGTGGCCCGGCGCATCGCCGCGAAGGAGGTGGAGCATCTCACGGTCAACAAGGAACTCGTGGATGACCTCCTTGGCCGCCCCAAGGTGCATCCCGAGAAGATGGCCGCGACCGACCAGGTGGGCGTCAGCACCGGCATGTACTACACCCCTGCCGGCGGCGACATCATGTTCGTGGAAGCGAGCACCATGCGCGGCAAGGGCGAGCTGGTGCTCACCGGGCAGCTGGGCGACGTCATGAAGGAGTCGGCGCGCGCGGCGTGGACCTATGCCCGCTCCCACGCGGCGGCGCTGCGCATCCCGGAGGAGATGTTCGACCGGGATCTGCACGTGCACGTGCCGGCCGGCGCCATTCCGAAGGACGGTCCCTCCGCCGGCGTGACCATGGCCTCCGCCATCGTCTCGACGCTGTCCAACCGTCCCGTGCGGCATGACATCGCCATGACCGGCGAGATCACGCTCCGGGGCCGGGTGCTGCCCATCGGCGGGGTGAAGGAAAAGGTGCTCGGGGCGGTGCGGGCCGGCATCACCCGGGTGATCCTGCCGCAGGAGAACGAGGCGGATCTCGAGGATCTGCCGAAGGAAGTGCGCGACGCGCTGGAGATCTTCCTGGTGAGCGATCTGGGTGAGGTCCTGGCCCTCACCCTCCGCGGGGCGTCATACCGCGAGGGCCGGCTGCTTTTCGGGAACGAGAATCCGCAGGATGTGGCCCCGCTGACGATGGGGTATCCGCACTAACCCCGCTCCACGTACCCCATCAGCTCATCCGCCGTCGTTCCCTGCTCGCCGAGTGACGCACTGGAGATCGTCACTCGGAGGGGCAGGGTGCCCCCGTCGCGCGTCTCGTAGGGATGGTCCGCCAGCATGGTCCGGATCTTCGCGGCAATCTTCTGCGCCCCCGCACTGGGCGAACCCCGGAGCAGCACCGCAAAGGTGCGCCCGCCCCGGCGTCCCACCAGGTCGCTCTGGCGCACCGAGGCACGCACCACGGCCCCGGCGTGGGCAAGCAGCCGGTCACCGGTGCTGTGTCCCCGGGCCGCGTTCACCTCGCTCAGCCCGGCAAGCACAATCAGGAGAATCGTGAGCGGGCGCTGGTCACGGCGCGCCAGCATGACCGCCTGGTCCAGCTCGGACCGGAAGGCGGCGTCGTTGAGCGCCCCGGTCAGGGGATCCCGCCGCACCAGCTCCCGGACACGCCGTCCCCGCTCGGCCCGGGCCCGGAGTTCCTCGATGACCGTGCGCGATGCGTGCGCGCCGGTCAGGACCTCGTCCACCCCTTCGCGGAGCGCCGCCAGGCGGTCCTCGGCGGATACCGCTCCCAGGAGCACCACCGGTACCGACGTGCAGCGCGGATCCTGGCGCACCAGACGGCCGAGCGCCCGGCCACCCCCATCCGGAAGCGAGGCGGAGGCAACCACCAGGTCCGGGACCGAGAGCTCCAGGTGCTGCCGCGCGGTGGCGGCGTTGTCGGCCCGGCGCACCTCCATGCCGACCGACGCCAGGCCGGTGGCCAGTGCATCGGCACGGGTCGTGGCTTCATCGGCCAGGACGGCGACGAAGCGGGACGCGCTGGTGAGCACGTGGCGCTGGGCCAGCCGGGCCAGGTCGCTCGCGGCGCGTTCCACCGGCAGGACCAGCTCCGCCCCCGCCACGGCCGCCCGCAGGCGATCCACCTCCCGGTCCGCTTCCACCAGCACGACGGTGCGCGGCGCCGGTGCCGCCACCGCACTCCACTCGGCCGCCACGGCATAGGTGGCGTTGCCCTGCACCACCAGCACCGCGATCTGCACCGCATCGGGTCGGGCGATGTCATCCGGGCGTGCGTCGGGCGGGAGCCGGCGGACGGTGAATCCGGCTCCGTCCAGGGCGTCCTGAAGGTCGTCGGCCAGAGAGCCGTTCGGCGCCGCCACGATGGCGAGGCGCGCGGGAGCCTCGCCGGATGCGGAACGGATCAACCGCTCCGCCTCCGTGAATCGCACCGCCAGCTGGTCCACCACATCCTCGAGCCAGTCCGCGGCATCCGGTGCCGCGGCGCTGTCGGGCCCGAGCCGGCGCTCGGCGTCCCGCGCAAGTGAGCTGATCTCCGGAAATCCGTAGGAGCCGCCGGAACCCACCAGGCGATGGAACCGGGTGCGCAGGGAACCGAGTGCGTCAGGATCGGCCGCGCGGAGACGGTCGATATCCGCGCGCAACTCGCTCAGGCGGGCAGCGCCTTCCGCGAGGTACTCGCGCCGCAGCTGGTCGAATGCCTTGGCAAACGGCTCCATCAGGCCGGCCCGGTCAGCTGCCGGAAGGCAAGGCGGGCCGCCGCCACGAACGGCTCCGCCGAGCTCCAGTGTCCCGACACGCTCGTTCCCGTCCGTGTGACGATGAGGGCCGACCGCTCGTCCACGACGGCGAGAAACGGTTCGCCCGGCCAGGGCGATCCCGACGGGGAAAGCTCCCGGACCGCGGCGAACTCCAGCGTGACCGGGCCGGTCGAGGCCAGGGACAGAATGAGGCCGTGTGCCGCCGCCCGGCGGAGCGCGGGGGCCAGGAGCGGATAGGCGTCGGGCGGCGCCAGGAGGAGCACGGAGGCACCGGCCCGTGCGACATCATGCGAGACGAGCTGCAAGGCACTCCGGGGAGAATCCACCTCCACCAGTGTCGGCGCCGACGGCGCTGACACGTCGGCGAGCTCCTGGGCCAGCCGGTCCAGCGCGCGGCCGTGCCGGCTGGCAATCTGGGAGAGGAGTGTGGTGGGGGGTTCCGCGCGATAGCGCCGGGGCCGCACGCCGTCGGAGCGAGCGGCCCCCTTCTGTACCAGCCCCTCGAGCGCGGCATACGCGTTGGCGCGGGCCAGGCCGGCACTGCGCGCGATCGCGTAGCCGGTACCCGGTCCGCCGCTCAGGAGCACCTGGTAGACCAGGCCCTCGGTGGGGGTGAAGCCGAACGGCGTGAGATCGAGCGTGGCCACCGTGCCTCAGGAATACGAGAGGTCCCAGCCCAGGGTCCGGGCGATGATCGCCAGCCGGAACGTGACGTCCGCCGAGCGCGACTCCGGGCTCTTGGTGTCCGCGATCAGCGGGTACACATGCCAGGTGATCCGGTTGCCGGCCTTGGGTGCGGTCCGCAGCACCTTGGGGCGCCAGACTCCCGATGCATCGCACTCCGACAGCAGGCGCGCCAGCACCCGCGTCGCCACCGGCGCCCACGCCAGTGCGCCCATGCGGGCCATGAGCTCGATGTAGTACAGCGCCAGCGGGATGTCCGGGGTGTTGCCGCGCGCGTCGGCGGTGATCGGGTCGCCCAGCAGCAGGTGCGCCGGCTTCACGTTCTTCTTGCCGAGCTTGACGGCGTACGCCTTCTTCGGCGCTGGCTGCGCCAGATAATGCCCGAGGCGCTCGGTGAATCCGGCCCGTTCCCGCTGCAGCGCCGGCATCGCCGCCAGCATCGCCACCGAGTACCAGCTCGGCGGATAGGCCTCCGGATGCAGCACATAGCTGCTGCCCGCGCGGACGAAGGGCTTTTCCGCGAGCGGGCTGCGGAGGAATGCGGATACCGCGCTCGCGATGCGGTGGCCGGCTCCCCGAACGCGCGGGTCCTCGGTCAGGCCGGCTTCGGCCAGGGCAGAAGTGGCCGCCTCCCGCCCGGTCTCACGCGCCCAGGCGACCACTTCCGGTGCCATCCGCGCCAGCTTCTGGTATTCGAAGAGCAGCGCCGGATCGTCGTCCCGGGTCAGCAGGCGAAACAGCACGCGGTCGGCCAGCTTGAAGGGGCGTGTGTCCCGAGGGTACGCCAGTTCCAGCAGGCGGCGGTACTGGGGCACCGTGCCGACATCCTTGATGCCATCACGGGCCGAGGCCGCCAGCCCCAGCAGATTGTGACCCCAGATGCCGTCGTCCTTCTGTTTCTTCACGACGGCCTGCGCCAGCTTGCCATCCATCGCTGCCGTACGGGCCGCGTCCAGCGCCGGGCCATCAAAGGCACCGGCGGGCGCGAGCTCCTTCATGGTCCGATAGCGGATTACTTCCCCAGCGTGCTGGCTCAGCCAGGTGATGGGAATCCGATGGGAAGTCGGGAGATCCAGTGGTGCCCCCGGCGTCATGGGTAGGTGGAAAACGGCGCAAGATACCATCTGACAGTATCTTGCGCCACCATTCCAGGCCCCAGGACGGCTACCAATGTCTATCTTGTTAGTAGGCAGTGCCTTACACTGGCCTCTCTGATTAGATCAAATTTGACTGTCCGGACAGTCAGTTTTCGTCACCGGCCAGGCGCGCCTCGCCAGCCTGGCGGAATTCGGAGTCGCGATTCCAGGTCGGCATGGCTGGAGTGTCGGCGATCAGGAGCGCCGTCCGGACAATGACGCGCATCTGCTGGGCGGCTCCGCGGTAGCTGAAGCTGGGCAACACCTCATCACTCGGCTGATGATACCGGTGTTCGGTATAGTCGTCGGCGATGGTCTTGGCGTAATCCGCAGGCTTCCCGACGAACCGGGTCGGTCCCTCGAGGGAAAGGGCCGGCACCCCAGCCCTGGCAAACGGGAAGTGGTCGGAGCGGAAGAAGGCCCCAGTGCGCAGCGCCTCCTGGTTCACCGTCACCGACAGCCCTTCCGCCCTCGCCGCGCGGCGGAAGACCCCGCCCAGCGACGACTGGTCCAGTCCCAGGGCGCTGATGTCCCGGCCGGCGCCATGCAGGTTCATCACGTCCATGTTGAGGACCGCCGCCACGTCGCGGATCGGCAGGGTGGGGTGGGCGGCGAAGGCGGTGGAGCCGAGCAGGCCCGCTTCTTCGGCGGCAAATCCCATGAACAGGATCGAGCGGTCGGGCCGGGCGCCGGAACGCACCAGTGCCTCCGCCACGGCGAGCACCGCGGCCGTGCCCGACGCATTGTCTTCGGCGCCGTTGTAGATGGAGTCGCCGTTCACCGGCGTACCGATCCCGAAGTGATCGTAGTGCCCGCCGATGATCACCGCCTCGTCGCGGTGTGGCCCCTGGCCCGGGAGCCGGGCCACCACATTGAAGGTCTCCGTGAGCTGGACGTCACTGTGCACGGCCGCGCGGGCCGTGAGTCCCAGCGGGACCGCATGGAACCCGTGGCGGGCCGCCGCGCGAGTGAGCGAATCGAGGCCCGCCGCACCACCCAGGAGGCGGGCCGCCTCCGCATCGGTGATCCATCCTGCCACCTTGAGCGGGCCGGCTGCACGCGCCACCTGCAGCTGCGGGCCGCTCCACGACGACGCCACCGTGCTCCACGGGTAGGTGGCGCTCGGCGTGGTGTGGATCATGAGGATGCCGGCGGCGCCCTGCCGTTCCGCTTCCTCGATCTTGTAGGTCCAGCGCCCGTAATATGTGAGCGCGGATCCGCGGAAGATCGTCGAGTCCTGCAGCCCGGGATCGTTCACCAGCGTCACGACGATCTTGTCCTTCACGTCGGTTCCGGCGTAGTCGTTCCAGCCGTACTCCGGCGCCACGATACCGTAGCCCACGTACACCAGCTCGCCCGCGGCGCTCACGTCCGCCGAGTCGTACATGGACCAGAGCATGTAGTCCTTCATGTACTCCGGCGCCGGCCCCGATGTCCCGGTGACGGTCAGCGCCGGGTGCGGCGTGAGGGAAATGATCGGGACCCGATGGTAGTAGGTGCCCGAGTCCCCTGCCGGCTCGAGTCCCAGGCGCTCGAACTGGGTCTTCAGATAAAGCGCGGCCAGCTTTCCGCCGCGCGTGCCCGGCTTGCGGCCCTCGAGCAAGTCGCTGGCCAGGAACTCGAGATGAGCCTTCATTGGCAGCGTATCGACCGCCCGTGCGGCCCGGCTCATGGGACTTGGCGCCCCTTGGCCGGAGAGAGGGCCGGCCGAGGCGAGTATCAGTGCGGATGCCATCATCATGCTTCGGAATGACATTGCTTCGATCCCTGGGCTTCGAGGAAGCTGCTGATGAGTGCGAACACCGTGTCGGGCTGCGCTTCGTGCGGCCGGTGGAGTCCGTGATCGAGCACGCGGAGGCAGCTGTCATGAATCATCCCCGCAATCGCCCGGCCGGTTGACAGCGGAATCGTGGGGTCGAGGCGCCCCCAGATCAGCAGCGTCGGTTGCCGGACCGCGCGGAAGCGCGTGCCGATCCCGGAGAAGTCGAAGTCGCGAATCATGAGCGCGGTGGCGCGGCGGTACTCGGGGTCGGCCAGCGGTTCATAGCGTGCCATGGCCGGTGGCTCGGCGAGCCAGCGCGGATCGTGAACCGGTAACAGGAGCGGCGTCGTTGCCCCGGCCAGGGCCTTGGCTGCGTCGGGCAGCCGGCCCGCTGCCTGCGACACGCCGAAGCCGGCCGGCGCGATGAGCACCAGGCCCTGGACCAGGTCAGGATACGCCAGTGCCACCGATGCGGCGATCTCGCCGCCCATCGAGTGGCCGACCAGGATGGTGGGCCGGCGTGCTGACCGGCGGACGAGGTCCGCGACGCGTGCGGTCGTGGTCGCGAGATCGTAGCCGGCATCGGGCTTGTCGCCGGCGCCGAAGCCCGGCAGGTCAAACGCCAGGACGCGGTATCGCCGTGCCAGCCGATCGGCGATGCCGCGCCAGGCGAGCAGCGATTCGCCATAGCCATGCATCAGCACGATGGTGGTGTCGCCGGTTCCCATGCGGACCGCCCGCACGTTCACGTCCCCGGCCCGGATCCACTCGGCCCGGTGGGCCGGCTCCGGGGCCGACCACGCGTCGTGCAGGCCCACGGCGGCGGCACCGGTGAGCAACGCCGCCGACAGGGCATTCCGCACCCTCACGATCCCTCGCATCGCACCAGCCCGAGCCCGCCGCGCAGGCCGAAGTTGTCCTCGGAACTGGTCACGAGATGGGTGGCGTCGAGCCACGCGAGCCCTTCCCCCTGCGGCTCGATCCCGAAGATGCCGCAGGCCGGCACCGCGGCATCGGCGCTCAGCCGGTAACCGCCATCCAGGCGGAAGAAGTAGATGCTCGCGTAGGTCCGGATGGCGACGCGCCGGCCATCGGGCGAAAGTGCCGCGTCGGTGACCAGGTCGGCGAGACTGCCACTCGGGATCGGGAGCGGTCCGAGGTCGCTGGCGCGCGCGGGAGTGGGGGCGCGCCACGCG
The DNA here is from genome assembly GCA_035712285.1 of Gemmatimonadales bacterium. Taxonomy (GTDB): domain Bacteria; phylum Gemmatimonadota; class Gemmatimonadetes; order Gemmatimonadales; family GWC2-71-9; genus CAMLHP01. The sequence goes on along the minus strand of DASTBA010000139.1, from coordinate 600 downwards.
CCCGATGGAACCCGGTACAGGTGCGGGGCGCTGTTGCGGCTCTTGGAAACGATCAGGAGGTCGCCGCCGGGCAGCACCACCATCGCTTCGGCATCGCGCGGGCCGCCGGGATAGGTCACCGCGAGCCGCGTCGCCGGCCGGGTACGGCGGCTCGGCGCCTCGGGATCCGGTTCCGCAATGCGGTAGATCGTGACCTGCGCGCGGGTGGCGCGGTTGTCGCCGATATCACCGATGAACAGGCAGGAGCCAGCCGGGCAGTCGCCGATGGCCAGCGCTTCCCAGTCCAGGTTGGCGGCGCCGGTGACGCGCCAGGTGCCGAGATCGGCACCGGTGGTGTCGGTGGCGTGCAGCACCGGCTCGGCGCCGGAGTCTTCGATGGTCCAGAGGATGCCGGGATGGCGGCGACTGGCGGCAAGACCGGATGATTCGGTGATGCCGGCATCCGCGAAGTCGGCGAGGTGGCGGGCTTCCAGCGCCGCCCTGGCGGAAGTGCCCCGGGGTGTCTGTGCAGCGCCGGCACGGGGCAGCGCCGGCACGCAGAGGACGATGAACAGCATTCGGCACCGCCAGTGCGCCTGCATGCCGCAACTTAGGGGAGGC
>DASTBA010000138.1:0-3372 GCA_035712285.1 Gemmatimonadales bacterium | reverse complement strand
GCCCGCCTGATCGAACCGACCGACGCGCTGGTGACCGTGCGCCGAGCCTGCATCTGCGGCAGCGACCTGTGGCCCTACAACCTGATGGCGCCGGTCGAGGGCGGGCGCCGCATGGGCCACGAGGCGATCGGCGTGATCGAGGAGACCGGCGCCGAGGTCCGTACGCTCAAGGCGGGCGACTTCGTGATCATGCCCTTCGCCTTCTCCGACGGCACCTGCGACTTCTGCCACGAGGGGCTCCAGACCTCGTGCACCCACGGCGGGTTCTTCGGGACCGACGAGACCGCCGGCGCTCAGGCGGAAGCGGTGCGGGTGCCGCAGGCGGATGGGACGCTCTACCGGATCCCGCTCGATGCCGACTACGCCCTCATGCCGTCGCTGCTGACGCTGTCGGACGTGATGGGCACGGGGCACCATGCCGCGGTCACCGCGCGGGTGGGGCCCGGGAAGGTGGCGGCGGTGGTGGGAGACGGCGCGGTGGGACTCTGCGGCGTGATCGCGGCCAAGCGGCTGGGCGCGGAGCGGATCATCATCATGGGGCGGCATCCGGAGCGGATCGCGCTGGCCGAGCGGTTCGGCGCGACCGACGTGGTGAGCGAGCGGGGTGACGAGGCGGTGGCGCGGGTGCGTGACCTCACCGGCGGCTTCGGTGCGCACTCGGTGCTGGAATGCGTCGGCAACGAGCAGGCGATGCTCACGGCGGTGCGGATCGCCCGGCCCGGCGGGGCGGTCGGCCGGGTCGGCGTGCCGCACTACGACGCGGTCCCCGCGACGCAGTCGGTCTTCTTCGAGAATGTCACCGTCAGCGGCGGCCCGGCGCCGGTGCGGGCGTATCTCGACGAGCTGCTCCCCGACGTGCTCGAGGGACGGATCGAGCCGGGGCTGGTGTTCGACCGGACCATCGGCCTGGAGGAGGTGCCGGACGGCTACCGCGCCATGAACGCGCGGGAGGCGATCAAGGTGATGGTGCGGCCGTAGGGCACACCTAGGCACGTCATTGCGAGGAGGGAGCGAAGCTCCCGACGAAGCAATCGGGTGGCCCTGACACGTCATCGCGAGCCCGCGCCAGCGGGCGACGCGATCGGATGGCCCCGCACATTGATCTCCCGTTGATCCGCCGTGCCCATGTTGGAGCATGGTCCGCCGCCACCTGTCCGCCGTCTACATCCTGACCTCGCGTCGGCGTTCAGTCCTCTATGTCGGGGTGACGAGCGATCTCCAGCGGCGCATGTTTGAGCATCGTTCAGGCATGGTCGCCGGATTCGCAAGGCGATACTCGGTAAATCGCCTGGTCTGGTATGAATGGCATGCGGACATCCGGCATGCCATCGCGCGCGAGAAACAGATCAAGGCCGGCAGTCGGGCTGACAAGGAAGCGCTCATCACTGCGCTGAATCCGGAGTGGCGGGATCTGGCTGCGGAGTTCGGATCGGGATAGAACGACCCGATTGCTTCGTCGAGCCCTCCGGGCTCTCCTCGCAATGACGCGTCAGCTTCGCACGTCGTCGCGAGCCCGCGGCCCTCGCAATGACGTACCTGGTCCCGTGCCTTCACTTTCCGCCTCCAGCCCTTAGCTTCCCTCCATCCCCAACTCCAGCCCCGACTCCCATGCGCCACCTGCTCGCCTGCACCGTCTTGTCCGCCCTGACCGCCTTGCCCGCCATGGCCCAGGACACCACCACCTACACCCACGCCGACACGCTCAAGGGCTCCCTCACGAGCCCCGCACGCACCTGGTGGGACGTGACCTTCTACGACCTCCACGTGAAGGTGAACCCCGCCGACAGCTCCATCAGCGGCCGGAACGGGATCACCTACTCCGTGGTGGGCGCGCCGCACGAGATGCAGATCGACCTCCAGGCCCCCCTCGGCGTGGACAGCATGGTGCAGGACGGCCGCAAGCTCCGCTTCCGCCAGGACGGCAACGCCTGGTTCGCCACGGTGAACGGAAAGCAGAAGACCGGCGAGTCCCACACCGTCACCGTCTACTACCACGGCCGCCCCACCATCGCGAAGCGGCCCCCCTGGGACGGCGGGTTCACCTGGGGCCGTGACAGTCTCGGCAAGCCCTGGATCGTCACCACCGACCAGGGCATCGGCGCCAGCATCTGGTGGCCCAACAAGGACATCCAGGCCGACGAGCCGGACAGCCAGCGCATCGCCATCACCATGCCCGACCCGCTGGTGGACGTCTCCAACGGCCGGCTCCGGAGCGTCGAGCACCACCCCGACGGCAGCACCACCTGGGAATGGTTCGACACCAACCCGATCAACAACTACGCCATCGTCATCAACGCCGGCGACTACGTCCACTTCAGCGAGATCTTCCGGGGCGAGAACGGCCCGCTCACCCTCGACTACTGGCCGCTTTCCTATCACCTCACCGCCGCGAAGCACACCTTCGCCCAGGCGCCGGCCATGCTCTCCTGCTTCGAGAACTGGTTCGGCCCCTATCCCTGGTACGAGGACGGCTACAAGCTGATCGAGGTGTCGCACAACGGGATGGAACACCAGAGCGCGGTCGCCTACGGCAACGGGTTCACCAACGGGTATCACTACCGGAACCCGTCCCGCAGCATCTACGGGATGATGTTCGACTTCATCATCATCCACGAGAGCGCCCACGAGTGGTGGGGCAACAACATCACGGCGAAGGACAACGCCGACATGTGGGTGCACGAGAGCTTCGCCAACTACGCGGAGAACCTCTACGTCGAGTGCCGCTTCGGGAAGGACGCCGGCGCCGACTACGTGATCGGCACCCGGGGCGGGATCCGGAACGACAAGCCGGTGATCCCCGCCCGCGGCGTGAACGCCCAGGGCTCGGGTGACATGTACCCCAAGGGCGGGAACATGCTGCACACCATCCGCCAGATCGTGGGGAACGACTCCACCTGGCGCGACATCCTGCGCGGGCTGAACCGCACCTTCTGGCACCAGACGGTGCACGGCCAGCAGATCCGGGACTACATCAGCCAGCACGCCGGCGTGAAGCTGGACAAGGTCTTCGAGGAGTACCAGGAGACCACCATGATCCCGGTGCTGGAGTACAGGATTTCCGGCAACACGCTCTCCTACCGCTGGAACGACGTCGTACCGGGATTCGACATGCAGGTGGGGGCGCGCACCGGCGCCAGCGGCTACACGATTCTCCATCCCACCGAGACATGGCAGACGGCGACGCTCTCCCTGCCGGCGGGGACGGAGTTCGGGGTGAATCCGAATTATTACGTCATGGTGAAGCGGGTGGAGTAGGCGGGACACGGGATACGGGACGCGGGACGCGCGATTTGTCACCCTGAGCGCAGCGAAGGGACCAAAACTCACACTGGGTTTTGGTGCATCCTCAATCCATCATCGGCGGCTCATCCG
>DASTBA010000137.1:0-6380 GCA_035712285.1 Gemmatimonadales bacterium | reverse complement strand
TCCACCGTATCCAGCATGAGCCCGGCGAACAGGACCACTACCCCCGCCAGCCGCATGGTTGACGAGCCGAGATAGAGATTCAGCACGATGGCGAGCAGGAGCGGGAAGCGCGAGAGCGTGATCCAGTTGGCCAGCATGACGGCTCCTCTGCTTATGTTTGGCTCATCGGCTTGGAGGGCCCATGAAACGCGCATCAGTTCTCGCAGCCTCGCTGCTCATCATCCTGCCAGTCAGTCTCCCGGCACAGTCATTCACCATGCAGCGATTCAACATCGGCGGCGATGGCGGCACTGACTATCTCACCGCCGAGGCGGGGACGGGCCGGGTGTTCGTCACGCGGTCGTCCCACGTCATGGTGGTGGACGGCGCCAGCGGCAAGGTGCTGGGCGACATTCCCGGCACGCCGCGGAACCACGGCGTGGCACTCGACATGAAGGACGGGCACGGCTTCATCACCAGCGCCGGCGATTCCACCGTCACGATGTTCGACCTCAGGACCCTTGCCGTCATCCGGAAGATCCCGGTAGCGAGCGGCGGCCTGGACGGCATCATGTACGACGCCTGGTCGGACCGGGTGATCCTCACCAACCATAGCCGCCCGAAGGGCACCCTCACCGCGATAGATGCGAAGACCGGTGCCATCGTCGGCACGATCGAGCTCGAGGACACCGGGCCCGAGGGCGCCGCGAGCGACGGCCACGGCCGGATCTTCGTGAACAACGAAGGCACCAGCACGATGCAGGTGGTGGACGAGCGCAGCATGAAGACCGTGGCATCCTGGCCGCTGGCGCCGTGCGAGGGTCCGACCGGCATCGCGTACGACGCCGCCGACCAGCGGGTGATCGCCGGTTGTGATGCGCAGTCGGTCGTGGTGGATCCGTCCACCGGCAAGGTGGTGGCCACGATTCCGAACGGCGATGGCGTGGACGCACTCGGCTGGGATCCGGTCCAGCGGCTGCTCTACATCCCGGCCGGCCGCGACAGCAGTGTCACCGTCGCACAGGTGGATGCGCCGGACAAGTACACCGTCATCGCGACGGTGCCGACCTTCCGCGGTGCGAAGACGATCAGCGTGGACACGATCCGCCACGTCGCCTACCTGTTCCAGCCGGAATACGGCCCGCCGCCAGCCGGACAGCCGGCGCCAGCCCCCGGAAGACGAGGACCACGTGGCCCGGTGGTGGCGGCATGGTTCATGGCCATCCGTCACTGAGCCCGCGCGGCGGTCTCCTGGTCCAGCAATTCGCGGAGGGCAACGATCAACGGATGCCCACCGGTGTACTGGCGGCCGTAACCGAGGTTGAACCGGTAGTCGAAGCCGGGCGGATTGCGCCCCTGGTTGTGCTGCAGGATGGTCTCCAGCTTGTCGAGCGCCTTGACCAGCCGCGCCTCCGGCGAGGCCGCCGCCTCATACTCGTCCCACAGCATCGTGATCTCGAGCTGCAGCGCCGCCGGCAACGGCTCCAGCAGCGTGACCAGGTCGCGCCGTTCCTGGCCGGCCTTGCCGGCTGACGGATCCTCCTCCAGCCGGCGCGCCTGCTCCGGCGCGGAGATGTCCCCGCCGATCGCCTCGCCCAGGTCGTGGATCAGGCACATCCGCAGCAGCTTGCCGTGGTCCAGTTCGGGAAACTCGTGCCGAAGGAGCATCGCCGTGAGCGCCAGCCGCCAGCTATGCTCGGCCGTGCTCTCCTGCCGCCCGGTGGACGCCCAACTGGTCCGGAGCGTCACCTTGAGCTGCTCGGCCGCGCGGAGGAATTCGAGGATCCCGGTCAGGTCGGACGGCATCATCCCGGCAATCTAGCGGCCCGGCTGGGGCTGTGGCATTTTCGCTGGTCGCGCCCGTACGCCGACGCCGGAGGACGCCCTGCCCGACCTCGCCACCCAGCTCCGCCCCGCACTCTCCGATCGCTACCGCCTCGAGGGCGAGGTGGGCCAGGGGGGCATGGCGACCGTATTCCGTGCGCGGGACCTCCGCCACGACCGGCTCGTGGCGATGAAGGTGCTGCGCCCGTCGCTGGTGCAGAGCGGCAGCGAGACGTCGCGCTTCCTCCGCGAGATCCGGATCGCCGCGCAGTTGAGTCATCCGTCCATCCTGCCGCTCTTCGATTCCGGTGTGGTAGAAGTCGACAGCCGGCCGGCGACCGGCGACCAGCGACCAGCGACCCTCCTCTACTACACCATGCCCTACGTCGAGGGCGAATCGCTGCGCGAACGGCTCGCCCGCGAAGGCCGGCTCGGCATCGGCGAGGCGGTGGGGATTGCCCATGCCGTGGCGCTCGCCCTGGACTACGCCCACCGCCAGAACGTGGTGCACCGGGACATCAAGCCGGAGAACATCCTCCTCTACGAGGGCCAGGCCGTCGTCACCGATTTCGGCATCGCCCGGGCCATCACCGAGGCGGCGAGCGAGAACGTGACCGAGCGCGGCCTTGCCATCGGCACGCCGGCGTACATGAGCCCGGAACAGATTGGCGCCGACCACGAGCTGGACGGCCGCGCCGACATCTACGCTCTTGGCTGCGTGCTGTACGAGATGCTCACCGGAGCGCCTCCCTTCTCCGGCCCCGGCGCACGGCCGGTGCTGATGCGGCACCTCAACGATACGGCGCCCTCGCTCCGCGAGCGCCGCCCGACGGTGGATGATGCCCTGGAGCAGGTGGTCATGACCACGCTCGCCAAGGACCCGGCGAACCGCTACCCCACGGCCATGGCCTTCGCCGAGGCGCTGGCCTCCCCGGTGCGCGCCACCCCGCAGCCGGCGCGCGGCGAACGGGCGCTTGCCGTTCTCCCCTTCGCCAACGCCAGTACGGAGTCCGGCACCGAGTACCTGAGTGACGGCATCACCGACGAGCTGATCAACGCGCTGGCGCAGGTCAAGGGTCTCCGCGTGAGCCCCCGCACCGCCGTCTTTCCTTACAAGGGCTCGGCCGAGAGCGGCGGCGAGCTGGGGCGGCGGCTGGGGGTGGAGACCGTACTGGAGGGCTCCGTGCGCCAGGCCGGCGATCGGCTCCGTATCATGGCGCAGCTCACCGAGGTGGCCGACGGACGCATGCTCTGGTCGGAACGGTTCGACCGCCAGACCGGTGACATCTTCACGCTGGAGGAGGAGGTCGCGCAGACGATCGTGAACGTGCTGCGCTCGCGCTTCCTCGGCGAGCTCGACGACCCGGTGCCGCATCGGTACACGGCGAACCTCGCGGCCTACGATTTCTACCTCAAGGGACGGTTCGCCTGGAACAAGCGCACCCGGGACGGCACCCAGGAGGCGATCAGCTACTTCGAGGCGGCGATCGCCGAAGATCCCGGCTATGCGCTGGCCTACACCGGCCTGTCCGACAGCTACGCGCTGCAGGTGGACTACCGCGGCGCGCCGGTGACGGAGGGGCTGGCCCGGGCCCGCGAGGAGGCGCTCCGTGCGCTGGACCTCGACGACGGGCTCGCGGAGGCGCATGTGTCGCTGGCGTGGGTCCGCTTCATCCACGACTGGCAATGGGACGCGGCGGCGCATCACTTCACGCGCGCCATCGCGCTCAATCCGCGCTATGCCACGGGGCGTCAGTGGTACGCGTGGTATCTCATCGCCATGGGCCACGTGGACGAGGCCATTGCGGAGGCCCGCCTGGCGCAGGATCTGGATCCGGTGAGCGTGTCCATCCGGCGCTCGCTCGGCTGGATCCTGCAATATGCGCGGCGGTGGGAGGAATCGGCCCGGCAGCTTCGCCAGGCGGTGGCGCTCAACCCGACGTCCGATGAGACGCTCTGGGCGCTGGGGGTCACGCTGCTCGAAGGGGGCGAGTTCGACGAGGCCGAGCGGGTGCTGCGCCAGGCGGAGGCACTGGACGACTCCAACTTCCACGCCTTTGCCACCCTCGGCCGCCTGGCTGCGCGGCGCGGCCACCGCGAGGAGGCGGTGGCCCGCATGAACCACCTGCGCGAGCTTGCGCGCGAGCGGTATGTGTCGCCGGTGGACTTTGCCCGGCTGGCCATCGCGCTCGAGGACCGGGACCTCGCCTTTCACTGGATCGAGCGTGCCCATGCCGAGCGGCGCGGCTGGCTCACCTATCTTCGGGTGGATCCCCTGCTCGACTTTCTCAGGCCCGACCCGCGCTTTGCCGAATGGCTCCGGCGCATGCGACTGGACTAGATGCCCCACGACACCGCGCTCATCGTCACCATCGCCGGCGGCATCGGCCTGGCGTTCCTGCTCGGCATGGTCGCGCAGCGGCTCCGCCTGCCGCCGCTGGTGGGCTACCTGATCGCCGGCATCATCGCCGGTCCCTACACCCCCGGCTTCGTGGCCGACACGGCGCTGGCCCAGCAGCTCGCCGAGATCGGCGTCATCCTGCTCATGTTCGGTGTGGGCGTGCACTTCTCGCTGGAGGATCTGCTCGCCGTACGCCGGATTGCCGTACCGGGAGCGGTGGTGCAGATCGCCGTCGCCACCGTCCTGGGCGGCGTGGTGGCGCACTTCTGGGGTTGGTCGTGGGCCACCGGCATCGTGTTCGGCCTCTGCCTCTCGGTGGCCAGCACCGTGGTGCTGCTGCGGGCCTTGGAGAGCCGGGGAGTGCTGGACTCCGTGGACGGGCGGATTGCCATCGGCTGGCTGATCGTGGAGGACCTCGCCACCGTCCTCGTCCTCGTCATGCTCCCGGCGCTGGCGGTGCCGCTGGGCGGCCACACGACCGCACCGGTCGGTGCCAGTGGCAGCATCCTGGTGGCGCTCGGCGTCACGATTGCCAAGGTGGTCGCGTTCGTGGCCCTGATGGTCGTGGTGGGGCGGCGGGCGGTGCCGTGGCTGCTTGAGCGGGTGGCGCGCACCGGCTCGCGGGAGCTCTTCACCCTCGGCGTGCTGGCCGTGGCGATCGGCGTCGCCGTCGGCGCAGCGGCGCTCTTCGGCGTCTCCTTTGCCCTGGGCGCATTCGTGGCCGGCATGGTGGTGAACGGCACCGACCTGAGCCACGAAGCCGCCGCCGACTCCCTGCCCCTGCAGGACGCGTTCGCGGTGCTGTTCTTCGTGGCCGTGGGCATGCTCTTCGATCCGGCGATCCTGGTGCGGCACCCCTTCCAGGTGCTCGCCGTCGTGGGCATCGTGATGATCGGCAAGTCGCTCGGCGCCTTCTTCATTGTCCTGGGCTTCCGCTATCCCGTCCACACCGCCCTCACCATCTCGGCGAGCCTCGCCCAGATCGGCGAGTTCTCCTTCATCCTCGCCGCGCTCGCGGTGTCGCTCGGCCTCATGCCGGCCGAGGCGCAGAGCCTGATCGTGGCGGGTGCGCTGCTCTCGATCGCCCTCAACTCCGCCGTCTTCGCTACCGTGGAACCGGCGCGCCGCTGGATCACCGCACGGCCGCGTCTGCTGGCCCTGCTCGAGCGGCCCGCCGGGGCGCTGGGGGAGCCGCCGCCCAGCGTGCATGCCGACACACTGCGGCGGCACGCCGTGATCGTGGGTTACGGCCGGGTCGGCGGCGAGATCGGCCGCGCGCTCGCGGCACAGGGCGTTCCTTATCTGGTGCTGGAGCAGGACCGGCAGGTGGTGATGTCGCTCCGGGAGCGCGGCATCCCGGCGTTCTTCGGCGATGCGAGCCGCGCCGGGATGCTGGACCAGGTCAACGTGCGGGACGCCCAGCTTCTCGTGGTGACGGCGCCGGAGCCGTTCACCGCCCGTGCGATCATCGCCGAGGCGCGCAAGGCGAATCCGGCAATCGATATCGTTGTGCGTACCCATACCGACGATGAACGCCGGTACCTCGAAGCGCTCGACGTGGGGAAGGTTGTCATGGGGGAGCGGGAGCTTGCCCGCGCCATGGCGGAGTATGCCCTGCGGAGCTGCGGCACGGAGTCGCAGGCCGCGTGAAAGCATGCAAACACGAAGAGTGGACGGGAGGAGTATCCCCATGATGCTGGACTGGAATGACTATCACAAGCAGGTGCTCGCCACCCTGGCACAGATCGGGCGGCTGAGTCCGGACACGCTGCGCGGCTACCGCACGCTGAGCGAGGCCGGGAGCCACACCAACCACCTCGATGCCAGGCTCCGCGAGCTGATCTCCCTCGCGGTGGCGGTGACGGTCCGGTGCGACGGCTGCATCGTGGTCCACGCCGACGCCGCCCTCAAGCACGGGGCGACCCGCGAGGAGATCGCCGAGGCGCTGGGCGTGGCGGTGGCGGTGAACGCCGGCGCGGCGCTGATCTACTCCACCCGCGTGATGGACGCGGTAGCCGCCAAGCAGCCGGCGAGCTGAGACCGATGGGCACCGAACGGCTCGAGGCCTTCAGCGACGGCGTCCTCGCCATCATCATCACGATCATGGTGCTGGAGCTCAAGGCGCCGCACGGCACCACGCTGGCTGATCTCCGGCCGGTGCTGCCGGTCTTCCTGA
>DASTBA010000136.1:0-8062 GCA_035712285.1 Gemmatimonadales bacterium | reverse complement strand
GCAATCACCGCCCGGCCGGTGGCAGGATTGAGGAACAGCAGCGAGCGGAACCCCGCCTGGTAGCCGGTGTGCCCCACGAGGGTGCTCCCGCCGCGGTGATAGACGAAGAACCCCATCCCCATCCAGTTGTCGTCCCCGGCGTTGTACTCGCCCTCGGCGATGCGGTACCTCGGCGTCCACATGACGCGCAGCGCCGCCGTCGGCAGGAGGCGGCGGGCCCATACCGTGTCCCCTCGTGCGACCGCCGCCAGCACGCCGGCATAGGTGGCCAGGTCGGTGAGCGGCGCGTTCCAGCCGCTGTTGGGCACCGTGATGCCGGGATCGAACTCCCGCGCATTGGCCATGGCCGAGTCGCGGCCGGTGGCGCTGTCGCGGGTCACGGTGTAGTTGCCGCTTCTCCGCTCCGCCAGGTACCAGGGCGAATGCCGGAAGGAGCTCTCGCCCAGCCCCAGTGGCTGGAAGAGGTTCTTGTGGATGTACCCTTCCCACGGATCGCCGGTGACGCGTTCGATCACCCTGGCCAGGAAGACGTAGCCGGGGTTGGAGTAGCCGTAGCGCGAACCGGGCGGGAATCGGAGATACATGTACGGCATCATGCCCACCAGCTGGGACCAGTCGGTCGGTTCGAACGGTTCCCAGCTCACGTACTGGCGCCAGGGAAAGGTAGGGTTCTGGAAGCCGCTGGCGTGCGACAGCAGCATCCGGATGGTGACGCTGTCGATGGAACCGTAGGGATCATGCACCCGCCGAAGCTCGGGCACGTATTTCACGACCGGATCGTCGAGACCGATGAGCCCGCGGTCCGCCAGCTGCATGATGGCGATGGCGGTGAGCGTCTTGGTGATGGAGCCGTAGTGGAACACGGTGCCGGCATCCACGCGCAGCCCCCGTTCCCGGTCGGCCAGTCCCTGGTCGTCCCGCGCAACGATCTTCCCGCGGTCCGCCAGCACCGCACTCCAGCCCACCACGCCGTCGGCGCGAGCGAGGGAATCGAGCTCGTGCGTGAACGAGCGCCAGGGCTGCTGGGCGGATGCGGCAGCAGGGACAATCAGGAGCAGCAGGAACGTGAGGTGGCGCATGCCGGGGCTCGGTCGTGGGTCGTGAACTCGCCAGATGGTTGTCACTCTGAGGTCGCGAGGCGACCGAAGAGGCCGGAACCCGGTGCAGCTTCCGCCCCCTCGCTGCGCTCGGGGTGACAGTCCCCGGGTTCGACACCTCGCGCGATGTACCACCCGCGTCGCCCCGGCGAAAGCCGGGGCCCAGATGATGAAACTCCGGCGCTCTGGATCCCGGCGTGCGCCGGGATGACGGCTGGACGAGACCTGTCCGCCCTGCCCGCCTCGTCCGTCTTGTCCGTCTTGTCCGTCTTGTCCGCCCTCAGTCCAGTCTCGTCCCCGCGACCGCCCGACCCCCGACCCCCATCCACACCCCCGTCGCCACCACCAGCGCCGCGGCCGAGACACCGAAGGCCACCGCATTGCCCGCACGCTGCATCAGGATCCCGAACAGCAGCGCCGCCGGCAGTGCCGCGAATCCCACTACCGCATGATAGGCGCCGAAGCCCTTGCCCAGGGTGTTCGGCGAAAGCCGGGACACCAGCGAACGCTCCGCCGGTTCGGAGAGCCCGGCGACGAGGCCGAAGCAGATCATCGCCCCGACGGCTCCGGCGCGGGAGAGCGGCAGCGCGAATGCGGCCATGACCACCGCCGCGAGCACCGCGCCCGCGGTGACGCTCCATGCGGCGCCCAGCCGATCCGCGAGTGCCCCGCCGGGGTAACTCGCCGACGTGCGCACCACGTGCAACGCCGCCCAGACGAGCGGTATCGCCGCGACGGCCACCCCGGCCTCCTGCAGGCGCAGCAGCAGCAGCGCCTCCGGCACTCGCGCCAGCGTGAGCAGGGCGAGGGCGATCACCGGCGGCCAGAAGAGCGTGCCGGATGCTCGCGGACCGGGCGGTGCGGACTCCGCCGCGCGCGGGCGTACCCCCGCCAGGACCACCGAGAGAATGACGAACGCGACCACGCCGGGCAGGATGCTGAGTTCGATCACCCGGCGCACGTCGGTCCCGCGGTGCAGCAGGAACCAGGCACCGAGCGAACCGAGCACCGCACCGAAATGATCGGCGCCGCGGTGGAAACCGAAGGCGCGGCCGCGCGCCGGCGGCGGCGTGAGATCGGCGATGAAGGCATCCCTGGGCGGCGTCCGGAGCCCCTTGCCGATCCGGTCCACCACCCGGAAGCCGATCACCTGCCAGGCGGCACCCGCGATGGAGATGAGCGGCCGGATCAGCACCGCACTGAGGTAGCCGCCCAGGATGAGCGGCTTGCGCCAGCCGGGCCGGTCGGAGAGCCGGCCGCTCACCCACTTGAGCAGCGCCGAGGTGAGGTCCGCGGCGCCGTCCAGCGCGCCAAGCGCGATGGCGCCACCGCCCAGCGTCAGGACAAAGGCCGGGAGAACCGGATAGACCATCTCGCTGGCAAAGTCATTGAACAGCGAGACCAGCCCGAGCCCGCGCACCGGCCCCGGCACGGCATGCTGTCCACCTTGCCCGCCCTGTCCGCCCCGCCCGTCCTGGCTAGAATTCCGCATGGAACCGACCGAGCACTCCTTCCAGGAAGCCAATCTCTGGTCCACACCGATCCGTGACCTCGGCCTCACGATCGAGGGGACCCGCCTGGCGCCCATCATCGCCGAATTCCTCGGCGAACTCGGTGCCCGCGGCATCCGGCTCCGGCCCCGGTTCTATCTCTCGTCCGAGTGGGGCGTGCCGTTCGAGACGATCTCGATCGCCATCCCGTTCTATCTCGCCGACGAGGAGCTCATGCGGCTGCACCGTGAGCGGGTCGGGCTGGTGGAGGGTGCCGACCGGGACGAGGTGCTCCGCTATCTCCGGCACGAGATGGGGCACGTGATGAACTACGCCTACCGTCTGTATGACACCGAGGAATGGGTGCGGCTGTTCGGCTCCATCACCCAGCCCTACGAGGACGACTACACGCCCCAGCCGTTCAGCCGCCGCCACGTCCGCCACCTGCCCGGCTGGTATGCGCAGAAACACCCGGACGAGGACTGGTCGGAGACGTTTGCCGTGTGGGTGACGCCGGGCCTCGACTGGCAGGCCGATTATCGTGCCTGGCCGGTGGCGCTGTCCAAGCTGGCGTACTGCGACCGGATCGTCTCCCGGGTACGGGACACGGCGCCGCTCGTCACCGATGACGAGCGGGACGAGGACGTGGCGGACATCGCCTATACGCTGGAGGCGTTCTACGAGGCCGAACCCGACCTCCGGAACGAGCTGCCGCCGGGCATTGACGGCGCCCTCCGCGCCATCTTCCGCGAGCTGATCCGGCGGGATGGCGGCGCCGTGCCGGAGCTGGCCCCGGCGGCGGGGCTCTTCCGTCGCCTCGAGCGCGATCTCATGGCCAGCGTCTTCCGCTGGACCGGCCATTTCCCCGAGCGCACCCGGCTCCTGGTGCGGCACCTCGCCGACCGGGCCACCACCCTCGAGCTCGGCTACGATGCGGCCCGCGCGGAGCAGGCGCAGGTGGCGGTCACCACCTTCGTGACCGCGCTGGCGATGAACTTCATCCACCGCGGGAGCTACCTGCCGTAGCGCTCCACCGCCGCGTCCACGATCCGGCCGATCATCTGCTCGTAGCCGAGCCCCGCCGCGCCCGCCGCCATCGCGAACTCCGCCGACTCCTCGAGGTAGCAGCTCGCGTTCACCTCCAGCACGTAGATGTCTCCCGTTCCCGTGAGCCGGAGATCCACGCGGCCGTAGTCCCGCACCCGGAGCGCGCGATAGGCGTCGAGCGACACCTTGATCAGCCGGGCGCGGAGCTCGTCCGGCAGCTCGGCGATCACGCTCCGCGTCCCCTTGTACTCCCGGCTGGTGACGCTCCACTTCGCCTTGCTGTCCAGGATCTTGGGCTGGTCCTCGGGGAACCCGGTGAAGTCCACCTCCACCGGCGGCATCGCCTGCGGCTTGGAGTTGCCGAGGATGCCCACGTAGAACTCCCGTCCCTCGATGAACTCCTCGGCCAGCGCCGAGTCGTTGAGCTCGCGGTGGATCGCCGCCACCCGCTTCATGAGTGCACCGGTGTCGTGCACCAGGGAGTTGGCCGCGATGCCGATGGAGGAGTCGGCCCGGAGCGGCTTCACGAAGAGCGGCATCCGGAGATTGCCGCCGGTCTCGAATTCCGCCGACCGGGAGAAGACGGCGAAGCGCGGGTAGAGGATCCCCTCGAACTCCAGCAGCTTCTTGCTGAGCCCCTTGTCCTGGCTCAGGTAGAGCTCGCCCGGACCGCCACCGGTGTAGCGCACTCCCTGGGACTCCAGCAGCGCCGCGACCAGCATGTCGCCCATGACGCTCTCGCCGAACATCTCGGCGAGGTTGAAGACCAGGTCGGGCTTCCGGCGTGACAGCCCCTTGAGCAGCGCCGGCACGTCGCTGAACATCGGCAGCACCGAGACGCTGTGGCCCAGCTTCCGGAGCGCACGCACCACCTGCGCCACCACCACGTCCAGGTCCTGCTGCGTGGGGCGCACGGTCTCGACCGAGGTCAGGACGGTGATCTTCATTCGTCCAGTCCCATGCCCCAGCGGGCCAGCGCCACCGGCAATCCGCCGTAGGAGAAGAAGGCCGCATGGAAATCCCGGAGCGGCGCGTCCGCTCCCGCCCGGGCGCGCCAGGCGTCGCGGAGCGTGAGCAGTTCCCGCCGGCCGATGGCATAGGAGAGCTGGTACGTCGGCATCGCGCAGTAGCGGCGCACCTCCGCCTCGGCGTTCTTCCGCTCCATCGGCAAGGCGCCGGTGAGATGGTCCACCGCCTCCGCGGGGGTCATGCCCCGGGTGTGGAGCCCCACGTCGAGCACGATCCGCACGGCGCGCCAGAGCAGGTCATTGAGATGAAAGAGCCGGGCCTCGGGGGTCGCGAAATAGCCCTCCTCGAACATCAGCGTCTCGGCGTAGAGCGCCCAGCCCTCCACGTTCACCGGCGTCCGCACGTGGCGGCGCACCTCCGATGCGAGTTCCTGCGTGGCCGTCACCTGCACGTGATGCCCGGGCCAGGCCTCGTGCACCACGATGGAGGGGATTTCGTAGGTGCACTGGGTCCCATCGGCCGGCGACTTCGGCGCCGTCACGAAGAAGTACCCCGGCCCGCCCAGCTCCACCGGCGGCGGCTGATAGGCCGCAAACGGCACGAGCGACTCGAGAAACGGCGGCGTGGGCACGATCTCCATCGGCACCGGCGCCTCGGGCACGGCACCCCGGGCCAGCATGAAGGCGTGCGCGCGGGCCGCTTCCTCCTGGTAGGCGGCCATGACATCGGGCACCGCCTGGTCCGCACGCAGGCGCTCGATCACGGCGCGCCAGTCGCCCCCGTTCAGGCGCTCGGCCACCGACACCAGCCGCGCCTGGGTTTCCTCGATCAGGTGCAGGCCGTAGCGCCAGAGTTCCGGCGCGCCGCCCCGGATGGCGTGCTCGTGGTGCAGCCGGCGCTCGAACTGCTCCTCACCCACGGCGTAGGCGCGGGGATCGTCGGACGGCGCGATCCCGGATCCGAGCGCGCGGCCGAACGCGGTCAGCGCCTGCAGTGCCTCCTGGCCGGCGGCATCCAGGTCCGCCGCCAGTTCCGGCGCCGCCGCGCGCATGACGCCGACGGCCTCCGCGATCAGCTGCCCCCCGCCGCCCAGCGCCTGGAGCGCGCTGTCCACGAACACCAGGGGCGGGGCCTTGAGGGTGTGGCGCGCCTGGTCGAGGAAGGCGGGCGCGGCCTTGAGCCGCTCGAGCACGGCAGGCGCGCGCTCCTCCAGCGACCCCTGGCGCACCAGCAGGGCGAAGATTCCCTCGAAGAGGTGGGTCAGCCAGAAGCCGGGGTTGCGGACCTGGGGCTGCTCATGCTCGAACCGGAACAGATGGGTGCGGAGATCATCGAGGAGCGCGGTGCAGTCGATTTCCTGCGCGAGGTCCGCCGGCTCCAGCTCCTCGATCGCGCCCTCCAGCGACCGGAAGGCCGCCAGGTGGGCGTGCATCGATTCATCATCGAAGCTGCCGAGACGGGCATCGAGCGCGGCGACGCCATCGCTGCTTGCGTCGGACGGATTGAAGTGCCACCGCAGGTCCAGGTAGGAGCGGCACAGGTCGTCCACGGCGGACATGGATCAGCCGGCCCGGACTTCCGAATGGTCGCCCAGCGTGGCGCTGCCCTTCAGTCCCTCGATGATGACGTCGTTGCCCAGCATGGCGTGCGCGAGGTCGGCGCCGGTGATCGCGCAGTTCCGGCCGGCGATGGTGTGCGCCAGCCGGCTGCCGGCGATCCGGGAGCCGGCCTCGATGGTGACGTTCGGTCCGATGGTGCTCCGCTCGATGCGCACGTCGTCCTCGATGAGCACGGGCTCGTGAATGGTAACACCCGGATAGTCGCGGTGGCGGGCATTACCCTTCCGCAGCAGGATCCCGTTGGTCTCGAGCAGGGTATCGAGCTTGCCGCAGTCGTACCACCCGCCCACTTCGGCCGTGAGGATGCGGCGCCCGTGCTCGATCATGTGCTGGAACGCGTCGGTGAGATAATACTCGCCCTTGTTGGCCGCGGCGCCAAGCACCGCGTCCACGCCGGCCCAGAGCGCCGCCACGTCCCGGATGTAGTAGAGCCCGATGTTGGCGAGCCGCGAGATCGGTTCCGACGGCTTCTCGACGATGCGGGTCATGAACCCCTGCGCGTCCGTCACCACCACGCCGAACCGCTGGTAATCCTCCACCTCCTTCGCCCAGATGATCCCGTCGGCGTCGGTGCGGTTCACCAGCGTGAGATCCGCCTCGAACACCGTGTCCACGAACACGATGAGCACCGGTCCATGCACGAACGGGCGGGCGAGGTTGACGGCGCCGGCAGTGCCATCCTGCACCTTCTGCTCGATGAAGCGCGAGGGCCAGCGGTAGCGGCTCCGGGCGTACCGCTCCACCTGCTCCTTGAGATGGCCGGTGATGAAGATCAGCTCCTCCACGTCCAGCCCCTCGAGCCGGTCCATCACCCAGTCCATGACCGGACGGCCGGCCACCTTGAGCATCGGCTTCGGCACGAGATGCGTGTGCGGCCGGAGCCGGGTCCCCTTCCCCGCGAGCGGAATGATCACCTGCATGCCGGTCAGCTCCTTCCGTACCGGTCTTCGAGCCGCACCAGGTCGTCGAGCTCGGGCGTGGACGCCTCCAGTACGTCGCTGTCCACCACCGCCTCGATCTGGTGCACCAGCTTCGCGGGAATGTGCACGCTCTCGCCGGCGCGGAAGGGCCGGGCGACAAGGGTGTCCCCGTCCAGCGTCCGCAGGATCAGCTCGCCCCCCAGGACATGCATCGTCTCGTCCTTGAAGTTGTGGTACTGGAGACTGAGGATATGGCCCGCCTTCACGTGCAGGATCTTCCCGACGTACCGGTCGGCGCGGGCCCATACCAGCTCATGGCCCCAGGGCTTGTCCACCTTGTACGGCACGTCCGCCATCAGGCCTCCGACATCGTGAGCTGGAACGACGAGGGTGTGGTGACGCATTCCCGGACGCAGACGCCGCAGCCCACGCATCCCTCGCGATGGAGCGACGGGTGCCCCTGCTCGTCCATGACCAGCGCCGCCTCGCCCACCGGGCAGGCGTCGGCGCAGACCCGGCAGCTGCTCCCCTGGAAGGTGATGCAGCGGTCCGGCCGGAAGGATACCTCCGCCAGGCGGTATCCGGCCCACCGGTGTTCCGGAACGGTGAGCGCGCCGGTGGGACACGCCTCGACACAGGGCATGTCCGGACAGGCGATGCACGGCTGGAGCTTCGGATCGATGAACGGCGTGCCGGCAGCCAGCCCGCCGTCCGACCGGACCACGCGGATCGCATGGGGCGGACAGACCTCGCTGCACTTGCCGCAGCGGGTGCAGGCGGCGAGGAATCCGATCTCGGGCAGCGCGCCGGGGGGCCGCATGTAGCGGGTCGCCACCACGCGGTCCTCGGTCTTGTCCAGGACATCGCCCAGCCACTTCCCGATGGCGCGCTGGAAGAGGTCCCGCCGTTCAGTGTTCATC
>DASTBA010000135.1:0-8798 GCA_035712285.1 Gemmatimonadales bacterium | reverse complement strand
AGGCCGGAGACGAGGTCCCGGCCCTTGACCGCCATCGACAGCTCTTCCTCCAGCGGCATCGCGCTGCCGATCCGCATCTTGATGAGCTCCGCGGTGGGTTCGCCGATGAGCACGCTGTAGGTCTTGCGCATGTACTGCACGATGCTCTGGTCCAGTTCATCGCCCGCGGTGCGGACACTGGCGTCGCAGACGATCCCGTTGAGCGCGATGACCGCGATGTCGGTCGTCCCCCCGCCGATGTCCACGATCATGCAGCCGGTGGGGGCATCCACCGGCATGCCGGCGCCGATTGCCGCCGCCATCGGCTCCGAGATCATGAACATCCGCTTGGCGCCGGCGCCCTCCGCCGAGTCCCGCACGGCGCGCCGCTCCACCTCGGTGATGCTGGACGGCACGCAGACCAGCACCGTCGGCTTGACCCGCAGGATGTGACGGTCCAGCACCTTCCGCAGGAACATCCGGAGCATCTGTTCCGCGACGCTGAAATCGGCGATCACCCCGTCCTGCATCGGGCGGACGGCACGGATGCCGTCGGGGGTGCGGCCCAGCATCCGCTTGGCCTCGTGTCCCACGCCCAGGATCCGGCCGGTGGCGATGTCCATGGCGGCCACCGAGGGCTCGTTCAGGACCACCCCGGAACCCCGGACCAGCACCAGGGTGTTGGCGGTGCCGAGGTCCACGGCGATCTGGCGGGCGGGTTTCCAGGTACGGCCGGGGGTCGGGACGGGTGCGGATTCCACCAGGTTCGGGGTGGCAATGTCGGGCTGAAGGGCAGCGGTCACGGGCCGGTTCCTCGATGGACGTGGCGTTGCAGAAATGGAGTCGGGACCGCGTTTCACCGCGCAGAATCCGGCGAGACACGCATCCTCAGCGCTTTGGCTGCTCAGTGACCAAGTTCTGTGCCATTGCCCGCCAGGATTCGTTGCAGAACTCTGCACTCGCTAGATTGTGCGGCCATGTCAGCATCCGCCCTCGGGTCCTTCCTGCCGGACCGCGCCGACCTCCGCGAGCTCCTCGCGCTGGCCCTCCCGGTCGTGGTGGTGCAGGTGGGGCTCATGCTGATGGGGGTGGTGGACTCCATCATGGTGGGGCGGGTGTCGGCCGCCGCCCTGGCCGGCGTGGCGATCGGGAACGTCTACTTCTTCGCGGTGGCCGTCTTCGGGATGGGGATCGTGATGGCGCTGGACCCGGTCGTGGCCCAGGCGGTGGGCGCCCACGACGAACCGGCCATCGCCCGCGCGGTGCAGCGGGGGGTGCTGATTTCGCTGGGGCTCACGCTGCCGTGCTCCCTGCCGCTCTTCTTCGGCGGACCGGTCCTGACTGCGCTCGCCCAGCCGGCGGATGCGGTGTCGGTGGCCCACGGCTATCTCGTGCGGCTGGTCCCCTCGATGTTCCCGTTCTTCGGCTTCATCGTCTTCCGCCAGACCCTGCAGGCGATGGGGCGGATGGCGCCGATCGTATGGCTCACCGTCCTCGCCAACCTCCTCAACGCTTTCCTGGACTGGGTCCTGGTCTACGGCAAGTTCGGCTTCCCCGTGCTCGGGGCCAACGGCGCCGCCTGGGCCACGACCATCGCGCGATGGGCGATGATGCTGGGCCTGCTCGCCGCTGCCTGGCGCGACCTGCACGGACACCTGAAGCGCTGGCATCCGGAGGTGTTCGAGCTGGCGCCGCTCCGCCGCATGCTGGCGATCGGCGCCCCGATCGGGGCGCACATGCAGCTGGAATTCGGGGTGTTCGGCGCCGTGGGCCTGCTCATGGGCCGGCTCGGCACCCCCGCGCTCGCGGCGCATGAGATCGCGCTCAACCTCGCGTCGCTCACCTTCATGGTCCCGCTCGGTGTGGCAGCGGCAGGCACGGTGCTGGTAGGTCGCGCAGTCGGCCAGGGAGCACCCGAGCGGGTGGGGCGTGCCGTCCGTGCCTCCATGGTGGTCGGGGTGGCCTTCATGTGCGGCACCGCCCTCACCTTTCTCACCGTGCCGGAGTGGTTCGCGCGGATCTATTCACGGGATGTGGGCGTGGTGGCGGTCGCGGCGACGCTGATTCCGCTGGCCGGGGTGTTCCAGGTGTTCGACGGCATCCAGGCGATCTCCGCCGGCCTGCTTCGCGGGCTTGCCGACACCCGCTATCCGATGATCGTGGGGCTGATCGGATTCTGGCTCGTGGGGCTGCCGGTGAGCCTGCTGCTGGCCTTTCCGCTGGGATGGGGGCCGCGGGGGCTCTGGTGGGGGCTCGTGGCGGGGCTCGTTGCGGTGTCGTTCCTCCTGCTCCGGCGGGTGCGGCACCGCCTCCGCCGCGAGATGGTGCGCGTCGTCATTGACCACGCACCGGCGGCGTGACGATTACGGCCCCGCGCCGGGCAGGGACTCGGTACTGAGCGCGCCACGCACATAGGCCAGCGCCGGCCGCGCGATGGTGTCGGTCACCGGCGGTCCGGCGCGCTGCACCAGCCGGGCGCGCTGGGCCCGCCACGCGGCGGTCAGGTTGGGGTTGCCGAAGTGCAGGGAGTCGCCGGATACCGTCCACTGATTGCCGGCGGTCAGGATGCCGAGCAGGCTGTCGGCGTCGGCCAGGAGCGACTCCGCGAGATCGGCCGACTGGTACGGCTCCTTGAGGGTGGGCCGCGCCGCCCAGCGGGCGATCTGGTCGCGGGTCCATCCGGCGCGGGTCGTCTGGTAGGATGCGGTATCCTCATAGGCGCGGTCCGTCATCACTTCCCGCCGGTGAAACTGCCCGATCACGTTGAGCGCCGATGCCACGGTCCGGCGCGCCGCCCGCGCGCCGTCGGGAGTGCTCAGTGCCAGCACACCCAGGATCGAATTGAAGTCCACGGCGGCAAGATCCCGCCCGAGCTGGGCCTGCACGGCGAGGAAGGCGCCGCGGCGCCGGGCCTCGAGCTGTTCCACGGTGGCGGGGGCCGTCGGATCGACCCTGGCGGGCTGCACGGTTGCCGACGCAGCCGGTGCGGTATCGGCCGGCGCGGAATCCGCCAGCAGGGACGACGGCGCCGGCGCCGGCTGGAATTGCGGGGTTCCGGCAACGGCGCCGGCGGGGGATTCGGCGTGCTTGAGCTTGAGGCCGATCAGGATCCCGATGGCGGACCCCAGGACCACGATGATTCCGATGACGAGGCCAGTGCGGCGCCCGCGCGGCGCGCGGATCTCGAGCTGCTCCGGGGCAGGACGGTTGGTCGCGGCAGTCTTCGGCTCGTGACGCGGCTCCGGCTCGGGCCAGCGCTCCCGGGGGCGCGGCACGCTGAGGGGGGTCGGGGCGATGTACTCGCGTGGCTCGTCCCGGCCTTCGCCGGGGTGACGGGCCTGGCGGCTCGCCCCGGCCTCCACCGGGGTGACGGGCTCGACGACGGGAGGCTTGGCGGCTGGTGGTGGTGCCGACTTCGCCCCCTCGGGGCGAAGCGGGGCGATGTCGGCGGCACCGGTCTTCCGGTCCTCTTCCGCGATCAGCGAGGCGGGCGGGGCTTCCTCGATCGGCGGCATCGGCGGGGGCGGGGCGGTGTCCCGCTCCCCGGCCGCAAAGCCGAAGTACGGATGCTCATCCAGCGGCAGCCACCGCTCGGAGCGCCGGTGATAGATCTCGACGTTCCGGGAGATCTCGCCCTTCTGGATCGCGGTGGCGAGATCCCCGATGGTGTCGTACGAGCGTTCCTCGCCCGAGGGGAGGCGAATCAGGTACACGGGGCCGCGGCAGCGGAAAGGGGCATGATTGGCACTCCGGGGTACGATAACCCCGTGCGCCGCTACGGCAAATCAATGCGCCCGATCCGCCCCGTGCCGCTCATCGCGAGCCAGATCCGGTGGTGCACGCTGTCCGTCACCATGTGCCGGACGATCTCACCCCGCGTGGGCGGTCTCACGGTGTCCATGGTGAAGGTGCGCGGGTTGAACCGGACCATGAGGCCGGTGCGCGCCTCGCAATACCAGAGGTTGCCGTCGGTGCCCATCGCGATCCCGTAGGGGCCGGCCCGGTCCGATGGAGACTTCCATTCCCGTACCCGGCCGGTGGCGGGGTCGAGCGCGCCCAGGTAACCCCGGCCGTAGTCGGTGTAGTACACCGTCCCGTTCTGTGCGACCTCCAGACGGCGCGGGCGCGCGGCCGGGTCGGGCAATGCGAACTCCCTGACATTGCCGCTCGCCGTGTCCACCTGGCCCAGCTTGTTCGTGCCGAGGAAGGCAATCCAGAGATGTCCATCCGGGGCAGCGCGGATGCCATAGGGGGTCGAGTTCGGCGTGTGCGATTCCCACACGTCCACCGCACCGGTCGCCGGGTTCAGCCGCCCGTAGGTGTTGTTGTTGGCGTCGGTGAACCAGATCCTGCCGCCGAAGGCGATGGGCGTATGCGGGTGGCTGGCGTTGTCCGGAAGCGGGAATTCGGCGATGTCACCGGTGGCGGGGTCGAGCCGGCCCAGGAGCCCGGTGCGCTGGGCGGTGTACCAGACCTTGCCGTCGGGGGCCACGACGATGCCATGCGGACCGCTGGCCGGTGTGGGCGTCGCGTAGTCGGTGATCTTGCCGGTGGCCGGGTCCAGCCGGCCGATATAGCTGTTGGCCTGGTCGGTGTACCAGACGATCCCGTCGCGCCCGACCGCGGGATCGTGGGGGAAGTTGCCGGGCCGCGGAATGACGTACTCGGCTACCTGCGGTACCGCCGGCGGGCCCGCCAGCAGTAACGCCGCGCCGGCCGCCATGATCAGGTGTGATCGCATGAGAACCTCCGGAATATCAGCCCTACGTTAACCGCTCATCCAGGTTCCGCCATCCGCGCCCGTCATTCCCGCGATTCCCGCCTCCGCGGGAATGACAGCGGGAATCCGTGGTGACCGGGCGCCGGCAACTTGGACCCCCGCCTACGCGAGGGTGACGGAGCCCATCCCGCCCGTCCTGTCCGTCTTGCCCGCCCTGTCCGTCTCGTCCGCCCTGTCCGTCTTGCCCGTCCTGTCCGTCTCGGCTAGGATGCTCCCCGTGCGACTCAACCCCTTCCGCGCGCTGCGTCCCTCTCCCCAGCATGTCTCCGAGGTGGCGTCGGTCCCGTACGATGTCGTGAACCGTGACGAGGCGGCACGGCTGGCGGCGGGCAAGTCGCGGAGCTTCCTGCATGTCGGCCGCTCCGACATCGACCTGCCGCCGGGCACCGACCCGCACGACGAGCGGGTGTACGCCGGTGCGCGGGCGGCGCTTGACCGGTTCCGGCGCGACGGGACGCTCATGCAGGACGCGGAGCCGGTGCTCTATCTCTACCGCCTGGTGCGGAACGGACGGGCCCAGACCGGTGTGGTCGGCACCGTGCACGTGGATGACTACGAACACAACGTCATCCTGAAACATGAGAAGACCCGGCGCGACAAGGAAGACGACCGCACCAGGCACGTGCTCACCCTGGACGCCAATGCGGAGCCGGTCTTTCTCGCGGTGAAGCCGGTGGCGGAGTTCACCCGGCTGGCGGAGCGCGTCGCGAGCGAGGCGCCGCTCTACGACTTCACGGCCGATGACGGGGTGCGGCACATCGTGTGGCGGATTGCCGATCCGCATCCGTGGGTCACGCTGTTCGGGACGATTTCCGTGGCCTACGTGGCGGACGGCCATCATCGTTCGGCGAGCGCCTGGCGGGCCGGCAAGGAGCTGCGCGCCGCCAATCCCGCGCACACCGGCGCCGAGGAGTACAACTGGTTCCTGGCGGTGATCTTTCCGTCGGACGAGCTGCTGATCCTGCCGTACAACCGCCTGGTCGCCGACCTGAACGGGATGACGGAGGCGCAGTTCCTCGACCGGCTGCGTCAGGTGGGAGCGCTTGCCGCCTGTGATGGTGCTCCGGAACCGGGCCCCGGCTCGGTGGGGGTCTTCACCGGTGGGCATTGGTACCGGCTCGACTTCCCGCCCGGCTCGATCCCGGCCGGCGATCCGATCGGGTCGCTGGACGTGAGTCTGGTGCAGGACCGCATCCTGACGCCGGTTCTTGGCGTCGGCGACCCGCGGACCGATCCCCGACTGGATTTTGTCGGCGGCGGCCGCGGTGCGGAAGCGCTCGAGCGGCGGGTGCGGAACGGCGACGCGGCGGCCGCCTTCCTGCTCCACGCTACCAGCATGGATCAGCTCATGGCGGTGTCGGATGCCGGCCTCGTCATGCCGCCGAAGAGCACCTGGTTCGAGCCGAAGCTGCGGAGCGGGTTGTTCGTGCATTTGCTGGGTTGACGTCGCAAGTCGCGAGTCCCGAGTCACGAGTCGAGCGCATGAAGATCCTGATTGCAGACAAGTTCGAGAAGGTGGGCGTGGACGGGCTCAAGGAGCTCGGCTGCACGGTCGTGGACCAGCCCTTGCTCACCGCCGACGCCTTGCCGGCGGCGCTGGCGGAGGTGGATCCGGGAATTCTCATCGTCCGGGGCACCAAGGTGTCGGGCGATGCGATCCGGGCGGGGAGGAGTCTCGGCCTCATCATCCGGGCGGGAGCCGGCATCGACACGATCGACGTGGCGGCCGCGTCGGCGCACGGCGTGTTCGTGTCCAACTGCCCGGGACGGAATTCAGTGGCGGTGGCCGAGCTCGTCATGGGACTCCTGCTTGCCTGCGACCGCCGCATTCCCGACCAGGTGAGGGACAGCCGGGCCGGCACCTGGGCCAAGGGGGAGTACAGCAAGGCCCGCGGCCTCTTTGGCCGGACGCTCGGCATCGTGGGCCTCGGGCAGATCGGCCGCGAGGTGGCGGGCCGCGCCCGCGCCTTCGGCATGCACGTGGTGGCGTGGTCCCGGAATCTCACGGTGGAACTCGCCGAGGAGCTGGGAGTCACCTACTGCGAGTCACCCATCGAAGTGGCGCGGGTGAGCGATGCGGTGACCATCAATGTCGCCAGCACGCCGGAGACGAAGCACCTGGTGGGGAAGGAGTTCCTCGCCGCGATGCGCCCCGGGGCCTATCTCGTCAACACCTCACGCGGATCGGTGGTGGATGAGGCGGCGCTGGCCGAGGCGGTGCGGGCCCGCGGCATCCGGGCGGGGCTCGACGTCTTCCAGCAGGAGCCGGCGGGGTCCGGCGGCACCATCGAGAACCCGCTCGTGAAGGAACCCGGCGTCTACGTCACGCACCACGTCGGCGCATCCACCGAGCAGGCGCAGGTGGCCATCGCGCACGAGGTGATCCGCATCGTCGGGGCGTTCGTGGAGCGGGGCAGCGTCCCCAACTGCGTGAACCGCCTGGCCAAGAGCACCGCGACGCACGTGCTCTCGGTGCGGCACCGGAACCGCCCCGGCGTGCTGGCGCACGTGTTCAGGGTGCTGTCGGACCGGAAGATCAACGTGGAAGAGGTGGAGAACATCATCTATCATGGCGCCCAGGCCACGCTGGCGCGCATTCACCTGGACACCGCGCCCGACCAGGCGGCGATGGACGCGATCGCCGCCGGCAATCCGGACGTCATCAAGGTGGACCTGTCGCGCCTCGATGATGGCGCGTGAACCGGGAAGGGAAGTCATGAGCGATCGGATCTGGAACTTCAGTGCGGGGCCGGCGGTCCTGCCGGAGAGCGTCCTCAAGCAGGCGCAGCAGGACATCTGGAACATCCGCGGCAGCGGCATCGGGATCATGGAACACAGTCACCGCGGCAAGGTGTTCGACGCGGTGATCGCGGAGGCGGAGGCGGCCTGCCGCGAACTGGCCGGGATCCCGGACGATTATCACGTGCTCTTCCTGCAGGGCGGGGCGTCGCTCCAGTTCGCCATGGTGCCGCTCAACCTGCTCCCGGCCGGCGGCACCGCGGACTATCTCGTGACCGGTGTCTGGTCGGAGAAGGCGGTGGTGGAAGCGAAGCGGGTCGGCACCGTGCACGAGGCAGCGTCCAGCGCGGACCGGCATCACTCGTACATCCCCGCGGCGAGCGCTGCGCAATACTCCGCGAGCCCGGCCTACGTGCACTACACCTCCAACAACACCATCTACGGCACCCAGTGGATGACGGAGCCGGTGCCGCCGGCCGGCGTGCCGCTGGTCTGCGACGCATCGAGCGACATCTACAGCCGTCCGATCGACGTCACGAAGTACGGGCTCATCTATGCCGGTGCGCAGAAGAACCTGGGCCCCTCCGGGGTGGTGCTGGTCATCATCCGCAAGGACCTGGTCGAAAAGGGCCGGACCGACCTCGCCACCATGCTGCAGTACCGCACCCACGCCAAGGCCAAGTCGCTCTACAACACCCCGTCCACCTTCGGGATCTACATCATGGGCGAGGTGTTCAAGTGGATCCGGGCCGGCGGCGGGCTCACGGCGATGCAGCAGCAGAACGAGGCCAAGGCGGCGCTGCTCTACGATTTCCTGGACCAGAGCAAGCTCTACAGCGGCAGCGCCGAGAAGGGAAGCCGGTCGCGGATGAACGTCTGCTTCCGTACCACCGGCGACGAGCTCGATGCGGCGTTCCTCGCCGAGGCGTCGAAGCGCGGGCTGAGCGGGCTCAAGGGGCATCGTTCCACTGGCGGGATGCGGGCCAGCATCTACAACGCGATGCCGAAGGCGGGCGTCGAGGCGCTGCTTTCCTTCATGAAGGAATTCGAGCGCGCGCACGACTGACGCCCCGATGTCCCTCCCGCCGCTGGTTTCCGTTGCCTGGCTCGCCGGGCACCTGGAGGATCCCGGTCTTCAGGTGCTCGACTGCTCCTGGTATCTCCCGTCGGCCGGGCGGAATGCGAAGGAGGAGTTTCTCGCCGGACACATTCCCGGCGCCCGCTTCTTCGACCTCGACCTCTATTCCGCGCACGACACCTCCCTGCCGCACATGCTGCCGTCCGCCACAGGGTTCGCGCG
>DASTBA010000134.1:0-2293 GCA_035712285.1 Gemmatimonadales bacterium | reverse complement strand
ACCCCATGCCCCTCCTCTCCTCCCGCCGCCTATATACCGGCCGAGTGCTGAATCTCGACCTCGACGGCGTGCGGTTCCCCGACGGCTCCGAGGGCACCCTCGAGATGATCCGCCATCCCGGCGCCTCGGCGGTGCTGCCCTGCCTCGATGACCCGGCTGCCGCCGACCCGCGGGCGATCCTGATCCGCCAGTTCCGCCATGCCGCCGACGGATTCATCTGGGAGATCCCCGCCGGCCGCCTGGAGCCCGCGGAACTCCCGGTCACCTGTGCGCATCGCGAGCTCCAGGAGGAAACCGGCTACCGCGCCGCCACGATGGAACCCCTCGGCACGATCCTCACGACCCCCGGGTTCACCGACGAACGGATCCACCTTTTCCGCGCCACCGGCCTCACGCCGGGCGCCGCGGCCCGCGAAGCCGATGAGTTCGTCGAGCTGCACACCGTGCCCTGGTCCCGCGTCATCGAGATGGCCCGGGCCGGCGAGATCCAGGACGCCAAGACCCTCTGCGCCATCTGGCTCGCTGATGCCTGGCGACGCAACGCCTGGCCCCTCCCATAACCACCTGCCCGCCTCGCCCGCCCTGCCCGTCTTGCCGTCCTGCCGATCCTCCCGCCTTCCCGTCTTTCCGGCTAGACTTCCCCGATGGCTTCCCGCGCGATGAAGGCGATGGCCGCCGCGGTCAAGCGCGGCGCGCCGGAACCTGCCTACTACCTCTACGGCCCGGAAGACGCGAACAAGGACGAGACCATCCGCTACATGGTGGACCGGCTGCTCGATCCAGGCATGCGCGACTTCAACCTGGACCAGGTCTCCGCCGCCACCCTCGATCCTGAAGCGGTGGAGGCGCTCTGCACCACCGTGCCCATGATGGCCGACCGCCGCCTCGTCATCATCCGCGACGTGGAACAGTGGAAGCGCCGCACCCGGTCCCGGTCCGCCGTGATCCGGTATCTCGAGCACCCGTCCCCCACCACCGTGCTGCTGCTGGTGCAGGGCTCCGGCGAGGAGAACCCCGACAAGGAACTCCTCAAGCACGCCACGCCGCTCGAGTGCGCGGCAGCCACCGCGGAAGAGGCGCAGGCCTGGCTGGAGAAGCGCGCCGCCGAACGCGGCCTCGTGTTCGCGCCCGGCGCCATGGAGCACCTGCTCCGCGCCACCGGCGCCGACCTCGGCGCCATCCGGATCGAGGTGGAGAAGCTCGGCTCGCTGGCAGCCGGCACCACCATCACCACCGAACTGGTCGGCGACCTCGTCGGCGTGCGCAGCGGAGAGACGCAGCACGACTGGCGCGACGCCATCATGAACGACGACCCCGGCCGCGCCGTCACCCTGCTGCCGCGGGTGCTGGACCTGCCGGGCGTCAGCGGCGTGCGGCTCGTCTCCCTCCTCGGCACGACGCTGATCGGTGTCGGGATCACGCGCTCGGCGTTCGACCGGCGGCAGTCGGGAAAGTCGCTCCGGGATGCCGCGTTCAGCACGATCCGCGCGGCACGGCTCTTCGGCCTCGGTTCCTGGGGGGAAGAAGCCGACCTCTGGGCGCGCTGGGCGCCGACGTGGCCGGCACCGCGCATCCGGGCGGCGCTCGCCGACGTGCTCGCCGCTGACCGCGCGCTCAAGAACACCACCCTCTCCGATGAACACGGCATCCTGTCCGACATGATCATGCGCCTGGCCCAGGGCGGTGGCGTGCTCGAGGCGCGCGCATGAGACGCCCGTTCATCGCCGCGGCCGCGGCCAGCGCGCTGATGGCGGTCGCACCCGCACCTGCCGCCGCGCAGAGCGATCCGCGGCTCGAGGCTGCAATCGCCCTTGCCCAGGAAGGGCGCCGGGATTCGGCGCAGGCAGCCGTCGCCGCGATCCTCCGGACCACGACGCCGGCAGACCAGCTCTATCCGGAAGTGCTCTACACCTCCGCCCTGCTGATGACCGACGCCGACTCGATGCGCCGCACCCTCCAGAAGGTCGTCGTCGAGCACTCGCTCTCGGCGTGGGCGGACAATGCACTGCTGCAGCTCGCGGAACTGGATTTCGCCGGCGGCAACCTGCCGGCCGCCATGCGCGACCTCGAACGCCTCCGCACCGACTTCCCGCAGTCGGATGTGTTCCCCGAGGCGGCGTTCTGGGCCGCCCGCACCTATTTCGACGCGCGCCAGGAGAATCCCGGCTGCGAATGGGTCGGCATGGGCCTCGCTCGCGTCTCCGACAGCGCGTTCGCGGTCCGGGATCAGCTCCAGACGTTCGCCCGCCGCTGCCCGGCCACGGTCCTCGCGCAAGGCAGTGCCAAGGCGCCG
>DASTBA010000133.1:0-2034 GCA_035712285.1 Gemmatimonadales bacterium | reverse complement strand
CGCACCCGCCGCCTGCACGACGCCGGCGCGGTGGCGGACCGGGAGCTGGAGTCGGCGGAGCTCACGCTCAGGAACGCCGAGGGTGCCGCCGCCGATGCCCGCTCGCGCGCGACTTCCGCTGACCGCCAGCTGGCCAAGGCGAGCATCCGGGCGCCGTTCAGCGGCATCGTGAGCGAGGCGAGCGTCAGCGAGGGCGACGTGGTCTCGCCCGGCACCGCACTCTTCTCGGTGGTGGATCCCTCCACCATGCGGCTCGAAGCCACCGTGCCGGTGGAGCAGCTGAGCCAGGTGAAGGTGGGAATCCCGGTGAAGTTCTCCGTCACCGGCTACCAGGGCCGCGCGTTCGAGGGGAAGATCGAGCGGGTGAATCCGGCGGTGGACCCGGCCACGCGCCAGGTGCGGGTGATCGTGGCGGTGCCCAACCGCTCGAATTCCCTGGTGGCGGGGCTCTACGCCGAGGGGCGTGTCGCCACCGATTCGCGGACGGCGGTGGTCGTGCCGTCGGAGGCAGTGGACACGCGCGGGGTGCGGCCCTTCACCATGCGGCTCAGGAGCGGGCGGGTGGAGAAGCTGGACGTGGCGGTGGGGATGGTGGACAACGCCACCGAGCGCACCGAGATCACCAGCGGCCTCGCCGCCGGAGATACGGTGCTGCTCGGCACGGCCCAGGGGCTGACGCCCGGCACCACGGCGCGGGTGCGCGCGGCGGGAGAGGCGGTGGACACCAGTGTTCATCAGTGATTTCGCGATCCGCCGCCCGATCGTTACCGTCGTCACCATGCTGGCGCTGGTGGTGTTCGGGCTGTTCTCGCTGCTCCGGCTCAAGACCGACGAGTTCCCCGAGGTGGCGCCGCCGTACGTCTCGGTTGCGCTGATCTATCCGGGCGGCTCGCCCGACGGCGTGGAGAAGGAAGTGCTGGACCCGGTGGAGGAGGCGATCTCCTCCATCAGCGGCGTCAAGAAGGTGATGGGTTCGGCGGAGGACGGCTTCGGCTTCATCCTGATCGAATTCCAGTTCGAGAAGCCGCTGGCGGAGGCGACCCAGGACATCCGGGACGCGATCTCCGAGATCCGTTCCGACCTGCCCGACGAGCTGGAAGAGCCGATCATCAAGAAGATGAACGACACCGACCTCCCGATCGTGTCGCTGGCGCTCAACTCCGACAAGCTCACCCCGGCCGAGCTCACCCGGATCGCGGACCCCGGCATCACCCGCGAGCTGCGCTCGATCCCGGGCGTGGCGGAAGTCAACGTGGTGGGCAAGCTGGAGCGGGAGCTTACCGTGGAGCTCCACCCCGAGGCGCTGCAGGCCAGCGGGGTGAGCGTGGCGCAGGTAGTCCAGGCGCTGGGACTCCAGAACCTCGCCGCGCCGGTGGGCCGGGTGACCGGCACGCTGGATGAGCGCTCCATCCGCCTCAAGGGGCGGCTGCTGGGCCCCGCCGAGTTCGAGCAGCTGGTGGTGGCGGAGCGGAACGGGAGCATCATCCGGCTGGGCCAGGTGGCCACGGTGCACGACGGCACCGAGGACCAGCGCAGTCTTGCGCTGTTCAACGGCACCGAGGCGGTGGGCATCGACATCAAGAAGTCGCGCGGCTACAGCACCACCGACGTGAGCGCGCGGATCCAGGCGCGGGTCCGGGAGCTCGAGAAGAAGCTGCCGGAGGAGGCGAAACTCAGCGTGGTGGTGGATGCCGGCACGCGGGTGCACGCGGCGGTCCGGAACGTGGAGGAGGCGCTGCTGGAAGGCGCCCTGCTCACGGTGTTCGTCGTCTTCCTGTTCCTCAACTCGTGGCGGTCCACCGTCATCACCGGCCTGGCGCTGCCGGTGTCGGTGCTGGCGTCGTTCATCGCGGTGTGGGCCTTCGGGTTCACGCTCAACACCATGTCGCTGCTCGGCCTCTCGCTGGCGATCGGCATCCTGATCGACGACGCCATCGTGGTGCGCGAGAACATCGTGCGGCACGTGGAGATGGGGAAGGACCACTACACCGCGGCACGGGAGGGAACCGACGAGATCGGCCTCGCCGTCGCGGC
>DASTBA010000132.1:0-18237 GCA_035712285.1 Gemmatimonadales bacterium | reverse complement strand
GCCGGCCCGGTGCCGAAGTGCGTCTGGCCGTCGGTGCCGATGGTCATCTGCGCGATGATCGGCAGGTCCGTCTGCGCCCGGACCGCGCGGATCGCCGCACCCAGCTCGGATACGTCGCTGAATGTCTCGAGGACGAATCCGTCAACGCCGCCCGTCACGAGGCCGCGCACCTGCATGGCGAAGGCGTCCCGAGCTTCGTCGAGGCCCAGCTCGCCGAACGGCTCCACCCGCACACCCAGCGGTCCGACGGCACCGAGCACCAGGGCACGGTTGCCGGCCGCCTCGCGCGCGAGGCCGGCGGCGGTGCGGTTGATGAGTTCCGTGTCGCTCGCGAGCCCGTGGCTCGCCAGCTTGAGCGGATTGGCGCCGAAGGTGTTGGTCTCGATCAGCTCGGCGCCGGCCTTCAGGTATTCCCGGTGGATCTCCCGCACCAGGTCGGGCTGGCGGAGGTTGAGCTCGTCATAGCAGACGTTGAGGAAGACGCCGCGCGCATAGAGCATCGTGCCCATGGCGCCATCCACCACGTGGACGCGGCCGTCGGCCAGCAGGTCGCGGAGCGTCACGGCTCGTAGCCCAGGTTGGGGGCGAGCCAGCGCTCCGTCTCCGCCACCGTCCACCCTTTCCGGGCGGCGTAGTCCGCCACCTGGTCCGGGCCGATGCGGCCGAGGCCGAAGTACTGTGCTTCCGGACGCCAGAAGTAATACCCGCTGACCGAGGCGCCCGGCTGCATGGCGCAGCTCTCGGTCAGGGTGATGCCCACGGCGGGAGCATCCAGCAGCTGGAAAATGGCGCCCTTCTCGGTGTGGTCGGGGCATGCCGGGTAGCCGGGCGCGGGGCGAATGCCCTGGTACTGCTCGCGGATCAGCGCGCCGTTGTCGAGCTGCTCATCCGTCGCGTAGCCCCAGAACTCCTTGCGCACCCGCTCATGCAGGCGCTCCGCAAACGCCTCGGCCAGCCGGTCGGCGAGTGCCTCGATGAGGATCGCGCTGTAGTCATCGTGCTGCGCGCGCCGCTCGGCGATCAGCTCCGGCGCACCCAGGCCGGCGGTCACGGCGAAGAGCCCCACATAGTCGGTGATGCCATTGCCCTCCGGCGCCACGAAGTCGGCCAGCGCCAGGTTGGCGCGTCCCGCTCCCTTCTGCATCTGCTGCCGCAGGGTGCGCGATACCGCCTCGCCGCCATCGGAGAGGCGGAGCACGAGGTCGTCGCCGCGGGCGGCGGCGGGCCAGAAACCGAAGGCCGCAGCCGCCCGGAGGCGGCCTCCCGCCACCAGCTGCGCCAGCAGCGTCCGGGCGTCGTCGAAGAGCTGCGTCGCCGCCTTGCCCTGGACCGGGTCGTTCAGGATGTCGGGGTAGTGCCCGCGCATCTCCCACGACTGGAAGAACGGCGTCCAGTCGATGCGCGGGAGGAGCTCGGCGAGCGGGTAGTCCCTCAGGTGGCGGACACCGGTGAACGCGGGCACCGGCACCGGCCGCGCCCAGTCCGGCACCAGCCGGTTGGCGCGCGCCTCCTCGATCGTGACCCGGCGCTCGCCGGCCCGGCGGCTCGAGCGCTCCTCCCGGAGGGCGCGGTACTCGTCACGCACGCGGACGGCATAGTCAGCGCGCTGTTCCGGACTGAGCAGGCTCCCCACCACGCCCACCGCGCGGGAGGCGTCCGCCACATGCACCGTGGGGCCGCGGCGGTAGGCCGGCTCGATCTTGACCGCGGTGTGCGCCCGCGAGGTCGTCGCGCCGCCGATCAGGAGCGGCAGGTCCAGCCCGGTGCGCTCCATCTCGCTCGCGACGAAGGTCATTTCCTCGAGTGACGGCGTGATGAGTCCGGAAAGGCCGATGATGTCCACGTTCCGTTCGGCGGCCGCCTCCAGGATCTTCGCGGCCGGGACCATGACGCCGAGATCGATCACCTCGTAGTTGTTGCACTGCAGGACCACGCCGACGATGTTCTTGCCGATGTCGTGCACGTCGCCCTTGACGGTGGCGAGCAGGATCCGGCCCTTCGCCTGCGCGTCGGCGGACTTCTCCGCTTCCATGAACGGCAGCAGGTGCGCCACCGCCCGCTTCATCACCCGGGCGCTCTTCACCACCTGCGGCAGGAACATCTTCCCGGCGCCGAACAGGTCGCCGACGACATTCATGCCGTCCATGAGCGGGCCCTCGATCACGTCGAGCGGCCGGGCGGCCTGCTGGCGCGCCTCCTCAGTGTCCTCCACGACAAAATCCGCGATTCCCTCCACCAGCGCATGCGTGAGCCGTTCACCCACCGGCTGCTTCCGCCAGGAGAGGTCCGGGCCGCTCTCGCGGCTGCTCCGGGCCGCCGCGTCGGCCACCTCCAGCAGCCGCTCGGTGGCGTCGGGGCGCCGGTTGAGGACCAGGTCCTCCACCCGCTCCAGCAGGGCGGGCTCGATGTCATCGTACACGGCGAGCTGGCCGGCGTTGACAATGCCCATGTCCAGGCCGGCGGCGATGGCATGGTAGAGGAAGACGGCGTGGATCGCCTCGCGCACCGGATCGTTCCCGCGGAACGAGAACGAGACGTTGCTGATGCCGCCGCTCACCAGCACGCGCGGAAGCTGCTCCTTGATGCGGCGGGTCGCCTCGATATAGGCGACCGCGTATCCCGCGTGCTCCTCGATGCCGGTACCGATCGCGAAGACGTTGGGGTCGAAGATGATGTCCTCGGGCGGGAAGCCGGCCTGCTCGGTCAGCAGGCGATAGGCCCGTGCACAGACCGCGACCCGCCGCTCCACCGTGTCCGCCTGGCCCTCCTCGTCGAAGGCCATCACCACCACCGCCGCGCCGTAGCGGCGCGCCAGCCGCGCATGCTCCAGGAACGGCCCCTCGCCCTCCTTGAGCGAGACGGAGTTCACCACGCCCTTCCCCTGGACGCAGCGGAGCCCGGCCTCGATCACCGACCACTTCGAGGAGTCGATCATCACCGGCACGCGGGAGATGGCGGGCTCCGAGGCCACGAGATTGAGGAAGGTCGCCATGGCCCGTTCGGCATCCAGCATGCCCTCGTCCATGTTCACGTCGATCATCTGCGCGCCGTTTTCCACCTGCTGGCGCGCCACCTCGAGCGCCGCCTCGTGCTCCCCGCCGAGGATGAGCTTCGCAAAGCGCCGGGACCCGGTGACGTTGGTGCGCTCGCCCACGTTCACGAAGAGTGAGTCGTCCTTGATGATCAGCGGCTCCAGTCCGGCCAGCCGGGTGGCCGGCGGTACCGCGGGCCGTTGCCGGGGCGTCAGGCCGCGCACGGCGGACGCGATGGCAGCGATGTGATCCGGCGTGGTGCCGCAGCAGCCGCCCACGATGTTCACCAGTCCGTGCTCCGCCCACTCCCGGAGCTGGGTGGACATTGTTTCCGGCGTCTCGTCGTAGCCGCCGAACTCGTTCGGGAGGCCGGCGTTGGGGTGCGCGCTCACGTACACCGGCGCCACGCGACCGACATCCTGCACGTACTGGCGCAGCTGCTTCGCGCCGAGGGCACAGTTGAGGCCGATGCTGAGCGGCGCCGCGTGCGCCACGCTGTACCAGAATGCTTCTGCGGTCTGGCCCGAGAGCGTCCGGCCGCTGGCGTCGGTGATGGTGCCGGAGATCATCACCGGCAGCCGCGGTCCACCCCGGGCGACGAGGCTCTCGATCGCGAAGATCGCGGCCTTCGCGTTGAGCGTGTCGAAGACGGTCTCGATCAGCAGCAGGTCGGCGCCGCCTTCCACCAGCGCGGCGGCGGCCTCCTCGTACGCCTCGGCCAGGGCCGCGAACGACGTGTTCCGCGCGCCGGGATCGTTCACGTCCGGCGAGATGCTGGCGGTGCGGTTGGTGGGACCAAGCACTCCCGCCACGTACCGGGGGCGGGAGGGGTCGGCCGCCTCGAATTCGTCGGCCACGGCGCGCGCCAGGCGGGCGCCCTCGCGATTCAACTCGGCAACGAGCGACTCCGCGCCGTAATCTGCCTGGGCGATCCGGGTCGCGTTGAACGTATTGGTCTCGATGATGTCGGCGCCGGCGGCGAGGTACTGCCGGTGCACATCCGCCACGATGGCCGGCTGGGTGAGCAGCAGCAGGTCGTTGTCGCCCTTGAGGTCCCGCGGCCAGGCGGCGAACCGCTCGCCCCGGAAGGCGGCCTCGTCCAGGCGGTGCCGCTGCAGCATGGTGCCCATGGCGCCGTCGAGCACGAGGATGCGCTCGGCAAGGAGCGCCTCGAGGCGGGCCAGACGGGAGCTGCGCGTGAATGGTGATGCGGGTGAGGTGCTCAACGATACTCCAGGCACGCGTTTTAGCGGATGTTTTACGTGGCCGCAAGCAGCGCAAATCGCCACGGAATCGGGATGCCGGAAACTAACCCATCGGCCGCCGGGAGTTAAGGCCACCTCTGATGATCACGACCTTCCGCCGTCCCGTGGTGCCCTTCACGAGCTCCACGGCGCCGCGTGGCACGCGGTACTCCCGCGCCAGCAGGCGTACCAGCTCCTCGTTCGCGGCACCATCCACTGGTGGCGCCGCCAGCCGGACACGCAGCGCATCTCCGTGCGGCCCGACCACCTCGCTGCGCGAGGCGCGAGGCTGGACCAGGATCCGCAGCAGCAGCCCCTCCGGGCGCTCCTCGGACCACGCCATCAGCCGAGCAGCAGGCGCATCACCGCCCGTTCGGCAAAGATCAGGATGAAGTAGGCGACCAGCGGCGTGAAGTCGAGCATGCCCATCGTGGGGATGACGCGCCGGAGCGGCGCCAGCATCCACTCGGTGAGCGTGACGAAGGGGCGCATCCACCGGGTGTAGGGCGTGGCGCCAAGCCAGCTGCCGATGACCCGCACGATGAGGGCGATCTTCAGGACGGCAAAGACCCAGTGCACCAGTTCCGCGATCCACACCTGCGGGCCGCCCTGCGCCATGTAGGCCAGGCCGGCGACCGTGCCGACCAGCCAGCGGTAGAACCAGAGCAGCACCAGGCCCAGCACCACCGAGAGCGCCATCAGCCACAGGGTCGCATGCTGCGGGTTGCCGCCGGCCCGCACCAGACGGCGCTCGATCGGCTGGACTACCGGATCGCTCACCCGGCGGACGGCACGCGCCCACCAGCCGAAAGCCGCGAGCTTCTGCCCGCGGACCAGGCCGTGGGTGACGGCGACGACGACCGTGAAGATGACGGCGAGGACGACGATGATCCGCAAGCCGAAATACAGCTCGCCGACCATGCTACTCCAGCGCTCCGCCCGCCTGGACCTGGGCGGAATCGCCGGTGGGAGAGGCGCACTGCAGGGTATAGCGGCCGGTGCCGAGCACGGCGTCCTCCAGCACCTTGAGGTCGCCGCGGCAGGAGGCCCAGTGGTGGCCGGCCGGATTCCGGAAGGCGGCCTGCGCGCTGAAGGCGCTCCCCGACGCATCGATGCTGCGCGCGAGGTCGTGCGTCAGGCTGTCGGTGCCGAGGTCACGGAGACTGCGCGGCAGGCGGCCGCGGTGGGAACCGCGGTAGTCGGAGGCGAGGTCCAGCAGGTGGTACACTTCCTTGCCGAGGTACGTCGCATCCGTCTCGGCGGAATCCGCCGCCGTGCGCGGGCGGGTGTCGACGGGTGCCGGCGCCTTCTTGTGCCCGCAGGCGGCGGAGAGCCCGGCCACGGCGAGCACCATCGCCCACTTCATTCGAGGGCGAATTCCCGGTTGAAGACCACGTCAAAGCTGAAGGTCTTGGCCTTGCTGCGCGTCTCGATCGCCTCGGCGACGCGCGCCAGACGGTCGGGAATCGAGAGAATCTTCTCCTGCGCGATGCGACCGAGCTCGGTCAGCCCCTCGAGCGTCTCGATCCGCCAGAACTTGATCTGCTCCTGGACGATCCGCAGGTAATCGCGCGGACCGTAGATGCCGGACCGCCGGATCACGTCCGCGAGCTCACGGAAGCCCGGCATGGTGTGTCCCGGCATGTCGATGCTGGGCAGCACCAGCACGATCGAC
Source organism: Gemmatimonadales bacterium (assembly GCA_035712285.1). GTDB lineage: Bacteria > Gemmatimonadota > Gemmatimonadetes > Gemmatimonadales > GWC2-71-9 > CAMLHP01. The sequence continues at coordinate 12,286 of DASTBA010000132.1, read as the reverse complement.
TGGAGCGCCTGGTCGGGATCCCGGTCCAGGATCTCCTTCATGATGGTCCGGTAGAAGGCGAAATGGCGCGCTTCCTCCCGCGCGATCCGGTCCAGGATCATGCCAAGGCCTTCATCGTACTGATTGATGATTTCGCCCGTGGCGGCGTGCGAGTGCTGGGTGGCGCGCTCCTGTACGGTGGTGTACGCGAACACCCGGTAGGGATCCCGGTCCCAGGCCGGCGCAAACCCCGCCCGCAGGTACTCGAACTGCATCTCCTCGAGCCGGCGCTGGTTGAAGATCGAGGCCTCACGGGCGTAGTCATGCAGGACCTGGCCGTGACGGTCTTCCTCCGCGGTCCAGAGATTGTTCCACCGGTGCCAGTGACTCTCGTTCCCCAGATAGACCGCCAGCAGGCGGTGGAAATGGGGAAGGCCCTCCTCGGTGAGGAGGTTCACGGCAAGCGCGGCGCGCACGCTATCGGGGATGCCTTCCGCGCGCTTCCGGAGGGCCGCACGGTGGGTGTCCGGGCACTCGTCCGGCGCTGGACCCATGAGATCAGCCGGGAACCAGAGTTCCCGCTTCTCCTCATGCACGGTCATGAGCTGGCGCACCTTCGGCTCAAGGTCCTCGAGCACCTCGACCTTGGAGAGCAGGCGACGGGCGGCGTCGGTGAGAGTCATGCCATCAAGGTAACCGGAATGGAACGCCCCCGCATCGGACGGCGACGCGGGGGCGCGGTGTTTCCGCCAGCACCGGGATCAGCCCTGCACGAGTTCCTTTTCCATCAGCAGCCAGGCGTGACCGCCAAGATAACGTTCCCGCAGCATCACCCGGCGCCACCCCATGGCCGCAAGCAGCCCCTCGGCTCCCAGGTCGTCGGTCCAGAACTCTGCCAGATGGGCACCTTCCTCGGTGGCACGCGCCTCGAAGGCAGCCAGCAGGCGGTGCGCGTGCCCCTGACTTCGCTCCGCCGGGGTGACGCCGATCTCGATCAGCTGGGCGACGCCGCCCCGGAGCGTGAAGCGGAGGCCGCCGATCCAGTCGCCGATCTCGTTGCTCAGCACCAGATAACGATCGTCCGCCGGCCCGATGGCAGTGGACCCCTCGCTCTCGATTTCGAGGAGTTCATGGAACCAGTGGCCGAAGTCGTCGTCCTGACCGATCTCACGGATGATCAATTCGCTCATGCCCAAGGAACCCCGGTGCCAGATGGCCTGTTCCCTTCACGTTCCTGTCACGCATTATTGGTGCCGGGGTCAAGCCCGGCTCAAGTCACCGCTCTGGGGAGATGCCATGGGGCCGTCGTCGGACACACGCAACGCGCTGGTGCGCTGCATCTTCTGCGGCCGGCTCAACCGGGTGGACCTGGCCCGGATCGCGGCCGGGCCGACCTGCGGGGAGTGCCACCGGCCGATGCGGCTGGACCGGCCGATCAAGGTGACCGAGGCGGATTTCGACAAGGTGATCCAGGAGACTGGGGTGCCGATCCTGGTGGATTTCTACGCCGACTGGTGCGGGCCCTGCCGGATGATGGGCCCGGCCCTCGACAGCTTTGCCGCGCAGCGGACCGGCTCCGTACTGGTCCTGAAGCTGGACACCGATGCCTATCCGGCGGTGAGCCAGCGCTACGGCATTCGGGGCATCCCGACCATGATCGCGTTTCGCGGGGGAAAAGAGACGATGCGGCACACCGGGTTGGCGGACGAGCGGGTGCTGGCGGCGTTGGTGGACGGCTAGTCGGCGGGGCGCTCAGCAGCCTGGACGCGGAGATCCATCACGGCCGGCTCCGTGCCCGTCTTCCGGCGCGGACCGCGATCCAGGGATGGAACGGTGCTCCATCCGGCCCGCATCGCGAGCGTCGCGGCAACTCCCTCGAATTCCTGGCGGCGCGCCGGCCCCGCTTCCGCCGCCAGGCAGAGCCAGCCGAAGGCTTCATCCCATGCCGAGCGCGATTCCGCCAGCGTCATGGCGCGAAGGGCATACTCCACCGCGCGCGCGCCGTCGCCTCCGCGGCGCGCATGCCAGGCGATGCGCCCCACCATTTCCGCGGGCATCTCCCCGGCGGCGGCGGCCTCCAGGCCCAGCGACAGGGCGAGATGGACCTCCGCCTGTCGTGCCACGGACAGTTCGCCCCGGATCACATCCGCCGTCACCGGGTGCGCGACACGGTACGCCCGGTCCTCCTCCTCCACGAGATGCCGCTCGATCAGCGTGTCCGCCAGGGCCGCGATGCGCATGCGGGACATGCCGTGCACGTGGCTCAGCACATCCACCCCGACCGGGCCGCCCGCGATGGCGATCGAGGCGAGGAGCTCGCGCAGGTCCTCGGAGAGGCGCGCCATGCGGTCGCCGATGGTCTGGCTCACGGAGCGGGGCAGGGGAATCCGGGCGAAGTGCTCCGGCCCGATCGAGGACGGCACCACCCACTCCCGCGAGATCGGCGTGACGCCGAGCAGGCCCTGGGAGAACATGGTCTTGAGGGTCTCGATGATGTGGAACGGGTTGCCATCGGTGGCGGAGTGGAGGCGCCGCGCGAAGTGACGCGCCCCCGTCGGCGTGCGCACGTTGCCCAGCTGGCGCACCAGTCGCCACACGTCGGATTCGGAAAGCGGCGTGAGTGCCAGGGTTGCGGCGCGCGCATCTGCCCGCGCCGACTGCACCAGCTGGAACGGCGCACTGCCGCGGCCCAGGTCGCCGACCGTCACGCTGAGGATCAGGAGGAGCGGCGCCCGATCGAGCCGGCGGATCAGCGTCTGGAGACAGGCAACCGACTCGGCGTCGCACCATTGCAGGTCGTCCAGCGTGATGACCGCCGGCTCGTCCGCTCCCAGCGAGAGCAGCAGCTGCACGATGCCCTCGAGCAGGACCGATGGCTCCTCGGCGCGCCCGGCCGGCGGCGGTGCCGGGATGGCCGGGAACCGGCGCCGCAGTTCGGGCACGAGGCGCGCCGCCACCGCCAGCCACTCGGGATCGGTGCCCGCCAGGGCGGGCGCTCCCAGCGCGCTGCGCAGGAGCTCGGCGGCCGCGCTGAACGGGGTGCTGACCGCGCTCTGATGCGCCTCGCCGCGGAGCACCGTCGCCCCCTGGGTTCCCGCCCAGCGGGCGAACTCGGACACCAGCCGGCTCTTGCCGGAACCGGCCTCGCCCTCCACCAGGACCACCCGGCCACCGCCCCGGCGGAGCGAATTCCAGAGGCGGGTGAGGGTGCGCCACTGCGGCTCACGGCCGACCAGGTCGGCCTCGAACGCCGGGCGCGGCGGCCCCTCCGTCTCCTCCGGGTCGGGCGCTGCTGACGCCGATGCGCGCTCGATGCGACGAGCGAGATCCTGGAGCCGCTCGCCGGGCCCCACGCCCATTTCCTGCCGATGGTGCTCCCGGAAGCGCCGGTAGCGCGCCAGTGCCTCGGATCGGTGCCCGAGGCAATGCAAGGCCTCGACCGCAAAGGAGGCCGCTTCTTCCGAGAGCGGATCATGCGTGAGCCACTCTTCGGCAAGCTGATGGGCCTCCCGCCAGCGGGTGCGCGCCACCGCGTCGCGACAGGCCACCCGCAGCGCCTCCTGTTGCAGCAGTCCGAGCCGATGGCGGAGTCCCTCCGCCCACTCCTCGAAGGCGGGCGCGCCGCTCGCGTTCAGCCCCTCGAGGAACCGGCCACCCCGCAGGTGCAAGGTCTCGGCCTCGCGCCGCTCCATGGCGGTGATGAACTGATGGGCATCGCAGATGACCGGGGCGGCCAGGCGCACGGTCGCCCGATTGGCCTCGAGTACGTCGCCCAGGAGGCGCCGGATGTGAACCAGGGCCTGGCGGAGGGAGGTGCGGGCGTCCTCGTCGGCCGACTCGCCCCAGAGCAGCGCGGCCAGCTGCTCCCGGCTGTGGGCGCCCGGTTCCATGGCGAGAAAAGCCAGGAGCGCCAAGGGTTTGGCGCCCAGTGGAAGGGCATCCTCGGGGGCCTCGGCTCGGCGTACGCCCGGAGGCCCGAGAAGAGTCAGGACAAGGCCCTCGATGGCCTGCTCCTGGTGGTGGGGGGAGGGAATCAACCTACCCCGCTTTCACGGACCGGCAAGGGCGATTCACGCCGGATTCACGCAGGCCCCGCAACTTGTCCCCCGTCGTTAGCGCAGTCGGTCCCCACGCGGAGGCAGCCATGTCCAGCAAGAAAGAGAACATTCGCCTGCAGTTGACGCCGGAGCAGAAGGAGCTCGTCAAGAGCCAGACCGGCAAGAACGCGGACGCGGTTGAGTTCACCGTTCAGGAGCTGGAAGAGCGGATCGCGCCGATGAAGTACCCGCCGACTGCGTGACCTCGCCGGCCCCATCGGGCGTCGGCGCAACTGGAGTCCACTTTTACGGAGAACACCATGTCGACCAAGAAAGAGAACATCCGCCTGCAGCTGACGCCCGAGCAGAAGGACATGATCAAGCACCAGACCGGCAAGACGGCAGACGCGGTGGAGTTCAGCGTGCAGGAGCTGGAAGAGCGCATCGCCCCCGTGAAGCTCGCCTGATTCCTCACGGCTGACGGCAGCTCCTGTCCACCGGCCGGTTCGCACCCTTGCGGACCGGCCGGTTTGCGTTGCATATGGAGGGTGAAACCCCAGTCCATCGGAGGAGCCACGGGTGACGGTGCATGACGTGGCCGACGCCGCTCGGGAGGCGCCCGACCTGCAGGCCGAGGTCGAACGGCTCCGGTTGTTGCAGGCCATCAGCCAGGAGTTCAACTCCTCGCTCGATCTTGACGCCCTGCTGCCGCAGGTGTTCAGCACCGTACTGAAGGCGGTGCTGGCGGAAGGCGGCTCGCTCTGGATCGCCGAGGGCGACATGCTCCGGTGCATGCTGGCGGTGGGCGGGGCGGGCAGCCGCCTGGTGGGTGCGCAGGTGCCGGTGGGGACCGGCTTTGTCGGCGATGTCGCGAGCCGGCAGCGGACCACGATCGTCACCAAGGCGGTCGAGGATCCCCGTTACCAGGCCGGAATGGACGCCACCGGCCCCGACACGGCGTCCACCGTCATGGCCACCGCCATGGTGGCGCAGGGCACCACGGTGGGCGCCATCCAGGTCTCCAACAAGCGCGGCGGCGCCGCGACGTTCGACGCCGGCGACCGCGCCCTGCTGGAAGGCATGGCCGCGAGTGCCGCCACCGCGATCCGGAACGCCCAGCTGCTGCAGTCCGAAAAGCGGGCGACCGACCTGGCGGTCCTGCTGGACATCAGCCGGGAAATCTCGTCCACACTCGACCTGGACCGAGTGCTCCGCTCGGTGGTGAACCTGGCCGCGCGGGCGCTCCCGTTCGACCGCGGGGCCGCGTGCCTCATCGAGCACGGCAAGTGCGAGATCCGCGCGCTGGCGGGCGAGGCCACCGTGGACCAGAAGGACCCGCGCCTCAGCGACCTGGCGGCGCGGGCCGAGTGGGCGGCGGGCCGGGGCGAGAGCTTCTACCTCACCGACCGCCATGAGCCGGGCTCCGACGCCGAGCGACTCTTCGTCACGATCTTCGGGCAGGACCTGGACACGGCGGAGATCCGGAGCGGCCTCTACCTGCCGCTGGGCGATGAAGAGGGCCAGGTCGGCGTGCTGGTGTTCGAGGCGCGGGAGCCGGACTTCCTCACGCCGCAGAAGCAGGAGCTGGCCGGCGTTCTCGCGAACCAGACCGCGGTGGCCATGCGCAACGCGCAGCTCTATCACCAGGTGCCGCTGGCCGAGACGCTCGGCAGCCTGGCCGCCCGGCGCCGCGCCTTCATGGAGCTGCCGAAGCAGCGGCGGCGTGCCCTGCTCGCCGTCGGGGTGGTGCTGCTGGCCGCGGTGACGCTGATCCGCTGGCCGCTGCGCGTGGGCGGCGCCGGACCGCGGTTCCTGCCGGTGGCGCGCGCCGATGTGCGGCCGCTGGTCGCGGGCACCATCGAGCGGGTGCTGGTGCATGAGGGAGACGCCGTGTCCCAGGGCGCGGTGCTCGCCATGCTGCGCGATCCGGGGCTCCGCGCGGGGCGCGAGGCGCTGGCCGCGGACCAGGGCGTGGCCCTGCGCCTCGCGAGCAGCGCCGCCGCCCGGGGCGATGCGGCAGCCCAGCAGCTGCAGCAGGGACGCGCGGCGGCGCTGGGCCGGCAGCTCGCGCTCACCGATGAACAGATTGACGGCCTCACGATTCGCGCGCCGATCGCCGGCGTCGTGCTGACCGCACGTCCCGAGCAGCTGACCGGCGTGTGGCTCGATGCCGGCGATCCCTTCGTCACCCTGGGCCGCACCGACACACTGGAGCTCGAGTTCGGGGTGGATGAGCGGGACCTGCCCCGCGTGCGCCTGGGCGACCGGGTGCACCTGCGCGTGGACGCACTTCCGCAGCGCACCTTTGACGGGCGTGTCACCTCCATCGGCGAGCTGCCGATCCCCGACAGCGGCGCGGTGCGCTACCCGGTGCGCGCCGCCGTGCCCAACGCCGACGGCCTGCTCCGGCCCGGCATGGCGGCGTACGCCAAGGTGCTGACCGCACCAGCGTCGCTGCTGGGTCGCGTGGTGCGCGCCCCGGCCCGGTGGGCCCGGCTGCTCTGGTGGAGGATGAAGCCATGATGCCGCGGATCACGATGTCATGCCTTGGTGGCGTGCTCCTCATCGCCGCGTGCAAGGGAGCGCCGGACGCGCCCGCCGGCGGCAGTGCCCGTCCGCCATCGGGGGTGGCGGTAGCGGAATCGGCCACGGTGTCGGTCCCGATGGAACTGCCGTCGCAGCTGTACGTGGAACACGACGCGGTGCTCTACGCCCGGTCCCAGGGCATCATCCAGCGGATCTCGGCCGACCTCGGCGCCCCGGTCGGTGCGGGCCAGGCGCTCGCCCAGCTGGAAAGCACCGACCAGGAGATCGCGCTGGCGCGAGCGCAGGACTCCCTCGACATCGTGCAGCGCGCCGCGTCGCGCACGCGGGAGCTGGCGAAGGGCGGGGGGGTCACCGCCGCCGATTCCGAGCGCGCCGAATCGGAGCTGCACCAGGCGGAGCTGAACCTCCGCCAGGCCCGGCGGGAACTCGAGCTGACTCGCGTCGTGACGCCGTTCGCGGGCGTGGTGAGCGCCCGCTACGCCCGCGCGGGACGACTGGTGGGCCGGGGGGATTCGCTCTTCCGCGTGACCGCACTCGCGCCGCTGCTGGCGGCCGTGCAGGTGCCCGAGTCGGCCGCCGCCGGCATCCGGGTCGGGTCGGCCGCGCAGGTCGCGGCCGCCGGCGGCGAAGTAGCGATCGCGCGCGTGATTCGCGCCGCTCCCATCGTGGACGCGGCCAGCGGCACGCGCCAGTATGTGGTGCAGGTGGAGCGTGCGCGCCACCTGATGCCGGGGTCGGCGGTGACAGTGCGTCTCGGCGGCATGCCACAGCGCCTGGTGGCGGTGCCGCGCAACCTGATCTCCCCGGACGGGGTGGCGCTCGTGTGGGACCACGGGCGCGCAGCCGCCCGGCCGGTGGTGACCGGGGCGGACGCCGGCGGCGGCCGCGTGGTGGTCACCCGTGGCCTGGTGGCAGGGGACACCATTCTCCGTCCCGGTCCGTGACCAGCCACCCGTGCCTCCGCGCCGACCTGGTGCTGGTGGAACAGACCTACCGCGGCGAGCAGTCGTTCATCGTCAAGGACCCGGTGACCCACAAGTATTTCCGGATGCGTCCGGTCGAGGTCGCGGTGATGCAGTCGCTCACCGGCGACCAGACCGTGGCCGAGGCGGCGGCCGCGCTCGCCGAGGAGGGCGTGCCGATCAGCGAACGGGCGCTCGCCGGGTTCGTGGCGTCACTCTCGCGCATGGGCCTGCTGGAGCGCACCGTCGGTGAGCGCACGGTGCTGGAACTCGAGCGGCTCCGTGCCGAGCGCCGTCAGCGGCGCCGCGCGCCCCTCTTCCGGGGTGAACTCCTCCGGATGCGCTGGTCCATCGGCGACCCCGACAGCATGCTCGAACGATGGATGCCGCACCTCCGGTGGATGTTCACGCCGGGCTTCATCGGCGGCTCCATCCTGCTCTTCCTCGTGTACGGACTGGTGGTGATCGGGCGCTGGACCGAATTTCACCAGGGGCTGGCCTCGCTCTACACGCTGTCGAGCTACACCGTGGGCAAGGTGGCGCTGGTACTGGGGACCAGCCTGGTGCTGATCGTGATCCACGAACTGGGGCACGCCGTCACCTGCAAGCACTTCGGCGGCCACGTGCACGAGATGGGCGCCATGCTGATCTACTTCCAGCCCGCCTTCTACTGCAACGTGAATGACGCCTGGACCTTTCCCGAGCTCCGGGCGCGGCTCTGGGTCACGGCGGCCGGATCGTGGATCCAGCTGGTGATGGCCGCGGCAGCCGCCGTCATCTGGTGGGCCGCGGAGCCGGGCACGCTGGTGTCGGACATCGCGCTGATCGCCGTGGTCGTGGGTGGTGCGACGACCGTGTTCGCCAACGCCAACCCGCTGATGCCGCTGGATGGCTACTATGCGCTGAGCGACTGGCTGGAGATCCCCAACCTGCGCCAGCGCGCGGCCGCGCGCCTCGGCTGGATCGTGAAACGCCGCCTGCTGGGCCTCGACGTTCCGGAGCCGCCCGGTGATGCCCGCGAACGGCGCATCCTGCTGCTGTACGGCATCCTCTCGGCCGCCTATGCCGGCATGGTGTTCGTGGTGCTGGGCTTCGCCGCCTACGGCTGGGTGCGGCGGGTCTTCGGCGCGCTGGGGGCGCTGGCCCTGCTGCTGGCGCTGTTCCTCATGCTCCGGAGCCGGATGCTGGAATGGTGGCATACCGCGCGGGGGGCGCTCAGGGCGCGCTGGGCAGTCTGGCGTCAGTCGCCGCCGTTCCGGCGATATCTGCTGGGCGCGGCGCTGGTGGCGCTGGTCGTGCTCCTGCTGCCGTGGCCGGTCACGGTGAGCGGTCCGTTCGTCGCCGCGCCGGCGATGCAGTCGGTCGTGACCGCGCCGGATTCCGGGGTCGTGGCCGCCGTGCTCGTGCGCGAGGGCATGCGGGTCGCGCCGGGCACCGCGCTGCTCACCATTCGCAACACGGCGCTCGCGGAGGAGGCCGAGTCGGCCGCCTGGCGCCGGGACTCGCTGGCCCGCCGGGCGGAATCGGCCCGCGCTGCCGGTGACGTGGCCCGGGCGGCGGAACTGGATGCCGCGCTCACCAGCGAGGCGGCGCTGGCGGAAGGACTCGAGGCCCGCGACCGGGCGCTGACACTTCGGGCCGTGAACGGCGGTGTGGTGGCCACGCCGCGGCCCGGCCTGCTCGAGGGTCGCCGGGCCGACGCCGGCTCGCCGCTGCTCGAGCTGATTGATGACGGCGCGCTGGAGGCCCGCATGACGCTCACCGGCGCCGGCGCCACGCTGGTGCGTCCGGGCCAGCCGGCCCGCCTCATCCTCCGCGACGGCCGGACCACGCAGGGCATCGTGGAGAGCGTATGGCCCGAGGCGCCCGGCGGACGGGGCTATGCCCGCATCCGCCTCGCGGTGCCGGGGTGGCGCGCGGGGAATACCGGGCTTGCCCGCATCACCCTGCGGCGCTCCACCGTCGGCGGCGCGATCTGGTGGCGGCTGCGCGGGCTGCTGCGAACGGATTTGCTGCTCTGAGGTACGAAGCACGAAAACACGAAAACACGGAAGCACGAGGGTGCTGCGCAGTCAGTGAAGGGGGGTCGGCGTGGGGCGTGACATGACGGCGGTCGTCGAGCAGGCGCTCGGCGGGCAGTACAAGCTGGAGCGCGAGGTGGGGCGCGGGGGCAACGCGCGGGTTTTCCGCGCGCAGGACCCGTCGGGCCGTACCGTGGCGCTCAAGGTGCTGCACCCGGAACTGCTTACCAGCGTCGCGGCGGACCGCTTCCTGCGCGAGATCCGGGTCGTGTCCCAGCTGAGCCATCCGCACATCGCGCCGCTGCTGGGATCGGGCGAGGCGGGCTGGCTGGTCTACTGCGTGATGCCGTTCGTGGAAGGGCCCACCCTCAAGGAGGCAATCAGCCGCGGGCCGCTCTCCATTCCCGACGGCACCCGCCTCGCCGACGAATTGCTGGACGCACTGGAGCATGCGCACGCCAAGGGATTCGTGCACCGGGACGTGAAGCCCGACAACGTGATGCTCTCGCCGGACGGAGGCGCGGTGCTGCTGGACTTCGGCATCGCCCGCGCGGTGCAGGCGGCCGGGGCGGACAAGCTCACCGCATCGGGGATCGCGGTGGGTACCTCCACGTACATGAGCCCGGAACAGATCGGCGCGCTGGCCGAGCTGGACCACCGGAGCGATCTCTATTCATTGGGCTGCCTGCTCTTCGAGGCGCTGACCGGACGGCCGCCGTTCACCGGACTCAACGACATGGTGGTGATTCGCCAGCACCTGCAGGACCCGGCGCCGGACATCCGCACCATCCGCGCCGACGTGCCGGTGCCATTCGCGACGGCGATCGCGCGGGCCCTCAGCAAGCGCGCCGAGGACCGGTGGCCCTCGGCGCGTGCGATGCAGGACGCCATCAGGAATGGCGCGTAGGGCAGCTTACCAGTGCAGGTGCACGCCGACGGCGATGGCCACCGCGCCCAGCAGCATCAGCAGCAGGTACATCGGCAGCGCAAACCGGATCCACTTCTCGAACCTCACGCCCGCTGCGGCGAGGATGGCCATCAGCGCGCCGTTGGTGGGCGTCACGATCTCGCAGAGTCCCGCGCCGTACTGATAGGCGAGCACCGTCACCTGTCGCGCGATGCCGAGCAGGTCCGACACCGGCACCAGGATGGGCATCGTGAGCACCGCCTGGCTGCTGACGCTCGGCACCGGCACATGGATGAGGGTGTGGACGCCCTGCATGGCGACGGCGGAGGCGGTGGCCGGCAGTCCGGCCAGCGGGGTCGCGAGCCCGTTCACGATCGTGTCCAGCACATGGCCCTCGTCCAGCACCACGGAAATCGCCTTGGCGAAGCCGATCAGCAGCGCCGCCACCGCCATCTGGCGGAACCCCTCGCCGAATGCCTCGCTGGTGCCGCCGATCCCCATGCCGGCCAGCAGACCGGCCGCCGCGCCCAGGATGAAGAAGAGCGCCGAGAGCTCGTCGAATCCCCAGCCCAGCACGTTGAGCCCGATCGGCAGCATGGCCAGCCCGCCGACCACCATGACGAGGATCAGGTCCAGCCGCCAGCCCATCTTCTCGCCCGGATGGTCGAGCGCCAGCGCTTCGGCCGGCACGCGGTTGCGCGCGGCGTAGCGCATGGTGCCCCAGATCCAGAGCCCCAGCGCGATAAGCAGGAAGACCAGCCGGAAGAGCCCGCCCGACCCGGGCGGCAGCTGCGCCACCTTCTGGGCGATGATCACCTGGAACGGGTTGACCGGGCTGAAGGCGGAGCCGATCGCGGCGGCGCCCACGCTCATGGCGCAGGCGGTAAGGGCATCGAAGCCGAGCCCCCGCACCAGCAGCAGGAGGAGCGGCACGAAGGCGATGATCTCCTCCTGCATGTTCTCGAGCGCGCCGCCCAGCGCGAAGGCCAAACAGACGATGGGAATCACCAGCGCCTGCCGCCCACCCACCACCGTCAGCAGGCGCTTGAGCGCCCGGCGCAGCGCGCCGGTCTGCTCGATGACGGCGAAGGCACCGCCCACCAGGAATACGAACGCAACGACGTCAGCCGCGGCGCCGATGCCCTTCGGGATGGCGACCAGCGCACCGAATGGCCCGACCGGGGCCGGGGTGGTGCGCTGGTAGCTCCCCGCCACCACGACGTCCCGGCCGGTCGCGTCGTCATGGTGGCGCTGGTACTGGCCCGCGGGGAGCGCCCAGGTGGCGAGCGCGGCGATGAGCGCGCAGGCCACGAGCAGGGCAATCGGGTGCGGCACGCGCAGTTTCATCAGATCTGACGGCAGCTGACGCGCACCGGCGGGGTATTGGAGCAGGCGATCCGGCCGTCCATTCCGCTCGAGATGGTGCCGCAGGCGGTGCTGCGGGCCTGCCGCTCCGCCTCGGACTTCGTCTCCGCCGAGGCGGTGGCGCTGTCGGTCCGGCCCTGGTACGTGACGACGGCGAAGCACTCCGCCTTCTGCGAGTTCATGGTGCTCGTGAAGAGCACGGCGGCGAGGGCTGCCACGCCGCCCAGCGTGATGATGGCTCCCTTCGACATGGCCGCCTCCTCAGCTGGCCCGGATCGCGCCGATCAGGGCCGGCAGGCCGCCGATCAGCCAGCAGACGACGGCGACGATCGTCGCGGTCTGCTTCGAGGTCCTGCCGATCACCTTGACGCCCACGAAGATCACGAACGCCATCCAGATGGTCCAGAGGTCGATGTGTCCCACGGCGGTGCGCAGGACCTCGGACGCGCCGCTCATGAAGCGGGCGGG
>DASTBA010000131.1:0-4562 GCA_035712285.1 Gemmatimonadales bacterium | reverse complement strand
GTGACCGGGACATGCAGCGATGTGACGGCGCGCCGCCAGCTCGAGGCGCGGCTTCGCCTCATGGAGCGTGCCGAATCGGTGGGGCGGCTGGCCGGCGGCGTGGCCCACGAAGTCAACAACCAGATGTCGGTGATTCTCGGCTGCGCCGACTTCGTCCTGCGGCACGACGGGCTCTCTCCGGAAGTCCGGGGGGACGTGGAACAGATGCGGCTGGCGGGGGAGCGATCGGCGGCCATCACGGCCCAGCTGCTGGCGTTCAGCCGGCGCCAGGTGCTTCGTCCCGAGCTGGTGGACCTCAACACCGCGATCCGCGCCATCGCCCCGGCGCTGGAACGGACCATGGGAGAGGAGCGGCACGTCCGGCTGCTGCTGGAGCCCGCGGGCGCCACGGTGCGGGCCGACATCGGCCAGCTGCATCAGGTACTGATCAACCTGACACTCAATGCGCGGGATGCGACGCCGCACGGCGGCGAACTCCGTATCGAGACCACGCGGGTCACGCTGGGCCCCGAATACGTCCGCCTGCACAGTGATGTCGAGGTGCGGGCCGGCCGCTACGCCCTGCTCGCGGTGAGCGACACCGGCCGGGGCATGTCGCGCGTCACGCGCGAACGGGCGTTCGAGCCGTTCTTCACCACCAAGGAGACTGGCGACGGCACCGGGCTGGGCCTCTCCACCGTGTACGGCATCGTGAAGCAGAGCGGCGGATACGTCTGGGTGTACAGCGAAGAAGGGCAGGGCACCGTCTTCAAGATCTACCTGCCGCTGGCTGAGGCGGCACCCGAGGCTCCGGCCGGCCGCGCGCCGGCACCGGCACCGTCCCGCGCGTCTGGCGTGGTGCTGGTGGTGGAAGACGAACCGGGAGTTCGCGCGATGGCGGTGCGGGCGCTCCGGGAGGCGGGCTACAGCGTGCGCGCGGCGGACTGCGCCGCGGCGGGCCTCCGGGAGGTCGTGGCGGCCGGCGCATCGCTCACCTGTATCGTGACGGACGTGATCATGCCGGACCTGGACGGGCGGACCTTCGCGCGCCAGGTGGCGGAGCGGTGGGATGGTCCGGTGCTGTTCATGTCCGGCTACACCGAGACGGACATCGTGCTGCGCGGACTGCTGCAGGAGCAGCTGCCGTTCCTGCAGAAGCCGTTTCCGCCACAGCGCCTGGTGGAGGTCGTCGGCCAGCTGGTGACGGGCCGTGCCGGCCAGCCCTGAAGACGAATGGCTCTGGGGCTGGGATCCCACGCCGGGGATCGTCTCGGTGTGGGCCGAGTCCGATGGCCGGGCTCTCGTGTGGCGCCGGCTGCCCGGGACGGGCGAACTGGTGCGGGAGGCCGAGCGGTTCCGCCCCTGGATTCTGCTCGATCGCCTCGATGATCTCGGCCACCTCGGTCCGGAGCTGGGTCCGGAGGGCAGTGCGTCGCGGATCTGGTACCGCGAACTCGACGGGCCTGGCGCGCTCCGGTTCCTGGTCTCGTCATCCCGCATGGGAGCGCTCGATGCCGCGCTGCGGTCGGGCGCGTCGCGCCGGCTCGGGCGGCCGGTCACCCATCTGCGCGAGCTCGACAAGGCCTCGCTCCTGGTGCTTCCAGCCGAGGAGCAGTACCTCGTCGCCACCGGACGCACCTACTTCCGGGATCTGCCGTTCGACGATCTCCGGCGGCTGCAGTTCGATCTCGAGACCACCGGGCTCGATGCGGACCGGCACCGCATCTTCATGGTGGCGGTGCGGGAACCCTCCGGCCGCACCCTCGTGCTCGAGGCCCGCGAGCCGGGCGATGGTGGCGAAGCCCAGCTGATCAACCGGCTGGCCGAGCAGATCCGGTCGGCCGATCCCGACGTCATCGAGAACCACAACCTCCACGGCTTCGATCTCCCCTTTCTCGAGCGCCGCGCGCGGAAGCTTGGCGTTCCCCTCGTGCTCGGGCGCCTCGACGGGGCCGGACTTCGCCGGCGGGCGGCGTGGCGTGGCGCGCCAGGCGAGCGACAGGATGGCGCCCGGGTGCGCTTCGTGGCGCCGGGCCGGGAACTGATCGACACCCTCGATGCCGTTCGCCGTTATGACTTTGCCATTCGGGAACTGCCGGGCCACGGTCTCAAGGCGGTGGCGCGTCACCTGGGGCTCGCGAGTCCGGACCGGGAATACGTCCGCGGTGACCGGATCTACCGGACCTGGCAGACCGACCCCGATCGGGTGCGGCGGTACGCCACCGACGACGTGGAGGAGGTGGCGGCCCTGGCCCGCGTGCTGGGCGGTGCGGCCTTCGCGCTGGCCCGCATGGCGCCACGGCGGTACGAGCGACTGGCGGACGCCGGGCCCGCGACCGGCGTCATCGATCCGCTGCTGGTCCGGGCCTACGTCCGCGCCGGCGCCGCCCTTCCCGCGCATCAGCCGGGTGACGGGACCGAGCACAGCGGGGCGGCGCTGCATCTCTTTGCCGTGGGCGCCGCCCACCGGGTAGTGAAGGCCGATGTGGCGAGCCTGTACCCGTCGCTGATGCGGGCGTACCGGATCGGTCCGTCGCGCGACCACCTCGGCGCGCTGCTCGCGCTGGTGGACCGGCTGGTGGAGCAGCGGCTGGCGGAGAAGGCGAAAGGTCGTGCGGCGCCGGCGGGCTCCGCCGAGCGGCACACCCATGAAGCCACGTCGGCGGCGATGAAGCTGGTGGTCAACTCGGCGTATGGTTATCTCGCCGCGGGCGGCGGCCTGACCCGGTTCGCCGACGTCCACGCCGCCAACGAAGTCACGCGCCGCGGACGGGAGACGCTGGACCGGATGTGCCGGGAACTTGCCGCGCGGGGTGTCACCCTGCTCGAGGCGGACACCGACGGCGTCTACTTCGCGGTGCCCGAGTCGTGGACGGAAGCCGACGAGCGCCGGGTGGTGGACGAAGTGGCGGCGCTCCTGCCACCGCTGGTGCAGCTCGAGTTCGAGGGACGGTACGCGGCGATGCTCTCCCATGAACCCAAGAACTACGTCCTGCTCGGCCATGATGGCCGCCTGGTGCTGCGCGGTGTGGCGTTCCGGTCGAGCCGGGCCGAGCCGTTCGGCGAGGCCTTTCTTCGCCGGGCGATCGGCCGGTTGCTCGCCGATGATGTGGCCGGTGTCCGCGCGGCGTATCTGGAGACGGCCGGAAGCCTCCGCCGCCGTGAGCTTCCCACGCGTGAGGTATCGTCGAAGGTCCGGCTGACCAAGACGCCGGCGCAATACCATGAGTCGCGGGGTGCCCGGCGCGAGCTGACGTACGAGGCGCTGCTGGCGAGCGGCCGGAACACGTGGCGGGTGGGCGAGCGGATTCGGGTGTACCGCCGCGCCAATGGCGCGGGCGGGGTGGTGCGGGAGGTCGAAGATGAGGCGGTGGGCCCCGACTCGCGGGACTACGACGTGGAGCACTATCTCCGGATTCTTCGCGACACCTTCGCGACGCGCATGGCGCGAGCCTTCACGCCGGAGGACTTTGCGGCGGTCTTCGCCGATCCCGACCAGCCGTCGCTCTTCGCAACGGCGCTGGATGGGATCGAACCGATGCTCCGGCCGCTTTGAGGCGGCCAGCCAAATGCAAAACGGCACCGCACGAGAGCGGCGCCGTTCGGCAGTGGGCGATACAGGACTTGAACCTGTGACCTCGCGCATGTGAGGCGGGTCCGGGGCGTTGACGGGCGCTCACGGGCGCGAAGATCCCCCGAAACAGGGCCTCCAGCGTTGACCAGCGCGTGCCCGCGTTGAGGGGTGTGTTACTGGGATTGTGACGGCGGAGGTGCCTCACGGGGGTGCAACGACTCAGCGTGGCGTTGGCGCCGTGTCCATGAAGGCCTTGGCCGTGTCGGGGTCGTACCGCGGGCTGCCCGTGGACCCAGCACCGGACTCCAGCTCCAACGGAAAACATGCCCCTGGGACGCAAATGCGCTTGCGCCACGAGTCCAGCATCATCGATTGATTGACATGTTGCCAGCGTAGGCGGCTGGCGATGGAGGCCGTGAGCGCGAGGAGACACAACGCCAAGACGGCCCAGAACCACTTGGGAGGCATGGTGACAGTATGCGCCGCGATCCCCGCGCTCGCAAGGCGGTTCCATGGTGGGAGGGCCGATCAGCCATGTCGGAGCAGAAGGAGCGCGAGCAGGGCCGGCGCCCAGATGAGCAGCGCCCCGCGCATGAGGAGGCGCGTGGTGCGCGTCATGGATGCTTGTGCCACCAGTAGCCGAGGCCGAAGCCCATGAGGAAATAGGCCGTCTGGTAGGGCGCCATCCAGAGGAACGCCGCGAAGCCGAGGCCCAAGAGCAGGTTGCGCGTGAATCGGTCGGGATGCGGCTCCGAGTCATTATCGGTGCGGAGCGCTCGGTCGAGACGTTCCATCGCGAGTTGGAGTTTGGCCTCTGGCAGGGTAGGGCGCCGTTCGGTCCGACGAGCTGGTTGCGATCCCATGGTCTTCGTGGCTCCTCTCAGTCGGAATCCGGCTCCCAGTGATAGGCGCCGTCCCGCTGCACATAGAGGCCGGCGCTACCGCGCGCCGGATGATGGGACGCCGTTCGCGTATCCGCTCGTGGCCACCTTCCTGTTGACTGGCGCCC
>DASTBA010000130.1:0-2316 GCA_035712285.1 Gemmatimonadales bacterium | reverse complement strand
CGCCACCGGGGTGGAGTCCGGCGCCGGCAGCAAGCCCTACGAGTTCGGCGATACCCTCAACCTGGACGTGGCCGGCACCCTGCGTCGCACCATCGCGCGGACCGGGCTCACCCTGCCGCTCGACCTCGACTATCCCGACCTGCTGGTGCACCAGTCGGAATACCGCTCCTCCGCCGCCACCGTGCTGATGCTCGACTGCTCCCACTCGATGATCCTCTACGGGGAGGACCGCTTCACGCCGGCCAAGCGGGTGGCGCTGGCGCTCACCCATCTCATCCGTACCCAGTTCCCTGGCGACGCGCTCCGGGTGGTGCTGTTTCACGATTCCGCCGAGGAGATTCCCGTCTCCGCGCTGTCACGGGTGCAGGTGGGGCCCTATCACACCAACACCGCCGAGGGGCTCAAGCTGGCCCGGCGGATCCTGCTGGACCAGAAGAAGGACATGCGGCAGATCGTGATGATCACCGACGGCAAGCCCAGCGCGATGACGATGCCGGGCGGGCGGGTGTACGTGAACTCGGTGGGACTCGACCCGGAGATCCTCCGGGCCACCTACCGCGAGGTGGGCGAGTGCCGGCGCGCCGGCATCATGATCAACACCTTCATGCTGGCCCGGGACCGGGCGCTGGTGGAGTTCGTGCGCCGCATGACCGCCATCTGCCGCGGCAAGGCGTATTTCACCTCCACCGTGTCGCTGGGGCAGCACATCCTGATGGATTTCCTGAAGGGAAAGACGCGGCGGGTGGGGTGACAGGACGGACAGGGCGGACGTGGCGGGCAGGGCGGTAATGTCACCCTGAGGGAACGAAGTGACCGAAGGGGCCGAAGCGTCGTGAAAGCTCCGGCCCCTTCGCTTCGCTCAGGGTGACATCGTCAATTTCCAACTTGTCCGCCTCGTCCGCCCTTACCTCACCCGCTTCACCAGCGTCCCCGCCTCGAACGAATCGGTGTTCTGCACCCCGTTGATGATGGCCAGCTCGTCCAGCGAAATGGTGGATGGGTACCGCGAGTTGAACACCACCAGCGACATCCGGCTCGGCAGCCGCACGATCTCGATCTTCTTCGGCTGGACGTTGAGCGCCGCGGGGTCGGTGAGCTGGCGGAAGCTGCCGCTGACCTGGCGGAAGGTGCTGTTGTAGCCGTTGAAGCTGGCGGCGCTGGTATAGGCCAGCAGCTGGTAGGTGTTCCCGCCGTAGCTGATGTACGACACCAGTCCCGCGAGGGTGCCCTGCTGGCCCTGCGCCTGGAAGTAGCCGGAGGCGGCCGGCAGGCCGTTGATGGACGACGTGCTCACCTGCCCCTGCTGGATCCCCTGCTGCCCCATGAACTGCTGCAGCGCCTGGGACGGCGTCCCCTGCCCCATCGTGAGCTGCACCATCGCGTCCTGCTGGGCGCTCACCGCCATCACCGCCTGCTTCGTGTTCTGCGTCTTCCAGTCGGCCGGCACCTGGAACTGGAACTTGAGATCCGGGTGCATGAACAGCCCGTTCCGGAAGAAGCCCTCGCGCGGGTTCTCGCCGTAGACCAGCCCGTTGGTGGCGTTCAGGAACTGGTTCCGGTTCACGATCGTGCCGCTCAGGTTCCGGTGCAGCGAGTCCACCCGGGCCAGCGCCGTCTGCTCCCGGTTGCCGGGGTCGGGATGGGTCGCGAGCCAGGTCGGCAGGCGGCCCTCGGTGGGCGCCTCGCGGTCCAGGATCTCGAACATCGCCGCCATCTGGCGGGGGTCGTAGCCGTTGTTCGTCATGTAGCGGAAGCCGAGCTCGTCGGCCTGGCTCTCGTCGTCGCGGCTGTACTTGAGGAAGAGCAGCTGCATCCCCGTCCCCAGCACGCCGCCGAACCTGGCCACCGTGGGCGAGAGGATGCTGCCGAGGCCGAGCCCCAGCGAGGCGAGCTGCTGCTGGCTCATCTGGTGCACCGAGTGGCGCGCGGTCACGTGGCCGATCTCGTGCCCCAGCACCGAGGCGAGCTCCGCCTCGTTGGTCATGGCGCCGAGAATGCCGCGGGTGACGAAGATGTGGCCGCCGGGAATCGCGAAGGCATTCACCGCCGGGTCGTCAATGACGGAGAAGGTCCACGGCAGGTTGGGGCGCTCGGTCGTCTTGGCGATCTTGAGCCCGATTCCGCTCACGTATTGCTGCAGGGCGGCGTTGTCCACCAGCCCGTAGGTGGCCTTGGCCTCCTCGTTGGCCTGCTGGCCCATCTGGATTTCCTGCGACTCCGAGATCAGCGCCAGTTCCGACTTGCCGGTGACCGGGTTGGTGGCGCAGGCGGCGGTCAGCACGAGGCCCATCACCAACGATCGCTTCAGCATGGTGG
>DASTBA010000129.1:0-4803 GCA_035712285.1 Gemmatimonadales bacterium | reverse complement strand
TCGGGACGCGCTTCATCCAGCGGCGGCGGGGGATCGAGCCGGTGCCGGGCCAGCACGGCGAGGGCGTTGTCGGCGATGAACGGAGGGCCGCCGGCCAGCATCTCGTAGACGACGCAGCCCAGGGCGTAGATATCGGTGCGGATGTCCACCGTCTCGCCGGTGCCACCCTGTTCGGGTGACATGTAAGCCGGCGTGCCGATGATGAGCCCGGTCTCGGTCAGGGTGGTCTCGACCACGCTCCGGTTGAGCGCGCGGGCAATGCCGAAGTCGGCCACGACCGCAGTCCCGCCGGTGAGGAGGATGTTGGCTGGCTTCACGTCCCGGTGCACGATGCCGTGCGCATGGGCATGGTCCAGCGCCGCCGCCACCGGCCGTACCACGTCCAGCACCTCCCGCAGCGACATGGGGTCGCGGGCCATGCGCTGCTTCAGCGATTCGCCCTCGACGAACGGCATGACGAAGTAGGGGCGGGCGGGATGCGTGCCGGAGGCCGGCACGGTGCCGGAATCCAGCAGCGGGAGGATGTTGGGATGGCCCAGCTGGGCGGCCACGTCCACTTCCCGGAGAAAGCGGTCGTGGCCGATGGCGTACGCCAGGTCCTCGAGGAGGATCTTGATGGCCACCGGGCGGTGGTGCTGCAGCTCCTCCGCGAGGTACACCTGTGCCATGCCGCCGTGCCCGATTTCCCGCTCGACACGGTAGCGATCCTGCACGAGCGCGAACCAGTCCGGCTGGTCGGTCATGGGCACTCGGGGGCAAGTGCAACAGTCATGATACGGTACGGGCGCCGGGCCGACCCCGCAACCTGCCGCTCCGTCCTGTCCGCCTTGCCCGTCTTGCCCGTCTTGACTACGTTTCCCGGTCTCCCCCGGAACAGGCCGGGGCCGGTTCAACGCACTGAAGCAGGGCTATGCCGACCATCAATCAGCTCATCCGGCGGGGGCGCAAGCCCGCCGAGGCCAAGGACAAGTCGCCGGCACTCAAGGGGAATCCCCTGAAGCGCGGCGTCTGCACCCGTGTCTACACCACCACGCCCAAGAAGCCGAACTCCGCCCTCCGCAAGGTGGCGCGTGTCCGGCTCACCAACGGCTTCGAGGTCACGGCCTACATTCCGGGCGAGGGGCATAACCTGCAGGAACACTCGATCGTGCTCATCCGCGGCGGCCGCGTGAAGGATCTGCCGGGCGTCCGCTATCACATCGTCCGGGGTGCGCTGGATTCGGCCGGGGTCAACGACCGCCGCCGCAGCCGCTCCAAGTACGGCGCCAAGCGTCCGAAGGCGGGCAAGTGAGCCGGCGCAACAAGGCGGTCAAGCGGCTGGTCCCGCCCGATCCCCGGTTCGACAGCCAGACGGTGTCGAAGTTCGTCAGCAACCTGACGTATGACGGCAAGAAGAGCACGGCGGAGCGCATCTTCTACGATGCGATGGACATGATCGAGGAGCGCACCGGCCAGTCGGGCGTGGCGGTCTTCAAGCAGGCGGTGAACAACGCCAAGCCGGCGGTGGAAGTGAAGAGCCGGCGGGTGGGGGGCGCCTCGCTGCAGGTGCCGGTGGAAGTCCGGCCCGAGCGCCGGACGGCGCTGGCCATGCGGTGGCTCATCTCCTTCTCCCGCGCCCGCACCGAGAAGACCATGTCGGAGCGGCTGGCGGCGGAGCTGATCCTGGCCTCCAAGGGCGAGGGCAACACGATCAAGAAGAAGGATGATACGCACCGGATGGCCGAGGCCAACCGCGCGTTCTCGCATTATCGGTGGTGAGAAGGCGGGCTGCGGCCCGCCGGTGCGGTGTGAGGGGCGGTCCTTGAGGGCCGCCCTTTTTCTTGCTTCCGGCTGTGCTGCCACACCCTGTCTGGCGTCTCCATTCTGCACGCCGTATCGTCAGAGTGTTGCCATCCCTGGAGGCGATATGCGGACGCCAGCCCGATTCCTGTTCCTCGCGCTCGTTGCAACCACCGGCTGCTATTCCATTGGCAACCCGGATCAGACGCCCACCGGGCCTGACAGTCCCGGGCCGGCACCCTCGGCCTCGGTCAGCGGCCGGGTGCTCTCCAAGGAACTGGGGGTCATGGCGGGTGTCACGGTCATGGCATCGCCAGGGGACCTGACCGCAACTACCGGGGCCGACGGCCAATGGCACATGGACGAGGTGACCCAGGGCCATGTCAGCTTTGTTCTGGGTCATCTGCCGGCGGGATGTGTGGCGCCGGTGCCCCAGGAGTTCACGATCCACGATGATGTCCCGATCCGGGTCCGGATGCTGGTGGACTGTTCCGGAACAGGGAAGTAGCGCCCCCGGCTTGACTTCCGGGACCGGCCCGCTAACTTTTCAGGGCTCTGGCTTGCCGGGATGATCGGCGAGCCCGAAACATCGGGTGAAGTGACGGCAACGGCACCTCTCGCCCTCCGATAATGACGCGTATCCCGCCCTCGGCCTTGGCTTCAGGAGCGGGATCATCCCGGGAGCGATCCCGGATGCCGCGCGGAGCGATACCACGGGACCTGGTCCCGGCTCGGTCGCCCCGCTTTTTCGCTGATAGGAACTGGAGACGCATGTCCCGCTCGACCCCGCTCGATCACTATCGTAACATCGGCATCATGGCCCACATCGATGCCGGGAAGACGACGACGACCGAGCGCATCCTCTACTACACCGGCCGGAACTACAAGATCGGCGAGGTGCACGAGGGTGCGGCCACGATGGACTGGATGGAGC
Organism: Gemmatimonadales bacterium; assembly: GCA_035712285.1. Taxonomy (GTDB): domain Bacteria; phylum Gemmatimonadota; class Gemmatimonadetes; order Gemmatimonadales; family GWC2-71-9; genus CAMLHP01. Next base: position 2,090 of record DASTBA010000129.1, on the reverse strand, counting down.
AGGAACAGGAGCGGGGCATCACGATCACCTCCGCGGCCACCACCTGCTTCTGGACCCGTCACGGCACCCAGTACCGGATCAACATCATCGATACGCCGGGCCACGTGGACTTCACGGTCGAAGTGGAGCGGAGCCTTCGCGTGCTGGATGGCGCCGTCACCCTGCTGGATTCGGTGGCGGGGGTCGAGCCGCAGACCGAGACGGTCTGGCGCCAGGCGGACCGCTACGGCGTGCCCCGCATCATCTTCGCGAACAAGATGGACCGGGTCGGCGCCGACTTCGATCGCTGCCTCACCATGATCCGGGACCGGCTCACCAAGCGGGCCTTCCCGATCCAGATCCCGGTCGGCAGCGGCGAGCTCTTCACCGGGCACATCGACGTGCTGCGCCGGGTCGAGGTGGTCTTCGACGAGGAGACCCTGGGCAAGACCTTCACCGAGATGCCGGTCCCGGAGCAGTATCACGCGCTGGTGGAGCAGTACCGCTCGGAGCTGATCGAGGCGGCCGTCGAGCACGACGATGTGCTGATGGAGAAGTACCTGGGTGGCACCGAGCTCACCTTCGACGAGATCCAGACCGCCATTCGCAAGGCAACCGTGGCGGGGGCATTCGTGCCGGTGCTCTGCGGCGCCTCGTTCAAGAACAAGGGCGTGCAGGCGCTGCTGGACGCGGTGATCGACTACCTGCCGAGCCCGGTGGACGTGCCCGCCATCAAGGGGCATCTCCCGCTGCACGACGAAACGCCGGCGGAGCGGCGGACGGCGGACGACGAGCCGTTCAGCGCGCTGGCCTTCAAGGTGGCCACCGACCCCTACGTGGGCCGGCTCACCTTCTTCCGGGTGTATTCCGGGTCGCTCAAGAGCGGCAGCTACGTCTACAACAGCACCAAGGACCGTCGCGAGCGCATCGGCCGCCTGCTGCAGATGCACGCGAACAAGCGGGACGAGATCGAGGAAGTGATGGCGGGCGACATCGCCGCCGCGATCGGCCTCAAGGACACCCGGACCGGGGACACCCTGTCCGACGAGGACAAGCCGATCATCCTCGAGGCGATGAAGTTCCCGAATCCGGTCATCGACGTGGCGATCGAGCCCAAGTCCAAGGCGGACCAGGACAAGCTCGGCACCGCGCTGCAGAAGCTCCAGGAAGAGGACCCCACCTTCCGGGTGCGGAGCGATACCGAGACCGGCCAGACGATCATCGCCGGCATGGGTGAACTGCACCTCGAGATCCTCGTCGATCGCATGAAGCGGGAGTTCAAGGTCGAGGCCAACGTCGGCAAGCCGCAGGTGGCGTTCCGGGAGACCGTGCGCAAGCGGGTCCAGGAGATCGAGGGCAAGTTCGTGCGGCAGTCCGGCGGCAAGGGCCAGTACGGCCACGTCGTCATCAACCTCGAGCCGGGCGAGGCCGGCAGCGGCTTCGTGTTCGAGGACAAGATCGTCGGCGGCGTCATCCCCCGGGAATACATCAAGCCGGTGGAAGCCGGCATCCGCGAGGCGCTGGAAAACGGCGTGCTGGCGGGCTACCCGATGGTGGACGTGAAGGTGGCGCTGGTGTTCGGCAGCTATCACGACGTGGACTCGAGCGAGATGGCGTTCAAGATCGCCGGCTCGATGGCCGTCAAGGAGGCCGCGCGCCAGGCGAGCCCGGTCCTGCTCGAGCCGGTCATGGAAGTGGAAGTGGTGACGCCGGCCGACTTCCTGGGCGACGTGATCGGCGACCTCTCCAGCCGGCGCGGCAAGGTGGGCGGCATGACCCAGCGCGGCGACGCGCAGGTGGTGGCCGCCGACGTGCCGCTGGCCGAGATGTTCGGCTACAGCACCCAGCTCCGGAGCATGACCCAGGGGCGGGCGGTGTACTCGATGCAGTTCGACCATTACGAAGACGTCCCGAAGAACATCGCGGACGAGATCGTGGCGAAGAAGCAGGCGTAACGGACCCAAGGAGCCGGGCATCATGGCAAAGGCGAAGTTCGAGCGGACGAAGCCGCACGTGAACGTGGGGACGATCGGGCACGTGGACCACGGGAAGACGACGACGACGGCGGCGTTGACGAAGATCTCGGCGGACAAGGGGTACGGGACGAAGTA
>DASTBA010000128.1:0-29476 GCA_035712285.1 Gemmatimonadales bacterium | reverse complement strand
GTGAAGACGGCGAGGGTGTTCTGGCCGGATAGCGCGACGTCAGCACAGGCAATCGCCAGCACGGTGACCGATGCACCGTCCGCCGAATTCTGCGCCGTCCAGGTTCCGGCCGCATGACCGGCATCGGCCAGGCGGGCGACTTCGGCGAACATGTTGAACGCGGTGGCCGTTGCTGCGGGGCTGTTGGCGTTCTTGCTGGAGATGAGGCCGGCCAGGTCCACCAGTGTGCTGCGACGCCCGGCGAGGGCGGCGGCGGCCTTCGTCAGGTCATTGGGGCTGCACGCGGGACCGGTACCGATCTGGTATTGCGGTCCTGAGGGTGAGGTCGGTGCATTGCTGGCTGAGTCGGAACAGGCACTGGTGACGAGTACCACGCCGAACAGCAAGAAGGCAAGGGGGGAGGTGCGGGACATGTGGCACGAATTCCTTTCCGGCGATGGAGCGTGACGCCCGGACGATTCGGCCCGAGCCGTTCCATATTGCACGTCCGCGGGCAAACCCGCAAGGAGGCTCAGCTGCCGGAGCTGAGGAGGGCCGTGAACCGCGGATCGTTGCGGAGGGGCTTGAACCAGGCATCCTGCGCCAGTGATGTCCGCAGTTGCGGGTTGGCCGCGGCGTAGGCGGCCAGCTGCCGGATGGCCTCCGTGGTGTCACCCACGATGGTACGCGTGATGGCCTCGAAGTAGGTGAGTTCGCGCACCGGATCCTGGTCGGCGTCCACCCGCGCGTGCTCCGCCACGTGCCGGGCACTGTCGGCGAGCCCGGCGCGCGCCAGCGCCATGGAGACCAGCATGCTGCCACGCTGCCGCTGGAACGCCTGCTGGTCGGGCGGGAAGAGGGTGACGTACCGGCTCAGCAGCTGCCAGAGCTTCGGAACATCCGGACGGGTGTCCTTCAAGGCGAAGAGGAGGATCTGGCACTCGACAAAGTGCGAGTCGTCCGGGAATCGCTGCTGTCCCTCGGCACACCAGTGTTGTGCCTGCACCGACTGATCGAGATCGAGCGAGGTCGTGAACAGGCGCCAGATGGTCTTGTAGGCGTCGGACAGGTAGGGATCGAGCTCGTAGGCCCGGCGGGCCGCGAGGTTGGCCTCCGCCAGTTCGGGCTTGTTCATGAGCAGGTGGCTCAGGGAATTCCAGGCCGAGGCCTGATTCGGATCGGCGGTGGTGGAGGCGCGCAGGTCGGCCTCGGCGTCGGCAAAGAGCCGCGCGGCCGCCGCCGGGTCCGGCTCGAGGCCGAGGAGCCAGCGATAATAGCGGAGGGTGCCGCGGAGCTCGAGCGCATCGGGGTCATCCGGCGCCACTTTCAATGCGGCGCCGGCAAACCCCAGGCCCCGTGTGATGCCGTCGGTGTTGACGGCCCGGTCGAGCGATCCGAAGGCGCGGAGCCGGTGGTAGGCCAGCCACCCTCGCTCATCCAGCGGCCGGGTCCAGCGATCGTCCAGCCTGGCGGCGCGCGCAAACAGCGAATCGGCCCGCTGGTACTGGCGCTCGACACCGGCGCTGTCGCCGGCGGCCAGCAGCGGGTCGGCGGCACGCAGTTCCTCCTCCCCCTGCTGCAGCGTCTCCCAGGCCGCCGCACTCCGGGTGCCGGCGCGGCTCTGTTCGAGCTGGAGCTCCTGGCCCAGTTCCTTGCGGAGCGAGAGGGACACCTGCTGGGCGATGTCATCCTGGAGGGCGAGCACGTCCGAGCGCGGCCGTACCACCGGTATGTTGCCGACGATGCTGCCGTTCGCGGTGTTGATCAGCGTGACGGTAACCTTGAGCGAGTCGCCGGCTGGCACTACCGTGCCCGAGACCAGCGTGCCGACCTTGAGCACGCGCGCAATGCTGTCCGGCGAGGTCGCCGTGCCGCGGTAGGGCCGCACGCCATTCGAGGAGATCACCTGCAGCGGCTTGACCTGGCTCAGCTCGCCGATGAGCGCTTCGGTGAGACCGTCGGCGAGGAAGGAGAGCGTGTCGCTGCCCTGGCGGGTGTTGAAGTAGAGCACCGCGATGCGGCGCGGATCGAATCCGGCGGGCGCGGCGGCGCTGCTCCGGTGGAATCCGAACTGCCACGCCGCCCAGCCGCCCGCAGCGAGCAGGGCGGCCCCTCCGGCGAGGAGCGGCCAGCGCCAGCGCCGGGGCGCCTTTGCGCTCCGTCCGCGCGCGGACCCGGTGCGCCCGGTGGCGCGGCGGCCTCCGCTGGGCAGGCCGCGGACCGACGGCATGCTCTGCGACGCCGCCCGCCGCGCCGTGGGGCTGATGTCGATTTCCTTCAGCGCCTCGGAGAACTGCTGCACGTCGGGGAAGCGATCGGCGGGCACCTTCTCCAGTGCCGTCATCAGCACATCTTCGAGCTCTTCGGGAATCGAGGGGCGCACCACGCGCACGCTGGGCGGCGTGTCCATGGCGTGCTTGGAGAGCACCGCCATGGTCGTGGCGCCCTGGAAGGGCGGATGGCCGGCCAGAAGCTCGTACAGCATGCACGCCAGGCTGTAGAGGTCGCTCCGGCCATCCACGTGGCTGCCGCCCGCGGCCTGTTCCGGGCTCATGTAGGCCGGCGTGCCGACCGACATGCCGGTCTCGGTGAGTTTCTCGTTGCCGGCCTCGCTCGCCGCCTTGGCGATGCCGAAGTCGGCGACGATCGCGTGGCCCTGGTCGAGCAGGATGTTCTCGGGCTTGATGTCGCGGTGCACAATGCCGCGCCCGTGCGCATAGTGCAGCGCGTCGGCGACTTCCGAGATGATCCGTACCGCGTCGGGCAGGGGGAGCTGCTGTTCCCGCTCGAGCCGGTCCCGGAGCGTCTCGCCCGAGATGAACGGCATCACGAAGTAGACGAGCCCGCCGGCCTCGCCCGAGTCGAAGACCGGGAGGATGTTGGGGTGCTGGAGCTGGGTGGCGAGGCGGATCTCGCGGAGGAACCGATCGCTGCCCAGGGCGACGGCCAGCTCGCCCCGGAGGATCTTGATGGCGACGGTGCGGTCGTGCTTCAGGTCCCGCGCCAGGTAGACCAGGGCCATGCCGCCCTGCCCCAGCTGGCGTTCGACGAAATAGCGGTCGGCGAGCGCGGCGCGGAGCCGTTCAAGCGAATCGCTCAATGCCATCCCTGGATCGAGAAGTCCCGCGGCGGAATGCCCGCAGTATAGGCAGGGTCCGACCTCGGCGGGAGGGCGCCGGGGCGGTTCACGAGCCGGCTGTGCCCGACGGTTCGTGCGGCAGCGCGAAGTCCGCTTCGGTGGCGGGCCTGATCCACAGGTCCAGTGCGAGAAAGAGGGTGCGGGAGAAGGGGAAACCGGCGAGGGGAACCGCCAGCATCAGCGCCAGGGTGGTGACCAGAAAGAACAGCCAGTCGGGGTTCGGCCATGCATGGAGGAGATACCCGGCGAACCACGCGACAAATGCGGTTTCCATGATGATCAGGTTCACGAAATAGGCGCCGACCCAGTAGCCGCGTTCCCCGCGCTCGAAGCGGAACCCACAGGCGGGGCAGGTGGGGAGCATGGACGTCCAGCGCGTGAAGACCGGCCGGTTCCCGCAGAGGGGACAGCGGAGCCGGATCGCGCGCCCCAGCAGCCTGAGCGCCTCGCGGGCCGTTCCCATGCGGGAAGTCTAGTTGCGGAGCACGAGCACCGGCCGGTCTTCGGGCAGCCAGCGGCCGGGTTTGCCCGCGACGTCGGCCAGCGGCACGCGCGCCGGCTCGGTGTCGAGGCCGCGCCCGGCCAGTCCTCCATCGGCGAACTCGCGGTAGAACAGCGCCGAGCGGGCATTGCGGGCATGCTCGGCAACGAAGACGGCCAGCGCCGCCTGCCATTGGTCCAGCGGGCGCGCGGGATGCACGCCTGCGCGGTGGCGCGCGAGGCACTCGAGGATGGCGTGCCGGTCGGAGCCGAGCCGCCGGTGGCGCCGGCGGAGCTCACTCTCCTCGCGGCGGTGCCGGGGATCCCGTTCGAGGAAGAAGTCGCAGGAGCAGGCGCCGACCAGGAGCTGGGCCGTGGTCTGGGCGCCGGGAAGCAGGGTGGCGATGCGCCGGGCGTCAGCCGGTGGCGGCAGGTCCGCCGCGAGGCCGGCGGGCAGCATCGAACGCACCTCGCTCAGCGTCAGCGGACTGGCGAGGTAGAGAAGGTGGCACACTCAGATCGGCAGGTCGTCCCGGAGGAGCACGAGGATCGCGGCCTGCGGGACGACGAGATAGCGGGTGCCCTCGAAGGTGATCTCGACCGCCGCCTTCCGGAAGAAGATCGCATGGTCGCCGATGCGCGCCTGCATCCCGCGCCGGGGGGCGTCGCGGCGTTCCGTCTTCCAGGGTTCGTCCTCGAAGGAGGAGAGGTCGGCCACCGGCTCGCCGGGGCCCACCGCCACGACCTCACCACTCTGCACCTGCTGGGATTCCAGCGCCGTGGCGGGGAGGTAGAGCCCCACACGGGTCCGCTCCTCCCCTTCTTCCGGGCGGATCAGCACGCGGTCGCCGACCACGTGCAGGCGTCCCGGCGGCAGATGCTCGTCGCCCATCGGCTACTCGTCCGCCGCCGCTTCCATCTGGTGCACGGTGACGATCTCGGTGATCCGGAGCCGTCGGGTGCCATGGGGCAGCCGCAGGGAGATTTCCTCACCCTCCTGGCGGTCCTTGAGCGCCCGGCCCAGCGGAGACGCGAGCGAGATGTGGCCCGCGTCAATGTCCATCATCTCCGCCAGTACCAGCATGTAGGTGTCGGAGTCCCGCGTCTCCAGGTCGAGCACGGTGACCCGGGAGCCGAGCCCCACGCGGTCGAGCGGCGCCTCGGTGCCCGCCAGCTGGGTGAGCTGGTTGAGGCGGGCATGGAGCTGCCCCAGGCGCGCCTGCACGAACTGCTGGCGCTCGAGCGCCGCCTTGTATTCGCTGTTCTCGCGCAGGTCGCCGAGCTCCACCGCCTGGGCGATGGCCTGCGGGAGCGTCACATTCAATTCACGGCTGAGCTCGTCGATCTCGCGGCCCAGTTTTTCGCGCATCTCTCGAATCATGGCTGTATCATCCGGGCACAATAAACACATGGCCCGGGGCCGTTCGGCCCCGGGCGCCAGGCACCTTCATTACCTCTTAGTATAGGGTGAGTCGGCCGGGTGAGCCAGAGGCCGGGCCGCCAGTGTTGCCAAGCGGCGCGCCAGCGGCCTACGTTTGGCGCGAACCGCCATCGCAGGCGGTACCCCAACTTCCCATTGGTCGAAGGAACTCCTCGTGCCGAAGTCGTTCTCCCTCATGAAGATCACCCTGGGCGCGGCGGGGGTGCTGGCACTCTCCGCCTTTGCGGCCATGCACCTCCATCTCACCGCCAGCGTGCCGGCGGCCGACAGCCGGGTGGCAACCGCTCCGTCCGCGCTCACGCTCACCTTCAGCGAGGCACCGGAAGTCGCCATGTCCCGCGTGCGCCTGGTCCGTGCCGACAGCAGCGTGGTGCCGACCGGCAAGGTCGCCGCCGGTGCCGCCCCGCTTTCGCTCACCGTTCCAGTGACAGGCCCGGTGCAGCCCGGCACCTACACCGTGAACTGGCGCGCGGCGTCGAAGGACGGTCACGCGGTGTCGGGGCATTACAGCTTTGCCGTCACCGGCGCGGCGGCCGCGCCGAAGCCCTCCACCACGTCGCGTGATCACACCGGCCACTGATGCCGCCCCGCTGATTGACGCCGCCGCCCCGGTGCGCTGGGTCGGCTATCTCTCGCTGTTTCCGGTGGTCGGCGCGCTGGCGTTCCGGATGCTCGCGCGCCGGGCGCTGGGCGCAACTCACGCGGCGCTGGTGCCGGCCCTCACCGGCCGCGCGCGGATGGCCGCGCTCTTCGCCGCCATGGTGCTCTGCTCCACGTTGGCGCTGCGACTGTTCGTGCAGGTGGGGTCGTTCCTGGACCCGGGGGAGCCATTCACCTGGGCCGCCGCGCAGCCGATCATCTTTTCCACCAGCTGGGGACATGGCTGGCTCTGGCAGGCCGGCGCGGCGCTCGCGGTGATTGCGATGCTCCTGGCGGCCGCGCGCTGGGAGCGGGGCTGGGCCGCGGTGCTCGTGGCTGTGGCGGTGGAGGTGTTCGTCTTTCCGCTCACCGGTCACGCCACGGAACATCCATGGGGTGCGGGAGTCGGCGTCGCGCTGCAGGGGCTCCATGTTGCGGGCGGCGCGCTCTGGCTGGGCACGCTGGCGGTGCTCCTGGGCACCGTGTATCCCGAAACGCGGGGCGATCCGGCGCGGGAGGATGTGATCCGGCGGCTGGTCGAGCGGTATTCCCCGCTGGCGCTGACCGGGGCCGGGACGGCCGTGGCCGCCGGTCTCGTGCTCAGTCTTTCCTATGTGGCGTCATGGCACGCACTGTTCGATTCGTCCTACGGCAGGGCACTGCTGATCAAGGTCGCGCTGCTGGGCGGGGTGCTGGTCCTGGGCTACCACAACTGGCGGCGGGTCCGGCCGGCGCTCGGCGCCGAGCCCGGGGCCGCGCGGCTGCGGCGGTCCGCGTCGGTCGAACTGCTGATCGGGACCCTCCTGCTGGCGGTGACCGCGGTGCTGGTGGCGCTGCCGGCACCGGGACTGGGAATGGAATGATGATCCGGCTTCCGTCGTTGCTCGTGATGCTCGCCGTTGCTGCCTGTGCCGCACCGGCGCCCAGTGCCAACGCCGCGCCCCAGGCCACGGCGCCCGATGCCGCCGCCGATTCGCTGCTGCTGGACGTGCGGCAGGCGGACTCCACGATCCAGGTGGAACTCCGCTACGCCACCGCGAACAACTTCACCGGTGCCGTGCTGCCGGGGTACACCGCCAACCGGGCGTTCCTCCGGCGCGAGGCGGCGCTGGCCCTGGGGCGGGTGCAGCGCTCCCTGCATGGGGAGGGGCTGAGTCTGCGGATCTACGACGCGTACCGCCCGGTCCGCGCGACGCTCGCGATGGTGGCGTGGGCCGAGCGCACCCATCAGGTGAACCTGCTCGATGACGGGTACATCGCGCGGCGGAGCCGGCACAACATGGGGGTGGCGGTGGATCTCACGCTGGTGGACCTCCGCACCGGCCAGCCGCTCGCCATGGGAACGCCGTTCGACACCTTCTCGCCGGCGGCGCATACGCGGAACGCCTCGGGGGAGGCCCGTGCCAACCGGCAGCGGCTGGTGCACGCGATGGCGGCGGGCGGCTGGACCAATTATGAAGAAGAGTGGTGGCACTTCACCTATCCGGTGCCGCGGCCGGTGCCGTTCGATCGGGTGATCCGCTGATTCCTTGATTTTGCGAGGCGTTCGCGGTAACATGACGGCTCTCGGACCGCCCCCGGTCCTCATGTATTCATTCCGACAGGAACCGGTCGTCATGGCCCTGTGGACTCGAGTAGCCCGCCGGCTTCGGCGGGTGCCCGCCGTCCTGATCCCGCTCGCGCTCGCCGCGTGCATCGGTACGTCGGCGCAATACCCGCAGAGCACGCTGCACCCCAAGTCCGACTTCACCCGCCTGCTGGACGGTGTCCTCATGAACACCGTCTGGGCGGCGCTCGTGGTGTTCGTGCTGGTGGAAGGCGCGCTGGTCTGGGTCATCATCCGCTACCGCGGCAAGCCCGACGACCCCGAGCCGAAGCAGGTCCACGGCAACACCACGCTGGAAATCATCTGGACCGCCATCCCCGCGCTGCTGCTCGCGATCATCGCCGTCCCCACCGTGAAGGCCATCTTCGAGACCTACGAGGTACCGAAAGACGCCCTCAACGTGGAGGTGATCGGGCACCAGTGGTGGTGGGAGTTCCGCTATCCGGACTTCGGGGTGCGGACGGCGGACGAGCTGCACGTGCCGGTGGGCAAGCGGGTGGTGCTCAAGATGCACACGGAGGACGTGCTGCACAGCTTCTGGTCGCCGGAGCTGGCGGGCAAGCGGGACGTCTTCCCGAACCGCATCAACACCCTCTGGTTCACCGCCGATTCGAGCGGCTACTACTCGGGCCAGTGCGCCGAGTTCTGCGGCACGCAGCACGGACGGATGGCGTTCGAGATCAAGGCGAGCTCGCCGGCGGAATTCGACGCCTACATCAAGGGCCTGCAGGCCACCGGGGCGAAGGCGGCGGATTCGGCCGCCGCGGCGCCGGCGGCCGCCGGGCCGGTCCGGGTGAGCACGCTGCCGGCCACGACGCAGGCGCTGGATCCCGCCGAGCAGGCGCAGGTGGACAGCGGGGCGAAGATCTTCCGCATGTGCAGCGCCTGCCACTCGCTGGACGCGACCACGACGGCGAACATGATCGGGCCCAACCTGGCGAACATCGGCAGCCGCCGCTACATCGCGGCGCGGACCCTGATCAACACGGAAGAGAACCTGGCCAAGTGGATTTACGATCCGCAGGCCGTGAAGCACGGCGTCATCATGCCGAAGCTCGGGCTCACGCACGAGCAGGCCGTGATGGTGGCCAAGTACCTGCGGACGCACCGGTAACCCCAAGGCGATCATGGCAACTTCCGCTGTCACCCACGCTGACGAGATTCCCGCGATCCACGCCGAGAAGTCGGGCCTGTGGAGCTGGATCACGACGGTTGACCACAAGCGCATCGGCATCCTGTACGGCGCGACGGCCTTCCTGTTCTTCCTGATGGGCGGCCTCGAGGCGATGCTCATCCGCTGGCAGCTGGCCCGGCCGGACAACACCTTCGTGACGCCCGAGTTCTACAACGAGCTGTTCACGATGCACGGCACGACCATGATCTTCCTGGCCGTCATGCCGCTCAGCGCCGCGTTCTTCAACTTCTTCATTCCGCTGCAGATCGGCGCGCGGGACGTGGCCTTCCCGCGGCTCAACGCCTTCAGCTACTGGGTCTTCCTGCTGGGCGGCCTGTGGCTCAATTCCAGCTTCCTGTTCCATGCCGCGCCGAACGCCGGCTGGTTCGGCTACGCCAACCTCACGTCCAACCAGTACTCGCCGGGCCTCAACATCGATTTCTGGATGATCGGCCTGCAGATCCTGGGCGTGTCGTCGCTGGCGGCGGCGGTGAACTTCTTCACGACGGTGATCAACCTGCGCGCCAAGGGCATGCGGCTCATGCGCATGCCGATGTTCACCTGGATGAGCTTCATCACCCAGGTGCTGCTGCTGCTGGCCTTCCCGGTCATCACGGTGGCGCTGATCCTGCTGATGTTCGACCGCTTCTTCGGGACCCATTTCTACGTCCCGTCGGCCGGCGGCGACCCGATGCTCTGGCAGCACCTCTTCTGGATCTTCGGGCATCCGGAGGTGTACATCCTCATCCTGCCGTCCTTCGGCATCGTGAGCGAGGTGCTGCCGGTGTTCGCGCGAAAGCCGCTCTTCGGCTACGCGGCCATGGTCTTCTCCGGCATCTTCATCGCCTTCCTGGGCTTCGGGGTGTGGGCGCACCACATGTTCGCCACCGGCATGGGGCCGATCGCGGACACGGCCTTCAGCCTCACCACGATGCTGATCGCGATCCCGACGGGGGTGAAGATCTTCAACTGGCTGGGGACCATGGCGGGCGGGTCGCTCCAGATGAAGACGCCGCTCTATTTCTCGATCGCCTTCATCGCGATGTTCATCATCGGCGGACTCTCGGGCGTGATGCACGCCTCGCCGCCGGCCGACCTGCAGCAGACTGACAGCTACTTCATCGTGGCGCACTTCCACTACGTGCTGTTCGGCGGGTCCATCTTCGCACTGACGTCGGGCGCGTACTACTGGTGGCCCAAGATGTTCGGGCGGATGCTGGACGAGAAGATCGGCAAGGTGCACTTCTGGCTCATGCTGATCGCCTTCAACCTGACCTTCTTCCCGATGCACTTCGTCGGGCTGCACGGGATGCCGCGCCGGGTCTACACCTACCCCGCCGGCCTCGGCTTCGAGACGATGAACATGCTGGAGACGGTGGGCGCGCTGCTGCTCGGCCTCTCCCAGCTCATCTTCGTGTACAACATGATCAGGACGTGGCGCCGCCCGAAGAACGCGCCAGCGGACCCGTGGAACGGGGCCACCCTGGAGTGGGCGATCCCGTCGCCGCCCCAGGAGTTCAACTTCGCCGAGGAGCCCGAGGTCCACAGCCGGGATCCCCTGTGGGAGCGGAAGCGCGAGGCGGGCGGGCGGCTGCCCGAGCCGCAGCGGGTGAGCGGGAAGGGCATCCACCTGCCGCATCCTTCCTACTGGCCGCTGGTGTCGGCGATGGGCGTGGCGGCGGTGTTCATCTCGATGATGATGATCCCCCATTTCCACGCCTGGGGTGTCATCGCGGCCGTGGCGCTGCTCTTCTTCGGCGTCTTCAACTGGGTATTCGAACCGGCGTGACTCGAGACCCGAGACTCGCGACCAGCAACCGGAGCACACGTGTCCGACCATAGTCACGCCCTGGAGCTGCACACCGCCACCGGCCTCGACAGCCGCAAGGTGGCGATCTGGACCTTCATCGGGTCCGAGTGCCTCTTCTTCGCCTCCCTGATCTCGACCTACCTGGTCTACCACGGCCAGAGCATGAGCGGGCCGACGGCGGGGGAGACGCTGGAGATCCCGCTGGTCACGGCGGGCACCGCGGTGCTGCTGTTCAGCTCGTTCTTCGTGGTGCTGGCGCTGAGCGGGGCGCAGCGGGGCAACCGCCGCTCGATGCTCTTCTGGCTCAGCCTGACGGTGCTGGCGGGCGCCAGCTTCGTGGGCATGCAGGTGTACGAATTCACCCACTTCGTGCACGAAGGGCTGACCCTCAAGACCAACCTGTTCGGCGCCACCTTCTACACGCTCACCGGGTTCCACGGCACCCACGTCACCATCGGCGTGATCTGGCTGGCCACCCTGCTCGTCCTGGCCATCCGCGGCAAGCTGACGCCCGACAAGGCCCTGAACCTCGAGATCGCGGCCCTCTACTGGCACTTCGTGGACGTGGTGTGGATCGTGATCTTCCCGGTGGTATACCTGATGAAAGACTGGAAGCCCTGAGGAGCCCGGCATGGACGCGCACGCGAACGAGGCAGTGGCACATTCCCATCCGGGGCCCGCGATCTATTTCAGGATCGCGCTGGTGCTCTTCGTGGTCACCTTCATGGAGGTGGCGGTCTACGAGCTCTCGCACCGGGGCGGGCCGAGCGAGGCGGTCATCAAGCCGATCCTGGTCCCGCTGCTCCTGCTGCTGAGCGCGCTCAAGTTCGCGCTCGTGGCCATGTTCTACATGCACCTGAAGCAGGATCACCGGCTCTTCTCCGGGTTGTTCGTCTTTCCGCTCATCGTGGCGGCGGTGATCATCTTCGCGCTGATGCTCCTGTTCTCCTATCACATGCACTACAACGCGGGCATGGTGTGACACCGGCACCCGGGCTCCTGCTGCATGCCCGGGCACCGGCCACGGTGCCCTGGACCCCGGCGTGGTCCCTCCACCTGAGCACCATCCTGGGCACCGCGGTTCTCGGTGCCCTTTACGTTTGGGGGATCACCGCGGCGCGGAAGCGCTGGGCGCTGGGACCACCCGCCGGTCCCTGGCGCATCGCCGCATTCGTGGCGGCCTGCGCCGTGCTGCTGGTCTCGCTCAACGGGCCGATCCACGACCTGAGCGACGACTATCTCTTCACCGCGCACATGCTCCAGCATCTGCTGCTCACGCTGGTCTTCCCGCCGCTGCTGATCCTTGCCTGCCCCGGCTGGCTGCTGGAACCGCTCATGCGGCCGCCGTGGGTCCGGCGCACCGGGCGCGTTCTCGGGCATCCGGTGACGGCGGGGGCGCTCTTCACGCTGGTGCTCTCGGTCTGGCACCTGGTGCCGGTGTACGACCTCATGATGCGGGACCACAACGTGCACATCGTGGCCCACCTGCTCTTCATCGTGGTGGCGTTCATCATGTGGTGGCCGGTGCTGAGTCCGGTGCGTGCGGTACCGGCGCTGCCGCTGGGCCTGCGCATGCTCTACCTCTTCCTCGTGAGCGTGCCGATGCAGATTCCGGCCGCGATCATCACGATGGCGGACACCCCGCTCTACGAATGGTACGTGCGCGCGCCCCGGACCTTCGGGCTCACGGCGCTGGAGGACCAGCGGATCGGCGGGCTCCTGATGTGGGTGCCGGGCAACATGTGGATGTTCGGAGTGATCGCCGTGATCTTCTTCTTCTGGAACCGGGAAGAGGAGCGGGCGGGAATGGTACAAGAACTCAAGGCCTGAGCCCACGACTCACGACTCACGACAATATCATGCCGCACGACCACGTTCCCAGCCGCGATCACCTGCTCCTCGCCGCCGGCGGCGCACTGGCCGGCCTGGGCGTGGCATTGGGTGCCTTTGCCGCCCATGGGCTGCGCGGGCGCCTTGCACCGGACATGCTGGAGGTCTTCCATACGGCGGCGCAGTACCAGCTGCTGCACGGCATCGCGATCGTCGCGGTGGCGGGGGCGATGTCGCACTTTGACCGCGCCCGGCTGCGGGCGGCGTGCTGGCTGTTCGTGGCGGGGATCGGGCTGTTCTCGGGGAGTCTCTACCTTCTGGCGCTCACCGGCACCCGGTGGCTGGGTGCCATCACGCCCCTCGGCGGGGTGGCGTTCCTCGCCGGCTGGGTGATGGTGGTGCTAGGGGCCAGGAAGGTCGGGAAGGCGGGAGGGCGGGAAGGCGAGAGGTAGGGCAGCGATCGCGGCCGGCCGCCCGATTGCTTCGTCGGGCCTTTCAGGCCCTCCTCGCAATGACGGCGCCGGATCAGCCCATGTCCTGTCCGCCCCGCCCGCTTTGTCCATCCTGCCCTCCCTGTACCGCCATCCCCATTGCATGATACCCGTTATCCACGTACACCACCGTTCCCGTGATTGCCTGGGCCAGCGGGCTCGCCAGGAAGGCCGCGGTGTGGCCCACGTCGGTAGCCTCGAACCGGCGGGTGAGCGGGGCGTTGGCCTCGGCGTACTTGATCATCGTGTCAATGAAGCCGATCGCACTTGCCGCACGTGAGGCCCACGGGCCGGCGCTGATGGCGTTGACCCGGACGCCCCAGCGGCGCCCCGCCTCGAAGGCGAGGGTGCGCGTGTCCGACTCCAGCGCCGCCTTGGCCGACGACATCCCGCCGCCATAGCCCGGGATCACCCGCTCGCTCGCCATGTACGTGAGCGAGAGGAACGAGCCACCCGGCCGCATCATCGGCGCCAGGGAACGCACCAGCGAGATATTGCTGTACGCGCTCACGCTCAGCGCCTCCAGATAGCCCCGCCGGCTGGTGTCCACCAGCGCGTTCTTCACCTCGGGGCCGTTGGCCAGGCTGTGCACCACGATGTCGAGGCCCTGCTCGCCGAAGTCGGCGCGGAGCCGGGCGGCCAGCCCCGCGACGGTGAAGTCGCCGCGCTCGACGTAGCGCTTGTTCCCGCGGATCTCGTCCGGGACATCGTCCATCGTGTCGAAGGCGGCATCGAGCGGGTACACCTTCTCGAACGCCATCTTCCCGCCGCCGCTCAGCGTCATGGACTCGTCCATCTTGCCGCGCTCGAGCAGCTTCTCGAAGATGCCCATCGCCGGCGGCCAGGTGCCGACGCAGACCGAAGCCCCGGCTTCCGCCAGGGACTTGGCGATGGCAAAGCCGAAGCCGCCGTCGTCGGCGACACCAGCGATGAGGGCACGTTTGCCGGACAGGTTGATGGGGAGCATGGGATTAGGGGCTAGGGACTCGGGACTCGGGACTCGGGAAGTTATCACCCCTGACCCCTTCACTCCACCATCCCCCGCAGCACACCCAGCGGTGTCTGGCGCGCCACGTCCAGCGCGGTCCAGAGTCCCGTGAGCATGGTGAGGAGGGTCGTGGCCACCACGAGAAGCGCCGCCGGCGCCAGTGGAAGCGTGAATGGCACATCGAACACCCAGCGGGCCAGCGCCCAGGTGGCGATGCCGGAGAGCAGCAGGGCGGCGAGCCCCGCCACCAGGCCAAGCGCGGCATATTCGCCCAGCGCGATGCGGACCAGCTGGCCCCGGCTGGCTCCGAGGGTCCGGAGGAGCGCCGACTCCCGCACCCGCTGGAAACGGCTGGTGAGGATGGCCCCGACCAGCACGACGACGCCGGTGCAGAGGCTGAACAGGGCCATGAAGCGGATCGCCACGGTGACCTTGGCCAGCAGCTTCGAGATCGCGTCCTGGATCAGGGTCAGGTCCAGCGAGGTGACGTTGGGGTAGCGCTCCGCGATGGTGCGCGGCAGGCGGCCCCGCAGCTCGGGACGGTCGAGCCGGGCCATGGTGACCCAGGTGTGCGGTGCCTGTTCCAGGACTCCCGGTTCGAACACCACGAAGAAGTTCGGCTCGAACCGAGTCCAGTCCACCTCGCGGATGCTGGCGATGCGCGTGGGTATCCGCGTTCCCTGCACATCCCACACGATGTCATCCCCCACCTGCACGCCCAGCTCGGCGGCCAGATCCTGTTCCACCGAAATCCGGGCCGGGTTCGCAGCCGGGCCGCGCCACCAGTTGCCGGCCACGATGCGCTCCGAACTGGTCAGGCTGTCGCGCCAGGTCGAGCGATACTCGCGGCGGAGCGCCCAGCCGCCCGGACTGGTCGTGTCGGCAAGGCGGGCCGAGGCACTCCGCCCCTTCACCGATGCGATCCGCATCGGCACGATCGCCACGGGCGCGGCGGGGCGGGCCCCGGCGCCGGCGAGCAGCGAATCCACGCCGGCGAGCTGGGTCGGCTGGATGTCGAAGAACACCATGTTGGGGTTGTGCGACGTCGGCGCCGCCACGTCAAGCGCGGTGAGGAGCGCGTGCTGGCTCAGGAGCAGCGTGGCAAGAAGAAAGGCGCCGAAGCCGATGGACGTCACCACCGTGGTGGTCTGGTTGGCGGGCCGCCGCAGGTTGGCAATGCCCTGGCGCCACGCGTACGGAAGGCGTCCCGCCAGGAGCCGTGCGAGCCGCATGAGGAACCGTGCCGATGCCCAGAGCAGGAGCAGGACCACCGCGACCGACCCGGCGAAGGCGATGCCGGTGCGCAGGCGCCCGGCTTCCGTGATGGCAAGCAGCAGGACCGTTCCGCCCAGCGCGACGAACGTCAGCAGACGCCACCGGTCGAAGCGGGTGCGGAGGGGCACGACATCCCGCCGCAACGCCGCAAGGGGGGAGACCTGGCGCACCTGCAGCAGTGGCAGGAGAGCGAACGCCATTGCCACCCACACTCCCATGGCGAGCCCGGCGAGCGCCGCGGTCCATGAGACCTGCACCTGCACATCCACCGGCAGCAGATCCGCCAGCAGGGCGGGGAGGAGCCGCTGGATTCCGAGTCCCAGCGCGGCGCCCGCGGCACTGCCGGCCAGCGCCAGCAGCAGTGCCTGCACCAGATAGGCGCCGAGCAGCTGGCGCGAGGTCGCCCCCACGCAGCGGAGGATCGCGATGGAGTCGAGCTTGCCGCGGATTTGCACATGAACCGCGCTCGCCACGCCCAGCCCGCCCAGCAGGAGCGCCACCAGGGCAACCAGCCCCAGGAAGTTGGTGAGCCGTGTGAGGGCGTTGTCGAGCCGGGCCTGATCGTCAGCCACGGTGCGGATACGCACCCGGTCGGCCCGGAGGCGCGGGCGCCACTCGGCGGCGATCCGCTGGGCATCGGCGCCCGCAGGCAGTTTCACGAACGTGGCATACTCCGCCCGGGCGCCGAATCCCAGCAGCTGCGTGTCATCCAGGTATGCGCCGTTGACGAACGCCCTCGGCCCGAAGGCGCTCCGGATGCCGACGTCCCCCGGCACCGCCGCGATCGTGCCGATGACCTGGAACCTCGTCTCGCCGACGGCGATGCTGTCGCCGACCCGGATGCCGAGGGACGCGAGCAGCCCCGGGTCCACGATGGCATTGCGCCCACGCTGCAGCGCCGGCCAGGCGGACGCCGGCGCCGTCTCGATCCGGCCGTAGAACGGCCAGCCGCCGGAGACCGCGTTCAGCTGGGTGAGACGGGCCGTCTCGCTGCCCGTCGCATAGGTCATGGCACTGAAGGTGGTGACGTCGGATCGCGTGCCGCCGATGGTCCTGAGTGCGGCGCGAGCGGTGTCCGGGAGCGCTGACCGGGCCTCGAAGGAGAGGTCGGCTCCGAGCAGCGCCTCTGCCTGACGGGACACGGAGTCACGCAGGTTGGCGGTGAAGCCGTTGATGGCGACGAGAGCGGCGACGCCTGCCGTCACTCCGCCGCCGAGCAGCGCGAGGCGGCGCATGCTTGCGCGCGCTTCCCGCCACGCCATGGCGAACACGAAGCCGCCGGTCATGCGGCGCTGTCGTGCACGATGGCGCCGTCCGCCAGCCGCACCATGCGCCGGGCCCGCTGCGCGAGCTGCGCATCGTGCGTGACGAGCACCAGGGTGGTGCCGTGGATGCGGTTGAGCTCGTCCATGAGGGCGATGATCATTTCGCCGGTGGCGGCGTCGAGGTTGCCGGTGGGTTCGTCGGCGAAGAGGATCTTCGGCGTGTTCACGAAGGCGCGGGCCAGGGCCACCCGCTGCTGTTCGCCGCCGGAGAGCTGGGCCGGGTAATGGTCCTCCCGTCCGGCGAGCCCCACATCCGCGAGCAGCGATCGCGCCCGATCCTCGTCGGGCCGGCCCAGCAGTTCCAGCGGCACCAGCACGTTTTCCAGCGCCGTGAGCGTGGGCACGAGCTGGAACGACTGGAACACGAACCCCACCCGCTCGCCGCGGAGCCGGGCGCGCTGGTCCTCGGTGAGCGTGTCGAGGCGCACGCCGTCCAGCATGACGGAACCGGCGCTCGGGAGGTCGAGCCCGGCCAGGAGCCCGAGCAGGGTGGTCTTGCCGCTGCCGCTGGGGCCGGTGATCGCGACGTACGCTCCGGCCTCGACCGAGAGCGTGATATCCTTCAGCACGGTGAGCATGCGCCCGCCGGAGGGGTAGCTGCGCGTGAGCGCTTCGCAACGGATCATGACGAATTTCCGGGATAGAGCATCGTGAAAAGATATCCGGGGCTGGCATTGCTGGCGCTGCTGGCGGCGTGCGGGACGCGGGATGGGGGCGAGGCGCACGGCGGTGCTGCGTCCGCGAGCGCGGAGCCGCGCGACCCGCGGCCGGTGATCCTCTTTCTCGGCACCAGCCTGACCGCGGGTCTCGGTGTCTCGCCCGACCAGGCATACCCCGCGGTGATTCAGCGGAAACTGGACTCCGCGGGCCTGGCGTTCCGGGTGGTGAACGCCGGCGTGAGCGGCGAGACCTCGAGCGATGCCCGTGCGCGGATCGGCTGGCTGCTGCGGTCGAATCCCGCCGTCCTGGTGGTGGAGACCGGCGCCAATGACGGGTTGCGCGGCCTGAGCGTGCCAGCACTCCGGGCCAATCTGGACACCATCCTTGCCACGGCCGGGCGACATGAACCGCCGCCGCGACTCGTGGTCGTCGGCATGGAGGCGCCCCCCAACCTCGGTCGGCGCTACGCCGATGCCTTCCGGGCCGTCTTTCCGGACGAAGCTGCGCGGCACCATGCGGCGCTGGTGCCGTTCCTGCTCAAGGATGTAGGCGGGGTGGATTCACTCAACCAGGCGGATGGCATCCACCCGACCGCGCGGGGGCATCGGATCCTGGCGGAGACGGTGTGGGGCGTTCTTCTTCAGGAGTTGCCTGGCCATTCACAGTGATCTATCCGTGTGTCACCCCGAGCGAAGCGAGGGGGCCAGAACCCGTGCAGGGCCCCGCCCCTTCGGTCGCTGCGCTCCCTCAGGGTGACAACAACCACCAGGCTCCCTTGGGCGATTAGCTGCTAGCGTGGCACAGGAATCGTGACGGCCCCGAACCGCGCATCGGGACTCCGGGCATATCGGAGATCCACAATGTGCACAAGGCGCCCATTCGCTCCGCTGTCGGGCAGCAACACCGGGAATCTCGCCCAGCCGAGGAAGCGGCGCCCGTCGGCGGTGGCCATCGCGGCGGCCACGGCGGGACTTCCGCGGTCCGTGACCGGAAAGCTATCCACCGACGCCGGATCGAGATGTGGCGTGCGGAGCCAGCGGAAGGTCGCGGTGCGGTAGGCATCCGCCTGCTCGATGACGATCTCCCGCCGGAACGGATTGAACAGCGCCGGGCCGGCCATCGCCGCGCGCACTGCTGCCGGATGGAGGGCCTGCATCTCCTGCACCGCATCGCGGCGTGCGGCGGCGCTGCTGGCGAGCATCATGGCGATGTAGGCCGCGGCCACGCCGATCGCGAGCCGTGCCGGACGCTCCGGCACGACGGTGCGCTGCCGTGCGAGGCGCCGGGCGCGGCTGGCCCAGACGCCCAGGCCCAGGATCAGGATGAGCCACGGATCCACGATGAACAGCGCGTCGCCGTAGCTCCACCGCTGGCTCCATGGCACCATCCATCGCACGCCGTAGGTGTTGAGCAGGTCCAGCAGCGGATGACTCAGCACGCCGGCATACGCCAGCAGGAGGATCTGCCCGGGCCGGACCTCCGAGGCCAGTACGGCATCGCTCAGCTTCCGGAAGAGCAGATCGAGCAGCACCACGACGACGGTGAACGCCACCGGAAGGACCGCCAGGGCCACCACGCCGTGGGTCCAGCCCCGTCGCCATTCCAGCGATGCTGCCGGGCCGCCGATGAACGAGAGGACATCGAGGTCCGGCAGGTTGGCTGCCACCAGCAGCGTGGCGTAGCCCAGCGCGGTGCGCCGGGCCAGGCCGCTCTCGGCCAGTGCCGCTCCCGCCAGGGTGTGGCAGACGTTGTCCATGCTGCAGTCGGCTGCCGTGCTACTCCAGCGCGGCGTCCAGTTCCATCGGCACGTTGTTCATCAGCGCCTGCGACACCGGACAGCCGTTCGCCGCGTCCCCGGCCGCCTTGCGGAAGCCCGCGGCATCAACACCGGGCACCACGCCACGGACCGTCAGCTGCATCCGGGTAATGCGGAAGCCGGCATCCACCTTGGTGATGGTGCAGGCGGCCGTGGTCGTGATCCGCGTGGCGGGTGTGCCGGCCGCCTCGAGGCCCGCCGAGAGTGCCATGCTGAGGCAGGAAGCGTGCGCGGCGGCGATCAGTTCCTCGGGGTTGGTCCCTTTCGCCCCTTCGAAGCGGGTGGTAAATGAATAGGCCCCGCTGAAGGCGCCGGATCCGGCCTGGAACCGGCCCTTGCCGGTTCGAAGTCCGCCTTCCCACACCGCCTCTGCCTTGCTCGTCGTCATGGGTACGTCCCAGGTTCATGGTTGAGCCCGCAACATAGTCCGGCATCGGGCCGGTCGCATCCCTCGCCACCGTTCCCGGAACGGGATACCTTGCCGGAATGCCCATGTCCCGTTGCCTGCGGAACTGTGCTCTCCTCTGGCTGGCGCTCCTGCTGCCGGGCTGCCGGGATGGCGGATCGGGGCTGGTCGGCGGTGTCGTCCTGCGGGACAGTGCCGGTGTGCATATCGTGCTCAACACCGCGCCTGCCTGGCGCCGGGACTCGGCGTGGACCGTGGTGGACACCCCGTTCTTCGATGTGGGCGGTGAGGCGAACACGACGTTCCGGGACATCGTCGGCGTGGTCCGGACGCCGGCAGGCGCACTCGCCGTGGCGGATGGCGGGGACCAGCGCATCCGGGTCTTCGACGGATCCGGTGCCCTCATCCGGATTCTTGGCGCACGAGGCTCGGGGCCGGGCGAGTTCCAGTCGCTCAGCTGGATGGTGTCGAGCGGCGACTCGCTGCTGGCCTACGACCTCGTGGCGCGCCGGCTCACGCTGTTCGGGGCCGACGGGAAGGTGCGCACCGCGGTACTCGACGCCGGAAGCTCGCTCTTCGCCGCCCCGGTGGCGCGGTTCCACGACGGGTCGCTGCTCGTGGAATCGGGCGGGCCGGTGTTTCCGTTTCCGGGGCGGGAGGGCCAGGTGCGGCGGGACTCGGCGCTGCTGCTCCGGGTGGACGCGGAAGGCCATCTTCGCGATACCCTGGCGCAGGTGGCCTGGAGTGAAAGCTTCGGTGCGCGCCTTGGCGCCGGCGACCGGCATTTCATGGCGCCGCTGCCGCTGCCGTTTGCCCGGCGCGCAAGCGCGGCGACCCTCCGGAGCGGGTTCGTGGTGGGTGAAGGCGGGGACTATGCCGTGAACCGGTTCAGCGCGGCGGGCACCGAGGAGCTTTCCATGCGCCGCAACGTCAGCGGTGCGCCGGTGACGCCGGAAGCGATCCAGGCATTCACCGAAGCCCGGCGCGCTGCTCCCGCGGGCGGTGGCATGGAAGGTGTCCTGGATTCAGCGATGGCCCGGGCGCTCGCCGGTGCGCCGTTTCCGAAAGTCATGCCGGCGTTCGAACGCATCCTGACGGACGATGCCGGCAATGTCTGGGTGCTGAATTACAGCATCCGGGGTGACCAGCCGAAGCGCTGGAGCGTGTTCAGCGACGCCGGCCGCTGGCTGGGCGACGTCACGACACCGCCGCGCTTCGACGTGCGCTTCATCGCCCGGGATGCGCTCTACGGCGTCTGGCGCGACGCGCACGAGACGCTGCACGTCCGTGGCTATCAGCTGCGGAAGCCGCGTTAACGAATGCCCGTGTCGCACACCAGCGTCACGGTATCGGGCTCGGCCGGCTGCACCACGACGCTCTCGGGAGCCGGCAGCGCCATCGTGCCGGGACAGATGGTGACCCTGACCTCGTAGGAACCAGGTTCGAGCACGAAGCCGGCCAGGCCCGCCCCGTCGGTCCGCTCCACATCGATCCGGATGTTGTCGTGGAGGATACGGACCTCGGCATCGCCCACCGCCGCGGTGTTGTCGGTGCCTTCCTGCGCCACCGGCGCGATCGGGCCGCGCCGCACCTCCACCGTGACCGGCACGCCATCCGCCGGTGCCGTATTGCAGGCCGGCAGCAGGAGCAGCGCGAGCAGCCCGACGGCGTTCCTGTTCACGGTGACGAGCCGACCGGCGGGATCGCATTGAATTGCGTCGCCAGATCCGCGAGATAGAGATCGGCCGTGGCACCCTGGTCGTGGAAGAGCCGGGCGGCCACCCGGAAGACCGGATTGGGGATGCTGGCGCGCTCGGTCACGCTGATCCGGGTGCCTTCCGCCACCGGCGCCAGCCGGATCTCCCAGCTGCCACTGAAGGGGGCGGCAGGATCGGCCACGGTACGGACCAGCTGATTGGGTGGCGCCGCGGTGGTCGTTTCCAGGAGCAGCGTCTCGCCGTTCCGGGAGACTTCCCGCCACAGGTCGCGCGGCGGGCTCGTCTCCACCCGTTCCACGCGCAGCAGTTCGGGCCGCCACCGTGGCTGTCCCGGGAGATTGGCCACCACCGCCCAGACTGCCTGCGGCGACGCCGCCACCATCACGCTGCGGGTGACCTCGTGATTCAGTGGCAGGACGGTGCCCGCCGCGAACACGACGAGCACCATCGCCAGCACCGTACCAGCTCCAATCAGCAGGACCCGTTTCATGCCATCAAAGATGGACCCGCCGCGCCAGGAGTCCAATGCCGACCGGCAGGAGCGCCAGCGCAAAGGCCGCCGCCAGCCCGCCCGTGCCGGGGCGCGAATCGCCGGTGGCCAGTTCGCGGAGCGCCTGGTCCACGTCACCTTGCGTGACCTTCCGGCCGGTGGTGAATCCATCCTTGGTCGCGGTGGGCACGTTGACACCGCGGACCTTCCCGCTGGCGATGCTCACGAGTGCGGTGGGGCCGATCTCGCCACCGGCGTTGATGGCCAGGACCCAGATACCGTCACTCGGCCAGGTGCGCCGCAAGGCGAACACGCCGGTGGCGGTCCGGTCGAACGTCAGCGGGATGACCTGGCGCTTGCCGTCCATCATGCCGGTGGCGGTGCCGGTCAGCGGGATGTCGGCGACCTGGTTCACGTGATAGGTGCGGACCAGGAGGTAGGCGCCGCGGGTGGGCCCGCTCATCGGGTTGGCGGGCAGTTCAATGGAGACCCAGGGCGGCTTGGCGGAAGCGGGTGACACCGTGACGGCGAGCGCCAGGGCCGCGGCGGCGAGCGCAAATCGGGACATGATGACCTCCAGGTGGAAGGGCGAACGACGGAACTGACCGTTCGACGCCGGCTCCTCCCGGAGCGTTTGAACGGCACGCTACTCCAGGCGGTTCACGGTGACGCCTCCCTTGAGCGATCGAGCCGTGATGCGCGCACCGCCCGCGCCCAGCGTGTAGTGCACCGGCTGGCCTTTCGGCGCGCTCCGTGCCGCGCCCGGGAATCCGCTCACGACCTTGCCGCTGAACGCCACGATGTCCACGGTGGCATCCTGGTCCGCGGGAAACTGCAGCGTGATCGGCGCCTCGTGGGTCTGCACGTCCAGCGCCCCGTCGGTCCGCACCGCCCCCTGGAAGGTGACGCGGCCGGTGACACTCTCCACTCGGCCTGAGAGCAGCGGGCGGGTCGAGCGAATGGTGATGGCCCCCGTCACACTGGCGACGGTGAGGTCGCCCCCACCGGCCGTCACGACGATCGCGCCATCGGCACTCTTGAGCCGCACCACCGGCGCGTCGGCGTCGATCGACAGGGCGCCGTCCATCGTCTCGGCGGTGATCACACGAGGTGCCCCGGAGACCTGGATGCGTCCACCCACGGTGGAGAGGTCCAGTTCACCACGCACGCCGGAAACGGTGACGTTCGCGGAGGCGCTCTTGACCCACACCCGCGCGCGGCGGGGCACCCGGATCTCGAGCGGGACGGGCACGCTGTCGAGCTGATCGGCGGGACTCTCGATGCCGAGCTTCATGCCGCTCCGCGAACCGCCCATGTAGAACCGCCCGCCGCCGGCCGGCAGGCGTCCGGTTACCCGGACGCTATCACGGTCCCAGCCGATGATGCTCGTGGATCCGGTCAGGTTGAAGATCCGGATGGACGCCTCGCTGTCGGCCGGCAGTGACCGCGCAATGGCCGACTGTGCTGCCAGCGGGGCGGTCAGCGCAAGCGAGGCCAGGGCCGGGAGCCAGAATTTCATGCTAGAGCTCGTGCGCCAGCCGGGTGGCCTGCTCCAGGAGCGCCACCTTCTGCGCCTGGCTGGTCCGGAACAGGGCGCGGAGATCGGGATTGCCGGGATCCCGCGCCAGCGCGGCGCGCGACTCCGCGATGGCGCGGTCAATGACGGCGAGATTGCGCTCGACGGTCGCGATTGTCGCCGGGGCGAGCTTGTCCCGCTCCCCGGCGAGGATCGCTTCCAGTGCCTGCGCTCGCGGCGCGTACTCCGCGTCGATCAACTGCACCACCGCCGGACTGGCGGAGATGACTGTCTGCGGGGCAGTCCCGCGGCGGAGCACGGCGATGGTAAGCAGGGATGATCCCGCCATCAGGAACAGGGCCGCCGCGGCCGCCAGGGTCCGGCGGCGCCAGGCCGGTGGTGTGATGCGGCGGGCGATGCCGGGCCAGAGGTCGGCCGGCGGCGGAATCTGCCGGGACAGGCCGGCCACCGGCGCCGCCAGTGCCGCGGCCGCCTCCAGATCGGCGCGGCAGGCGGCGCAATCCTGTACATGGCGCTCGATGTCCGCCCGCTCCTCCGGCACGAGTGCCCCGGCGACGTAGCGGTCCAGAAGATCACGAGTCTGTTCGCATGTCATCGGTTCAGCATCTCCCGAAGGAGCCGGCGAGCACGGAAGAGCTGCGCCTTGGACGTCCCCGCGGCAATGCCGGCGCTCTCGGCGATCTCCTCATGGGTGTATCCCTCCACATCGTGCAGCACGAACACCGCGCGGGCTCCGTCCGGCAGCCGCGCGATCGCCTGCTCGAGATCCAGGCGGTCGGCCGGAGACGCGCTTCCCGGCCGCTCGAACTCCTCCGGCTCGGCGGTCACCAGCACGCGCCGGGCGCGCCGGAACGACGCCCGCCGGTCGGTCAGGACGACATTCACGGCAATGCGGTGCAGCCAGGTGCCGAACGAGCTCTCGCCCCGATAGGTGCGGAGCCGCTCCCAGGCGCGCACGAACGCATCCTGGGTCAGTTCGGCGGCGCGCACGCTGTCCCCCTCGAGCCGGAGACAGAGGGCGTAGATGCGGCCGGCGTGCTCGTGATAGAGCGCGGCGAACGCGTCATGGTCCCCTGCCTGGGCGCGCCGGACCCGCAGGTCGGCAGGAGCCGGCCCATTCAGGCCTGTGGCGAGGGCGGGCATCCGGGCTGCCAGGGCGTAGGCGGGCACAATCGTTGGATGCCGGGCGGGGCGTGACGGTTTGAACCGCGATGGCGGCCTGCTGGCGGCGGCGTCGCGACCCGCCTACACTCATGCCTCATGGCGTTCTTCGATACGGACAAGCAGCGGGCCGCCGGGCTCATCCTGCTCCTCGGCATCGGGCTGGGCATCGCCCTCTGGCCCTTCGCCGTGGGCCTGCTGGCCATTCCGGTGCTGTATGTCATCTTCGCCCCGGTGTATCGTATCCTGGCCCGGCGGCTGCCGGACGTCGTGGCGGTATGGCTGGTGCTCGTGCTGGCGCTGCTGCTCATTGCCGGTCCGGTGGCCTCGGTGGTCTCCCTGCTGGCGACGCAGGGCCCCGACATGCTGCGGTCGGTGCTCGACAGTCCGCTGCTGGACAAGCTGGCCGCCATTCGCATCGGTCGCTTCGACCTCGGCACCCAGATCAGCGAGCAGCTGCACACGCTGGGTTCGCAGCTGGTGGGGCGGGCCGGCTCCGCCGCCCTCGTCATTCTCGGGTCTGCCACGCGGCTCACGCTCCAGTTCACCATCGCGTTCTTCGGGCTGTACTACCTGCTGCGGGCCCCGGATTCCGCCTGGGGCCGGCTCCGGCCCTTCATCCCGTTCAGCGCCGACAACGCCGATTCGCTCCGCAAGCGCTTCAAGGACATCACGGTCTCCACGCTGATCGGGACGTTCCTCGTGGCCGCCGTCCAGGGGCTGCTGCTGGGACTGGCCTTCTACGCGGCCGGCCTTGCCAATCCGGTGTTCTGGGGCGCGATGTGCATGCTCTTCTCGATCCTGCCGGTGGTGGGCAGCGGGCTCATCTGGATTCCCGCTGTGGTCGTTCTCTTTCTCCAGGACCGGATGGTCGCGGGCATCCTGCTTGCGGCGTGGGGCCTCTTCGGTGTGGGAGGGATCGACAACCTGATCCGGCCCTGGGTGTATCGCCGCTACGCCAGCGTCCATCCGTTCATCACCGTGATCGGCGCCTTTGCCGGGATCGCCTACTTCGGGCTGCTGGGGCTGCTCATCGGGCCACTCGCGATCTCGTACTTCTTCGAGCTGATCCGGATGTATCGCGAGGAGTACCTGGCGCACATCCCGGCGCCCGCCGCATCTCCCCCGGCCCCGCGCCGGCGCTTTTCTCTTTCCGGCATGCGCAAGGTGGAGGAACCGAAGCCGCCGGCCCCTGAGCTGCCCGGCTGAACGCCCGGTTCAGCCTCGGGTGCGCGCGCCGCGCCGCCGCCAGAAGAGGTAGACCGGCACGCCGAGTGTGAGGATCGCCGCACCCCGCCAGGCGTTGGACGGATTGGACGCCACCGAACCGATCACCACATACAGCGCCGCGAGAATGAACAGCACCGGCAGCAGCGGCGCGCCCGGCATCCGGTATCCGGCCTCGCCGGCCGGCCGGCCGGCCCGTTCGCGCCGGCGGTAGACCAGGAGCGCCGCCGCGGCCATCCCGAAGAAGATCCAGTCGGCGAACACCACGTAATCCAGCAGGTCTCCGTAGCGGCCCGATCGCAGCAGGATGATGGCCCAGATGCACTGCGTGACGATGGCGGCGGTGGGGGTCCGGAACCTGGGATGCAGGCGGGCGAAGCGGCTGAAGAACAGGCCGTCGCCCGCCACGGTCTGGTAGACGCGCGGACTGACCAGGATCACCAGGTTGAGGAACCCGAAGGTCGAGACGAGGATGCCGAGCGACACCAGGGTTCGTCCCGCCGGCCCGACCAGCGCCAGCATCGCGTCGGCAGCCGGTGCATCCGATGCGGCGAGCGCCGCGGCGCCGAGCCCTCGGAGATAGGTGGCATTCGCCAGGATATACACGACCACGACACCGGCCACCCCGATGATCAGTGCCCTGGGGAGATTTCGTTCCGGCGTCACCATCTCCTCGGCCACGAAGTTGGTCTGCTGCCAGCCGCCATAGGAGAACAGCACCGGCACCAGCGCGGCGCCGATGGCGAGCGGCAGTGCGGCGGGCGCGCCAGGCTCCGCCAGGCCTGCGGCGGGAACCGGCAGCAGGCCGAGGAGCGACCCGGCGCCCGCCGCGATGACCAGTGCGAGCGCCAGCAGCTTGAGCAGGGTGAACAGGTTCTGCGTGGCCGCGCCCCACTGCACGCCGACGTAGTTGATGACGCTGAGCAGGACGATGGCACCGCCGGCGATCGGCGTGCGCCATGCCTCGGGCCAGTGCGCCAGCGCGATGAGATAGTCGGCGAAGGTCACGGCCACGGCCGCGATTGCCCCAGTGCCGATGATGAGCAGCAGGGCCCAGGCATAGAGAAACGCGGGGAGCCCCCCGAAGGCATCCCGGATGTAGACGTAGTGGCCGCCGGCCCGGGGCATGCGGGCGCCGAGTTCGGCGAAGACCAGCGCCCCGATCATGGCGATCCCGCCACCCAGGACCCAGACACCGAGCGTCAGGCCGCCGGTGTGGACGCGCTGCGCCACGACCTGCGGGTTGCGGAAGATGCCGGCGCCGATGATGCCGCCCATCACCAGCATCATGCCCGAGAAGAGGCCGACGCGCCGGGCATACGCAACCGTCTGGTCAGGCATCGCCCGGCTCCTTGTGGCGGCGGTGGATCTCCCCGAGCTCCCGAAGGAATTCCTGCGTCATGTCATCCAGCCGCGCCGCGTTCTCCGCCAGCGTGGCCCAGGCCGCGTCCGCGGACGCGATCTCGATGCCGCGCGCGAGGTCGGCCAGCTCGAACGCCCCGAAATTGCCGGTGCTGGAGATCAGGCTGTGCGCGGCCGGCCCCAGCGCGGCCCGGTCCTCCGCCGCGATGGCCGCATGGACGCGCGCCAGGCGCGGCGGAAGCTCCTCGAGCACCAGGGCCACGAGGGTGATTACCAGCGTGCTGCCGCCGATTTCCTCCAGGCGACGCACGGCGGTGGGATCCATGATCGTCACGGTAATGCCCGCTCCCCTGAGTGATGTGTCCCGCCGATAGCGGCCCGGACTGCGCGCCACTATCATCCGCGGCTCATGACGCGCGCTACCCCGTCCCGCACCCTCCTGATCGCCGCTTTCGCCACGGTGTATGTCGTCTGGGGTTCCACCTATCTCGCCATACGCATCGCGATCGAATCCATCCCACCGCTGTACATGGCCGGGGCCCGCTTTCTTGTCGCCGGCACCGTGCTCTATCTCTGGGCGCGGATGCGCGGCGCCCCTCGCCCCGGCCTGCCGGCCGCCCGCGGCGCGGCGCTGCTGGGCGCGCTCTTTCTCTGCGTGGGCAACGGTGCACTCGTCTGGGCCGAGACCCGCGTGCCCTCGGGTCTCGCCGCGGTGCTGGCGGCCACCACGCCACTCTGGACGGTGCTCATCGAGCAGGCGCGCGGCGGCGCCAAGGTGCGTCCCGTCGTCTATGCGGGGCTGGCCCTGGGCCTGGGTGGCGTGCTGCTGCTCATGATCCCCGGCGGTGGCGGCGCGTCGGTCGACCTGATCGGCGCGAGCGCCATCGCTGCCGCGGCATTGGTCTGGTCCTACGCGATGGTCATCTCACGGACCCTCACCCTGCCCGCGTCCCACGCGGTGTCCTCGGCCATCCAGATGCTGGCCGGCGGCGTGCTCCTCGCCGTGGCGGGCTCGGCCGCCGGTGAGTGGCGGGCCCTGCACGTCGATGCCGTCACCGTCCGGTCGCTCCTGAGCCTGGGGTACCTGATCGTGTTCGGATCACTGATTGCGTACAGCGCCTTCACCTGGCTGCTGCAGGTGGCGCCGGCCGGCCAGGTGGCCACCTATGCCTACGTCAATCCGGTCGTCGCGGTCATCCTTGGCTGGCTGGTGATGGCGGAACCCTTCGGGCCCCGTGAACTGCTTGCGTCGGCCGTCATCGTGGCCGGCGTGGCCCTGATCGTGAGCGCGCGGCGGCGCTAGCGCGGGTTCGCCTTCGGTTCGGTGCCGGAACAGCCGTTCGCGTCCACCTTGGCGCCCGCCGGGGTGCCGGGGCAGATGTCGTTGATGTCGATCACCCCGTCGTTGTCACTGTCGGCCCGCTTCACGCACCCGCGCGCATCCACCGTCGAGCCGGGCGGTGTTCCCGGGCAGGCGTCCGCGCCGTTGGGTACGCCATCCCCGTCTTCATCACCGCTGGCCGAGGGTCCGCCCGGACGACCCGGAAAGAACGAGACCCCGAAATCGATTCCGGGATTGCCGTAGCCGGGCGTGCCCTTCTGGGTCACGAACACCCAGTCCCAGGTGCCGCCCACACGCACCATGAACTGCGGCGTGATGCCGATGCGCGCCCCGAGAGTGGTGCCCAGTCCCAGATTGGCGAGTGAATAGTCCTTGCCGTAGAGGTCGAGGACCGGCCCGGTGCCGAGGAATACCGAGAGGCGGTCGGAAAAGGGGAGGTTGAGCAGGGCCCGGAGATGCACCGGAAGGTGCGAGATGTCCAGGGCACCGGCATTGCTCGTCGAGTACGAGCCGTCCCCCTCGACCGAAAGAACGGGAGACAGATAGTAGCCGGCGCGCGCGCCGAATCCGAAGGCGTCATCCAGGCCGATGTCGCCGGAGTAGTGCGTATAGCGCCCGAACAGTCCGAGTTCCGGGGCGGGCCGTGACTGGGCCGGAAGCACGGCCGCTGTGGCACCGGCCAGCAAGGCGGTCAGTATCAGGGTTGACCGGGGCATCGGGACTCCTCTGCGTCAGAGTCAGTGCTGCCGCGGGAAGTTACCGCCGGCTTCGCAGGGGGAAAAGCGAACCGCCCGCCGGCAGGGCCGACGGGCGGTTGCTGGACCACGGACCTGCGGTGCAGGTCAGTTGGTGCGATCGAGCTCGGTGCGGCGGTTGAGCGCGCGGCCCGCCCGGGTGGCATTCGACGCCACCGGACGATCCCAGGCATAGCCCTTGGCCGTCATGCGGTCGCCCGACACACCCTTGCTGACCAGGTAGTTCCTGACGGCGTCGGCCCGCTGCTGCGAGAGCCGCTCGTTCAGCTTGCGGCCACCGGTGTTGTCGGTGTGGCCCGACACCTCGACGTTGATGGTCGGGTTGTCGTTGAGCGTGGCCGCCACCTCATCCAGGATGAAGCGGGAGCTCTGCGTCAGCGTCGCCGTGCCGGTGGCGAAGTTCACGCCCGGCAAGGTCACCTTGGCATTGGCACTGGTCAGCTTGGCCAGGCTGTCACGCAGCGCCTGGATCTGGGCAGCGCTCAGGCCGGCCGCCATGGCGGCGCTGTCACGCGCAGCCTGGGCGGCGGCGCGCTCGGCGGCGGCGATGGAATCGGCCCGTGCCCGCTCGGCGGCGGCAATGGAATCAGCCCGCGCCCGCTCGGCGGCGGCGATGGAGTCCTCGCGCGCCTTCGCGGCGGCGGCGGCCTCAGCCGCGGCCTTGGCGGCGTTGATCGAATCCTGGTTGACCGGCGGGCACCCGGTCTCCTTCACGACCTTGACGCCGCGCGGAGTGTCGGGGCACTGGTCAACGTTGTCCTTCACGCCGTCATGATCGGCGTCACCGACGGCACCGGTGTTGCCGAACATCCAGGCCAGGCCGGC
>DASTBA010000127.1:0-11050 GCA_035712285.1 Gemmatimonadales bacterium | reverse complement strand
ATCGAGGAGGAGATGCAGCAGTCGTTCATCAACTACTCGATGAGCGTCATCGTCTCGCGCGCGCTGCCCGACGTGCGCGACGGCCTGAAGCCGGTGCACCGCCGCATCCTCTACGCCATGAACGAGCTCGGCCTGGTGCCGGGCCGCCCCTACAAGAAGTCCGCCACCGTCGTCGGCGACGTGCTGGGCAAGTACCACCCGCACGGCGACAGCTCGGTCTACGACGCGCTGGTGCGCATGGTGCAGGACTTCTCGCTCCGCTATCCGCTGATCGACGGGCAGGGGAACTTCGGCTCCATTGACGGCGATCCCGCCGCGGCGTACCGCTACACCGAGGCCCGCCTCACCCGCATCGCCACCACGATGCTGGAAGACATCGACAAGAACACGGTGGACTTCCAGGCCAACTTCGACGACCGGCTGGAGGAGCCGACGGTCCTGCCGTCCAAGCTCCCCAACCTGCTGGTCAACGGCTCCAGCGGCATCGCGGTGGGCATGGCCACCAACATCCCGCCCCACAACCTGAAGGAAGTGGCGAAGGCGGTGGAGCTGCTGGTGGACCAGCCCGACGCCACCATCGCGGACCTCCGCAAGGTGATCAAGGGCCCCGATTTCCCGACCGGCGGGTTCATCTACGGCCGGGAGGGGATCAAGGACGCCTACGAGACCGGCCGCGGCCGGGTGGTGATGCGGGCGCGGGCCCAGATCGAGGAGAAGGAGTCGAGCGGGAAGTCGCAGATCGTGGTGACCGAGATCCCCTACCAGGTGAACCGCGAGAACCTGGTGCGCTCCATCGCCGAGCTGGTCAACGCCAAGAAGATCGACGGCATCAGCGGGGTGAACGACGAGTCCGACAAGGACGGCATGCGGGTGGTGATCCAGCTCAAGCGGGACGCCATCCCCCATGTGGTGCTGAACCAGCTCTACAAGCACACCCAGATGCAGGCGACCTTCGGCGTGATCATGCTGGCGCTCGATCGCGGCATGCCGAAGGTCATGAACCTGAAGGAGCTGGTCCAGCGCTACATCGAGCACCGGATGACGGTGATCGTGCGCCGGACCCGGTTCGAGCTGGAGGCGGCCCAGGCCCGGGAGCACATCCTCGAAGGGCTCAAGATCGCCGTCGACAACATCGACGAGGTCATCAAGATCATCCGCGGCTCCGGGACAACGGAGGAGGCGGACCAGAAGCTCCGCAAGCGCTTCAAGCTCTCCGAGAAGCAGAGCGACGCCATCCTCAACATGCGGCTCGCCAAGCTGACCGGGCTGGAGATCGAGAAGCTGGAGGCCGAGCTGGCGGAAGTGCGCACCCTGATCGCCGACCTCCAGGGCATCCTGGCGAGCACCGCCCGCCGGGCGGAGATCCTCAAGAGCGAGCTGCGGGAGGTGGCGGACAAGTTCGGCGACGAGCGCCGCACCGAGATCCTCTCCGACCAGGGCGAGTTCACGGTGGAGGACCTGATCGCCGAGGAGGACATGGTCATCACCATCTCCCACACCGGCTACATCAAGCGCATTCCCGTCTCCGCCTACCGGAAGCAGCGGCGGGGCGGGCGCGGCCTCACCGGCACCGACCTCAAGGAGAACGACTGGGTCGAGCACCTGTTCATCGCCAGCACCCACGACTACCTGATGTTCTTCACCAACCAGGGGCAGGTGTACTGGCTCAAGGTGCACGAGATCCCGCAGGCCTCCCGCGCGGCGCGCGGCAAGCCGGTGGTGAGCTGCATCGCCGTGCGGCCCGAGGAACAGGTGGCGGCACTGGTGCCGGTGCGCGAGTTCAGCGACCAGCAGTGGCTGGTCTTCGCCACCCGGCAGGGCACCGTCAAGAAGACCCGCCTCTCCGAGTACGGCAACGTGCGCGCCAATGGCATCCGCGCCATCAACATCGACGAGGGCGACGAGCTCATTGACGTGCAGGTCTGCGAGGCGAACAACGACATCATCCTCGCGACCCGCGCCGGCATGAGCATCCGCTTCCACCAGGGCGACGTGCGCGAGATGGGCCGGGCCACCAGCGGGGTCAAGGGCATCCAGCTCGACGACGACGACCGGGTGATCGGCATGGTGGTGGTGCGGCGCGACGCCACGCTGCTGGTGGTGAGCGAGAAGGGCTTCGGCAAGCGCTCCGAACTCTCGGAATACCGGGTACAGAAGCGGAGCGGCAAGGGGATCATCACCTTCAAGGTCACCGACAAGACCGGCTCGATCGTGGCGCTCAAGGAGGTGATCCCGCAGGACGAGCTCATGATGATCACCCACCTGGGTGTCATCATCCGGGTGCCGGTGGACGGCATCCGCGTGATCGGGCGGAACACGCAGGGCGTCAAGGTCATGAACCTCGACGCCGGCGACAACCTCCAGGCCGTCGCCCGCGTGGTGAAGGAAGACGAGACCGGCCAGGAGGACACGGCCGAAGAGCCCGTGCCGGCCGGTGACGACACCGGCGAGTGAGGTAACTCCCGCTTCCATCCGCGCCGCGGCCCGTTCGCTCGAGGGGGTCGCGGTGCGGAGCCGGCTGCTGCCGCTCACCCTTCCCTCGGGCGGCCGCTTCTTCCTCAAGTGCGAGCAGGACCAGCCGATCGGCGCCTTCAAGATCCGGGGCGCCTGGACTGCGCTCTCGCGCCTCGCGCCCGAGTCCCGCGTCCGCGGTGTCGTCACCCATTCCAGCGGCAACCACGCCCAGGCCATCGCCTTCGCCGCCCACCGGCTCGGCATGCCCGCCATGATCGTCATGCCGCAGGATGCACCGGCCATCAAGATCGCCGGGGTGCGGAAGTACGGCGGCGAGATCGTCTTCGTGCAGGACCGGAGCGAGCGGGATCCGCGCTGCCGGGCGATCGCCGCCGAACGCGGGATGACGATGGTGCCGCCCTATGAGCATGCCGACGTGATCGCGGGGCAGGGCACCATCGCGATCGAGCTGCTGGAGCAGTGCCCGGAGCTCCGGACGGTGCTGGTGCCGGTGGGCGGCGGCGGACTGCTGGCCGGGGTCACCGCCTGGCTGCGTGATGCGGCGCCTCACGTGCGGATCATCGGCATCGAGCCGGCCGGCGCGCCCAAGCTGGGTGCGGCGCTCGATGCCGGCCACCCGACGGCGGTGGCCTCCCCCCGCAGCATTGCGGATGGACTCCTCCCCGCGGCCATCGGAGACTTGCCCTTTTCGGTCATCGGCGGCACCGTGAAGGAGGCCGTACAGATTCCCGACGATGCCATCCGCGCGGCGGTCCGCTTCCTCTACCGGGACTGCGGGCTGGCCGTCGAGCCGTCGGGCGCCATCACGACCGCGGCCCTGCTGTCCGGTGCGGTGGTGGCGGAAGGCCCCGTGGTGGCCATCGCGAGCGGCGGCAACATTGACCCCGACCTTCTCCAGTCACTGGTGACCTAGATGGGGCTCGCGCCCAAGATCCTCGTCGCCGACGACGACCAGACCCTCTCCCGCACCCTCTCGTGGATCCTCCGGGAGAACGGCTACGACGTGGTGGCCATTCCCGGCGGCGAGCACCTCTTCGAGCACCTCTCCGCCGACCAGTTCGACCTCCTGCTGCTCGACATCATGATGCCGAGGGTCAACGGCCTGGACCTGCTGCAGAAGGTGCGCGAGGACGGGCGGTGGCGGGACCTGCCGGTGCTGATGATCTCCTCGATGCCGCCCGAGGATGCCACCGTCAAGGCGCTGGGCCTCGGCGCGCAGGACTTCATTCCCAAGCCGTTCCGCGTGCGCGAGCTGCTGGCGCGGGTCAAGGCGCATCTCCGCGTCGGGCGCGAGCTCAACCAGGCGCGCACCGAGGCACGCTCGCGCTCGGAGATGGTGGACATCCTCCAGGAAGTGGCGTCCAGCCTGACGCCGGAAGAGATCTTCCAGGTGCTGGTGCGCCGGGTGGCGCAGGGCCTTCGGATCTCCCGCTGCTCCATCATCCTCGGCGAGCCGGGCGAATCGCAGGGCACGGTGGTGGCGGCGTTCGAGAACCCCACGCTCCGGAACCTCCGGGTGGACCTGGGCCGCTATCCCGAGATCCGCCACGCGCTCGACACCGGCGAGCTGGTGCTGGCGCAGGATGTCGCCACTGACGGACTGTACGACCAGATCCGCGAGGAATGGCAGCAGGAGGGACGGGCGATTCCGGTCCGGTCCGCCATCGCCATGCGCTTCGACCTCAAGGGCCATCCCGCCGGCGTCTTCTTCCTCCGTACCACCGACGAGGACGTGCCGCTCAACCAGCAGGATGTGCAGTTCGCCAACCAGATCATCTCGGCGGCGGTGACGTCGCTGGAGCGGGCCTACGATCTCCAGCGCGCCGTCACCGGGCAGGAGCAGCTGCGGCACCTGGCATCCACCGATCCGCTCACCGGCGTGCTCAACCGCCGCGCGCTGGGCGAGAAGATCGAGCAGGAGATGGACCGCGCCGCGCGGTATGCGTCGCTCCTCACCTGTCTCATGGTGGACATCGACAACTTCAAGCAGATCAACGACACCTACGGTCACCTGGTGGGCGACCGGATCCTGAAGCAGCTGGCGACGCTGCTCAAGCGGGAGCTGCGCTCCCCCGACACCGTGGCGCGCTACGGCGGCGAGGAGTTCGTGGTGCTGCTGCCGGAAACCACCGCCACCGAGAGCCGGAACTTTGCCGACCGCGTGCTCAAGCGGGTGGCCAACTACGACTTCGGCGAGCCGGGGCGGCCGGTGCGGGTCACCATCAGCATCGGGCTCGCGTCCTATCCCGACGAGCGCGTCACCGACGGCGAGTCGCTGCTGCGCCTCGCCGACCATCACCTCTACCGGGCCAAGAGTGAAGGCCGGAACCGCGTGCGCGATTGACCAACCGGCGTTGCCCCCGTTGTCAGGCGCAGTTCGATGCGCCCGCCCGCTACTGCCGGCGCTGCGGTACCCCCCTTGTCGAGGTTGCTCCACCGGCGCCGCGTTCCGGGTCGCCCCACCTGGCCGATGTGCCCCGGATTCGCGTCTCCGCCGACGATGCTCCCCGCCCGAGCGCCGAGGACTCCCAGCGACTCGGCTCGCTCACCGGCACCACGCTGGATGACCGTTACCGCATCGGCCGCAAGGTGGGCGAGGGTGGGATGTCGTGGGTCTACCAGGCCGAGGACACGCAGTCCGGGCGCACCGTGGCGATCAAGCTGCTGCCGCCTCGCCTGGCCCGGGACCGCTCGGCGGTGGAGCGGCTCCGGCGCGAGGCGGAGATCGCCGACCGGTTCGAGCATCCGAACGTCTGCCCCATCCTCGCCTTCGGCTACACCGGGGACGGCGCGCTCTACCTCGTGATGCCCTTCCTCGAGGGCGAGACGCTCTCGGATTACGAGCTCCGGACCCGCGCGGTGAGCGTCGCGGACGGTGTGCGGATCCTGTCGCAGGTCTGCCGCGGCCTGCAGCATGCGCACGACCTGGGGGTGATTCACCGGGATCTGAAGCCCGAGAATGTGATGCTGGTAACGGAGGACGCGGGACTCGGGACTCGGGACTCGCAGCGCCCGCGCCCCGCGTCCCGTGCCGTAGTAATGGACTTCGGCCTCGCCAAGCAGCGGCGGGCCGGCGCCGAGGTGGTGAAGCTCACCCAGACCGGGATCGTGCTGGGGACGCCGGAGTTCATGAGCCCGGAGCAGATCCGTGGGCGCCCCCTCGACGGGCGGAGCGACATCTACGCTGTGGGCGTGCTGGCGTTCGAGCTCTTCACCGGAGAACTTCCCTTCACCGGCAAGAACGCGCAGGAGACCATGATGGCCCGGCTCCGCGGGCTCCCGCGCCGGCTCCGGGACCTGCGGCCCGACCTGCCCGCGCGGCTCGAGTCGGTCATCGCGCGGGCGCTCGCGCTGGCGCCGGAGGAGCGGTACCAGTCCATGAATGAATTCGCCGACGCCCTCGACCGGATCGCCGCCGGCGGGCCGATCTCCCGGCTCTTCCGCCGGCGCCAGCAATAACGGCCGTACGCTGCAAGGAGGATCGAGATGAAGCTGCTCACCAGGCGGGCCGGCATTGCCTCGCATCTCGCCGTGGCGGCGATTGCCGCCGGCGTCGGTGCCCTGGGCTACTGGGCCCTGCTGCAGGATCATGTCCGGGACCGGGTGACCACCCACGGCGAGTGGCGCTGGATCCCGCGCGGCGCCGACTCGGTGCGCGCGTACGTCGCCTACCCCGAGCGCGCCGACCGGGCCCCCGCCGTCATCGTCATCCACGAGATCTTCGGGCTCACCGACTGGGAGCCGACGGTGGCCGACAAGCTCGCCGGCCGCGGCTATGTGGCCATCGTGCCCGACCTGCTTTCCCGGCGGTTCGGGATGTCGCCCGCCGACCCCGATTCGGGCCGCAAGCTCGTGGCCATGCTGGAGCCGGACAGCATCACCGCCGACCTCGACGCCGCCTATGCCTGGCTCAACGAACAGCCGGCGGTGCGCCCCGGTGACGTGGCCACCATCGGCTTCTGCTGGGGCGGCGGCCAGAGCTTCCGCTACGCCACCAACAACCCGAAGCTCCGCGCGGTGGTGGTCTGCTATGGCCCCGCGCCGGATAGCGCCGGCCTGGCCCGCATCAAGGCGCCGATCCTCGGCGTCTACGGCGAGCAGGATGCCCGCATCAACCAGGACCTTCCGCGGGTGGAGGCGTTCATGCGGAATTCGGGCAAGCGCTACACCGCGGAGGTCTACCCCGGCACCGGGCACGGGTTCCTGAAGCCCGGGCGGGTGGGATCCGACGGGCCGCAGGTGGACCGCGCGTGGACCCGCATCCTCAACTTCTACCGCGAGAACCTCGGCCGCTGATCACTCATGTCGTGCTGCTCCGGTTTCGTCCCGAGGTCGGGGACGAGACGCTGACCGCCATCCGGGACGGGCTCCTCGCGCTGGGCCATCTCGTGCCCGAGGTGCGCCGCATCACCTTCGGCCCGAACCTCGCGCCCGAGCGCGAGGCCTGGCCGTGGGTGATCGTGGTTGACGTGGACGACCTGCCGGCGCTGGAGCGCTATGCCATCCATCCCGCGCATCAGCGTGTGCTGACCGAGCTGGTCCGGCCGAACCTCGCGGGCCGGCTGGCGGCGGATGTGGAAGTGGGTGGGAAGTGAAGAGCGAGAGACGAGCATTTGTCACTCTGAGGCCGCGACGCGGCCGAAGAGGCGGAGAGCAGCCTGAATTTCGGCCCCTTCGCTTCGCTCAGGGTGACATCTCCCTCGTCTCTGGCATCCTGTTGCTCACACTGCTGACAGCCTGCACGCTGCCGCCGCTCCGGGGCAAGGCGCAGGTGGGGTACGATCCCTACGCCATCGTGGCGGCGGACGGCAACGGCGGGACCGATCTGTACGCCATCATCGGCGCCGGGAATGACGTCGTGCGGGTCACATTCACGCCGGTGGGGGAGGAGGCGCCGGTGCTGTCGCCCGACGGGGGGATGGTGGCATTCCTCCGGACGCCGCGGCCCGGCGGGAGCGGCGTGCCGCAGGTGTGGGTGCTGAACCTGCTCCGCGGCATGGAGCGGGAGCTCAAGTTTCCGGCCGGTCCCGCGCCAGCGGTCCGCCGGCTGGGCTGGTCGCCGGACAGCCGCCGGATCTACGCCGAGACCGGCGCGGGGCTCTGGCAGTGGCCGATCCCGCCAGGCGATTCGGTGGCGAGCGTAGTGCCGGTGGAAGGGCGCGCCGCGGCCGATTCGGGACTGCGGGTGCTGCTGGGCGATCCGCCCTTCGCGTCGGTCGTCGCCTGCGACTCGGCGGGGCCAGCCCTCTGCGTGCTGACCCGGGACAGCGTGCGGCAGGTGCTGGCCAGGAATGCGTCAGCGGCCGCGCGCTGGGGCAGCGATTCGGTCGCCTGGATCGTGGAGGGAAAGATCGCCGTGCGCCCGCTCGGCGGCGGCGAGACCCGGATCATCGAACTCAAGGGCAACGCACTCAACCCGGCGGCGCTGACGTACTTTCCGGGGACGCGGCGGTAGCGCGAGCCGCGATCGCATCCCACGCCGCATCCAGGGTGAGCGTCACCTGCGGGTGATCGGGCGCCCATTCCCCTGCGGCCACCCGTTCGGTGCAATAGCGCACCACCGCCAGCCAGATTCCGCACCAGAGCTCGGCCGGTCCCGGCCGGATCACTCCGTCAGACTTGCCTCCGGCCACAATCAGCTCGAGGGCGCCGCGGAACGCCTGCACTGCCAGTCGGCACGCTTCATCGGGTGCCGGTCCGTCATTCGGTGCCGCGAGCGCCATCCGCACCACGGCGGCGTCCCGCTGCGCGCCTTCCGCGAGCCGCCGGCCAATCCGCGTGAGTGTTTCCCGGGGCGGTTGCCGCTCCGCCGAGAGATCCCGGACCACACCCGTGGCCCATTCCACCGACCGGCGCCGCGTCTCGTTGAAGAGCACGTCCTTGCCCCGGAAGTGCCGGTAGATGGTGCCCTCCGCGAGCTGCGCGCGGGCGGCGATCAAGGGTGTGGTGGTGGCGCGGAACCCCTGGGCGGTGAAGAGCTCGATGGCGGCCCGGAGCAGCCGCTGGCGGGTGGCGTCGGCGTCGCGATGGGGTGGGGAAGCGCGCATGGTGCTTCAATTTACGCGCGCCGGGCGGCGGGTTGAACGGCGCCCCCGGACCGGGCTATCTTCCGGGGCTTTCCCGCCCAATTCGTGCTCCACCAGAAGCTGTCGAGGTAGTGGATGAAGATGCTGGTGCTTGGCGGCGGACTTCAGGGGTCCGCCTGTGCCTACGATCTCCTTCGCTCCGGCTCGGTCGAGTCGGTCACCATCGCCGATATCGCGCCGGACA
Organism: Gemmatimonadales bacterium; assembly: GCA_035712285.1. Taxonomy (GTDB): domain Bacteria; phylum Gemmatimonadota; class Gemmatimonadetes; order Gemmatimonadales; family GWC2-71-9; genus CAMLHP01. Next base: position 2,305 of record DASTBA010000127.1, on the reverse strand, counting down.
AGCTCCCTGCCTGGCTGGTCAAGGCCGGCGGCAGCCGCCTCAAGGCGGTCCGGCTGGACGCGACTGACGAGGCCGCCGCACTGGCGCTCATGAAGGGGCACCAGTCGGTGATGAGCGCGCTCCCCTACTACTTCAACGGCACCATGGCCCGCCTGGCGGTGGAGGCAGGGTGCAACTTCGCCGACCTCGGTGGCAACACCGAGATCGTGATGGAGCAGAAGAAGCTGGATGGCGGCGCGAAGGCCCGGAACGTCTCCGTGATCCCGGACTGCGGCCTGGCGCCCGGCATGGTCAACATCCTGGCCATGGAAGGGATCCGGCGGCTGGACAGGACGGAGCGGGTCAAGATCTACGTGGGCGGCCTGCCGCAGCAGCCGGAGCCGCCGCTCAATTACCAGATCGTCTATTCGCTCGAAGGCGCGCTCGACTACTACACCACGCCGTCCTGGATCCTGCGGGACGGCAAGCCGACGCAGGTGGAGGCACTGAGCGAGCTGGAGACGGTGAAGTTTCCCGACCCGGTGGGGTCACTCGAGGCGTTCCACACCGGTGGCGGCATCAGCACCATGCCATTCACCTGGCAGGGCAAGGTGAACGCGATGGAGTACAAGACCCTGCGCTACCCGGGCCACGTCGCCATCATGAAGCCGATCCGCGAGCTGGGACTCATCAGCAACGAGCCGATCACCGTGAAGGGCCAGCGGGTGGTGCCGAGGGATGCCTTCATCGCCGCGGTGCATCCGAAGCTGTTCAAGCCCCAGGGGAAGGATCTCGTGGCGCTCCGGGTGGAGGTTTCCGGAGTCAAGGACAACAAGCCGGCCAGCACCACCTTCCAGCTGATCGATTACTACGACGCCGGCATCGGCATCAGCGCCATGGAGCGCACCACCGGATACTCGCTGTCCATCACCGGGCAGATGCAGGCCGACGGCCAGGTCGCGCTCAAGGGCGTGCACACGCCCGACGAGGCGATGCCGTTCAAGGGATATGTGGAGGAGCTGGCGAAGCGGGGGGTGGAGATCCGGGAGTTGAAATAGGGACTGACCATCAAGTCACGAGTCACGAGTCACGAGTCCCAGTACCTCCCTCAGCACCGACTCCCCGCGGTCCCGGGCGTACCAGCGCCGGATGAGGGGATACCGCTCCTGCTTCGGCAGTTCCCGGTTGGCGAGGAACCACGCCTGCAGTTCCGCTGGCCGGGGGCCCCAGTGACCGATCTCGCGGAACTCCTCGTCCAGCACGATCACGATCGGGATGGAGCGGGAGCCGCCGGTGAGATAGCGGTCCATCACCTCGGGATTGTCGTCCCGCCGCAGGACCTTGAGGTCGATGTGTCCCGAGAGGTCCGTCAGGCGCGCGAGCACCGGAATGGTGTTGAACGCGTCGCCGCACCAGTCCTCCGCCAGCACCAGCAGGTGCCGCCGCCCGCTGTACGGGCGCACCTCGTCCAGGGCCCACTGGGGAATGCGCGCGAGCCGGTAGATCCCCTCCCACAGCTCGCGGTGCTCGCCGCTCTCGGCGACGAACTGCGGATAGCCGAGCGCCGCATCCCACAACGCTGCGAAATCCAGTTCAATCGTGCTTATGGTCATGGAAGAAACATCGTCGCTCGAGCACGAAGAAACCGTGAAGTATTCCGGAAGCCGCTGTTACCCGCCCGTCCTGCCCGCCTTGTCCGTCCCGTCCGCCTTGTCAGAACGCCCACCCCCCCGACACCCCCACATGCACGCCGTCCGGTCCGTCTGCGACGTTGAGAATGGCGCTGTTGGCCCGGAAGACCCGGAGCACCAGCCCGAGGCCGCCGGAGACCTGCAGATCGTCGGTCGTGAGACGGAGGCGCTCTCCTTCGAATACCCGTCCCGCATCCACGAACGCCACCACGCCCACCGTCGCCGCGTTGCGGAAATTCTTGAGCTGCTGCCGCACTTCGGCGCTGCCCAGCAGAACGCCGGTTCCGATGAAGCGGTTCCCCGACAGGCCGCGATTGGTGCCGCCGCCGTAGACGCTGGTGGGGTCTTCCCACGTGGGGATCTCGAATCGGGCGGAGAGGGGTGGCGCGCCATGGAGATCGGAAACGCCCAGGCGCGCCGCGAGCACGGTACCGGGCCGCGGATCATAATAGGCCCGGAGCATGCCGAAGAGGCGGGTATAGCCGTCGCCGGCGCTGCCCTGCTGGACACCGGCCTCGGCGAGGACACCACGCCTGGGGTCCCATTCGGTGTCCCGGGTATCGAGCACCAGCTCGGCCTTGCCGTGCAGGTCGTTCTCGGTGCGCCGGGCGCCGTAATCGGCGCTGAATTCGCTC
>DASTBA010000126.1:0-2373 GCA_035712285.1 Gemmatimonadales bacterium | reverse complement strand
GAGGAAATCGCCGGCATGATGGGGAAGACGCCGAGCTTTTCCAAGTCGCAGCTGGCGCGGGCGCATGCGCGGCTCCGGCGGCAGTTGGGCGAGGAGGTGCCGGCGACATGAGCCACCTCACGATGGAGCAGCTCGTAGCCCTTCGCGAGCCGGGGAGCGAGCCGGGACAGGCCTCGGCGCGGGAGCACCTGGCGGAGTGCGGCCGCTGCGCCGCCGAGCTGGACCGGCTGCACCAGCGCGTGGCGCACCTGAGGGCGCTGCCCACCCTCCGGCCCTCGCGCGACCTCTGGTCCCGGGTGGATGCCCGGCGCCGCGCCGATCGCCGGGCCCGGCGATGGCGCCAGTCGGCCGGCGCCGGGCTTGCAGTCGCCGCCTCGCTTGCCGGCTTCATGGTGCTGCGCCCCATGCTGGCGCATCCGAACGCGGCGGATGCGGAGGTCACCCAGGCCGCTATCGCCGAAGCCAGGGCCCAGTCGGCGTCGCTACAGCAGATGCTGGAGTCGTACGACCCCGAGGGCCGGGTCATCAATGGCCGCACGGCGAGCGTGGCGCAGGTGCTGGAGGATCGCATCGCCCAGGTGGATCAGCGTATCCAGGCGGTGGAACTCGCGCCAGGTGCGCCGGCCTCCGCTCCCGAGCGCCTCGATCTCTGGCGCCAGCGCGTCGGCCTGCTCGACGCATTGGTTGATGTCCACGTGACCCAGGCCAGCAACGTCGGCTTCTAGCCCATGTCCCTGCATCGTGTCGCCCTGCTTGTCGCCGTGATGGCGGTCCCGCTCGCCGCGCCGCTCGCCGCGCAGCAGCGCGAGCCGGTGGCCGGGCGCATCCCCGGCACCTGGACCGAGGCACCGATCCGGCGCGCGGTCGTGGGCATCACGGTGGACTTTGGTGACGGTATGGACAGCGGCGGCGGATACCCGGTGTCCCTCGTGACGCCCGGTGGACCGGCCGACCGCGCCGGCATCCGTGCCGGGGACTATGTCACCCGCGTGAATGGCCAGGTCCTGGCCTCGCCGGCCCAGCTCCTGGTGCTGCTGAGCCGGCTCCAGCCCGATGACACCGTGGCCATCGAGTATCGCCGCGGTGCCCTGCGGCGCACCGCCCGCGTGATGCCGATGGTCGTGAACGAGACGCCGGTGATGATCCGTCTCGGCGAGCCGCTCATGACACCGCCCGCACCCGACTGGGCCGGTTCGCCCGGTGACCGCGCCTACGCCTTTCGCGGGCCGCTCTTCGAGCTCGAGCTCGCGCCACTCAATCCCGATCTCGGCACCTACTTCGGCACCACGAGCGGCGTGCTCGTCATCAACGTGCCGCGCCGCTCCTCGCTGAACCTGAAGGGTGGCGACGTGGTGCTGGCCGTGGACGGCCGCCGCCCCGACGGGCCGCTCAACCTGATGCGCATCCTCCGCACCTACTCACCGGACGACACCATCCGGTTCGAGATCCTGCGCGCCCACCGGCGTCACATCGTCGCCGGACAGCTTCGCACCGCCGAGCGCTAGCACGACGCGGTTAGATTGCCGCGCGTGAAATCACAGGGTCTCGTCCTTCTCGCGCTGACCATCGGCACGGCTCGCGGGAGCGCGCAGTCGCCCCCGGCCAGCCGCCCGCTCAATCCGATGTCAGCGTCGCGCAGCGGGCTCGCCTACCAGCCGTACCAGCCGTACGACCTCTCGCGCACCCGATGGTCCTTCTCCTTCGAGTACGGGAACGCCATCGAGTCCGACTCGGCGCCCTCGGCGCACTACCTGCTCGACGCCGAGTTCATGCGGACCACGGTGGGATGGACGCGGGACCTCAGCCCGCGCACCTGGCTGCGAATTGAAGGCGAAGCGGTCGGGAGCTACGCGGGATTCGCGGACGGGTTCTTTCTCTGGTATCACCGCGAGATCGGCTATTACCAGCCGGAGCGCCTCGCCCGCCCGAAGAACCAGTATGCGTACGACATCCAGCTGCCGGACGGCACGCAGCTGACCCCGAAGCGGACGCCGCTCGCGCTGGGCGACGCGCGCATCACGCTCGGGCTACGTCACAACGATGTGCAGCAGACCACGTTCGGCGTCACCCTTCCTACCGCGACCGGCGCCGGCAATCTGGGGCGCGGCGTGCCGAGCGTGAGCGCCACGCACACATTGCGGGCGGATCTGCTGAAACCGGTGTACTGGGAGGTCTCGGCCGGGGCCGGGTACACGCCGGCGCACGGCCCGCTCCGGCCCTATCAGCGGACCCTCTTCGGGATGGGCACGACCGGCGTCCGGATCCACATGTGGGGCGGGCAGTCCATCTACGGGAATTTCTTCTATCATACGCCGTACTACCACGGCACCACGCTGCCGTCGCTCGATCACCACGAACTCACCGCCGACTTCG
>DASTBA010000125.1:0-13455 GCA_035712285.1 Gemmatimonadales bacterium | reverse complement strand
GGCAAGAGCGTCGCCATCAACACCATCATCACGAGCCTCATCTACCGGTACACGCCGCGCGAGCTCCGGATGCTGATGGTGGATCCCAAGATGGTGGAGCTGTCGGTCTACAACGCCCTGCCGCACCTCCGGCACAAGGTGGTGACCAACAACCACGATGCCGCGGCCACGCTGAAATGGGCCGTGTGGGAGATGAACCGCCGCTACGAGCTCCTGCAGGCCAACGGCGCGCGGAACGTGGCCGACTTCAACCGCAAGCTCGCCGAGGGGAAGCCGCTCCGGAACCCGAAGAAGGCGCTGACCACGCTCACGACCATCGCGGCGGAGCCGGCCGACACGCCGCCTGTGCCGCCGGACGAGGAGCAGTACGCCGAGGGGATCCTGCCCTACATCGTGCTGATCGTGGACGAGCTCGCCGATCTCATGATGACGGTGCAGGGGGAGGTAGAAACGCCCCTCGCGATGCTGGCGCAGAAAGCCCGCGCGATCGGCATCCATCTCATCCTTGCCACCCAGCGCCCGAGCGTGAACGTCATTACCGGCCTGATCAAGGCGAACTTCCCGAGCCGGATCGCGTTCAAGGTGGCGAGCAAGGTGGACAGCCGGACGATCCTTGACGGCAACGGCGCGGAGGCGCTGCTCGGCAACGGCGACATGCTCTTCATGCCGCCCGGCAAGAACGAGCCGATGCGATTGCAGGGGGCGTTCATCGGCACCGACGAGACCGAGCGCGTCACCGACTGGTACAAGGCCCGGCGGGAGGCGCGGCAGGCGGCGGCGCAGGCGGAGCCGGCCGAGGCGGACATCCTGGCGATGGTGCGGGAGCAGGAGGGGGAGGGTGAGGGAGGGGCGTCGGAGGGCGGCCCGGAGGACCGGGACGCCCTCTTCCGGGAGGCGGCGGAGGCGTGCATCCAGAACCAGGGCGGCTCGACGTCGCTCCTGCAGCGGCGTCTGCGGATCGGCTACGGCCGCGCGGCGCGGATCATTGACCAGCTCCACTTCGCGGGGATCCTGGGCCCGCCCGACGGAAGCAAGCCGAGGGAAGTGCTGATCGGGTTCGATCAGCTGGACGAGTACACGGAGTGAGCGGGCCCGGGCAACCGGGCCCGTTTGCTTGTACCGGCGTGCGGGATTGAGTGACAGGCGCTGGAGATACCCGTGCTATTATGACACGAAAGCACGAAGGCACGAAACGCACGAAAGCCCTGACGGTGAGCCATGGGCCATGAGTTTGAAGCAGTGTCGCGGCGCATCATCGGCGCGGCGATTCACGTCCACCGGACCCTGGGGCCGGGATTTCCTGAGGCAACGTATCAAGGCGCGCTCAGGGTCGCGTTCGAGAGACGGGGAATCGAATTCGTGGAACAGCAGCCGGTGACGGTCAGCTACGAGGGGGTTGTCGTCGGTCACGGTCGGCTGGATTTCCTGGTGGAGCGAGACCTCGTGATCGAGCTGAAAGCCGTCACGGCGTTGCACGATGTGCATTTCGCGCAGCTTCGCTCATATCTCAAGGCAACCGGCATCCGCAAGGGGCTCCTGTTCAACTTCAACGCCGCGAGACTCGAGATTCGCCGCGTGCTGGAAGGCTAGGCTGCAGCATCTGCTGGCCCGAGGTCTTCGTGGTTTTCGCGTCTTTCGTGGCCTTCGTGACCTTCCTGCCTCCGCGTTTTGCAGCGTAGCCCCGCGTTCCCGTGGTGCCGCATCCCATGCGCCGGCCCCTACCTTCGATCCATGTCGCGCAAGTTCATTCCCACCGCCGAATGGCAGGACGAGCGCCACCGCCAGGGGCTCATCGGCGAGCAGGAGGCCATGGCCTATCTCACCGCCTGCGGCTGGGAGGTGGAGGCGCACCGCTTCAAGCTGGGGCGCCATGACGTGGATCTCGTCGTCCGGCGCGGGCACACGGTGGCGTTCGTCGAGGTCAAGACCCGCCGCTCGACCATCTGCGGCGCCGGGCTCGAGGCCATCGGCTGGCGAAAGCAGCGGATCATCGCCCGCACCGCGTCACTCTGGGCGCTTCGGCATGGCCGGGCAGGGGACGAGTATCGCTTCGACGCGGTGGAGGTCCGCTGGGTCAATGGCCGCTGGGAAGTCGAGCATGTGCCGGACGCATTCCGGCCGTCCGAAAGCCTGATATAGCCATGTGACTCGAAATCAGTCACACCAGGACTATTGATTCGGGATGTTTTCGGTGTTAGTTTGGTGAAGTCTCGCTGTGTCGCAAAACGAGTCACAATCATACCTGAGGTTCCCATGGCTGACGATAGCCGCCTCGAAGCCGACCGCCGCAAGGCGCTCTCCCTCGCCATCTCGCAGATCGAAAAGCAGCTCGGGAAGGGCTCCATCATGCGGATGGGAGCCGATTCGCCCCGGGTCAGGGTGGCGTCCATTTCCACGGGGGCCATCAACCTGGACGCGGCCATCGGCATCGGCGGGGTTCCCCGCGGGCGCATCACCGAGGTCTACGGTCCGGAGTCCTCCGGCAAGACCACCCTCTGCCTGCACCTCGTGGCCAACGTCCAGCATGCCGGCGGCGTCGCCGCCTACGTGGACGCCGAGCACGCCCTGGATGTGGAATACGCTCGCAAGCTCGGCGTCAACGTCGAGGATCTGCTGGTCTCCCAGCCGGACACCGGCGAGCAGGCGCTGGAGATCGTGGAGATCCTGGTGCGCTCCGGCGCCGTGGACCTGGTGGTGGTGGATTCCGTGGCGGCGCTGGTGCCCAAGGCGGAGATCGAGGGCGAGATGGGCGACAGCCACGTGGGGCTCCAGGCCCGGCTCATGAGCCAGGCGCTCCGGAAGCTGGCCGGCGCCATCAATCGCTCCAACTGCGCCGTGGTGTTCATCAATCAGCTGCGTGAGAAGATCGGCGTCATGTTCGGCAACCCCGAAACCACCACCGGCGGCAAGGCGCTCAAGTTCTACGCCTCGCTCCGGCTCGATATCCGGCGCATCGGGCCGGTCAAGGAGCGCGAGGTGGTGATCGGCAACCACGTCCGGGTGAAGGTTGTGAAGAACAAGGTGGCGCCCCCCTTCCGGCAGGCCGAATTCGACGTGCTCTTCGACGAGGGCATCAGCCATACGGCGCTGCTGGTGGATCTCGCGGCCGAGGCCGGCATCATCCAGAAGTCGGGTGCCTGGTATTCGTATGGCGACCAGCGGGTGGGGCAGGGCCGCGAGAACGCCAAGCTCTTCCTGCGGGACAATCCGCCGATGCTGGCCGAGATCGAGGAGAAGGTGAAGGAGTCGCTGGGGCTCAAGGGTGGGGTGGCCGTGGCGGCGGGAGCGGCCGAGGGAAGCGAGGAGGAGGGTGACTGAGGCGCGGCGGCTCACGATTTCGTACGTCGAGCCGGATGCCCGCCGCGCCGCGAGTGTCCGGGTCACGTGCAGCAGCGGGACCTCCACCAGCATTCCGGCGGACCGTGCCGTGGCACTCGGCCTGGTGCCGGGCCGCGTGCTGGATGAGCGCCTGAGTGCGGAGCTCGCCGCGGCCGCAGATGAAGAGGGTGCCCTGCGGGCCGGTCTCGCCGCCCTGGGACGGCGGAGCTTCGCGCGCGCCGAGCTCGGACGGCGGCTCCGGCGCCGGGGGCACCCGGTACCGGCCGTGAGCCAGGCTCTCGATCGCCTGGCCGGCATGGGGCTGGTGGATGACGCGCGATTCGTGCAGGGGTTCATCGCCAGCCGGGCGGAGCGCGGCCGCGGGCCGGCCAGGCTCAGGCGGGACCTCCTCGCCCTCGGCGTCGCCGCACCGGTCATCGAGGCGGAACTGGTTCGCGTCTGGCCCTCGGGAGAAGCCGATCCGTCCATCCCGCTCTCGCTGGCCTCGCGGCGGTCGAGGCAGCTCGGGAAACTCGCGGTACCCGCCAAGCGGCGCCGACTGCTCGCCTTTCTTGCCCGCCGAGGCTTTACCGGGCCCGCCGCGCGCAGCGCCGTCACCACCGTGCTTGCCGCGGAGCGCCGGGCCGGCTGAATCACGGCCACGCCCGTGCCGGAAGCCCCCCGGTGGCGCGTATATTCCGCCCCATGGAATCCCATCTGATCCGCCGCCGGTTCCTCGACTTCTTCGTGGCGCGCCAGCATCGCGAGCTGCCCTCCTCGTCCCTGGTCCCGGCGGACGACCCCACGCTGCTCTTCACCAACGCCGGCATGGTGCAGTTCAAGCGGGTCTTCCTGGGCCAGGAGCGCCCGGTGGCACCGCGGGCCACCACCTGCCAGAAGTGCGTGCGCGCCGGCGGCAAGCACAACGACCTGGAGCAGGTCGGCCTCACGCGGCGGCATCACACGTTCTTCGAGATGCTGGGGAACTTCTCGTTCGGGGACTACTTCAAGCGGGACGCCATCCGGTTTGCATGGGAGTTCGTCACCGGGCCGGAAGGCCTCGGCATACCGGCGGACCGCCTGCGCGTCACCGTGCACTACTCGGATGACGAGGCGCGCTCCCTCTGGCGGGAGCTGAGCGGGCTTCCGGCGGACCGGATCTACGGGCTGGGCGACAAGGACAACTTCTGGCAGATGGGCGACACCGGTCCCTGCGGCCCGTGCAGCGAGATCTACGTGGATCTCGAGTGGAAGCCGGGCGTGCCGGCGGCCATCATTCCGCAGGCCGAGTTCGAGGAACAGGCCGAGAGCGGGCGGTTCCTCGAAATCTGGAACCTGGTGTTCATGCAGTACGACCGCTCCGCGGACGGCACCCTCACACCGCTGCCGCGGCCCAGTGTGGACACCGGGGCGGGCCTCGAGCGGATTGCCGCCGTCATGCAGGGCACCGACGACAATTTCCATACCGATCTCTTCCGCCCGCTGCTGGACCGGGCCGGGGAGCTGGTGGGACGTCCGTACGATCCGGCCCGCGCCGATCGCGCGTCGTACCGTGTGCTTGCCGACCACGCCCGTGCGGTGGCCTTTCTGCTGGCCGATGGCGTGTATCCCGGCAACGAGGGACGCGGCTACGTCCTGCGGCGGATCCTGCGTCGTGCGGTGCGCCATGCCTGGCTGCTCGGGCGCCGCGAGCCGACCCTGGCGCCGCTGGTGGAAGTCGTGGTGCGGCAGATGGGCGGCGTGTACCCCGAACTCACTGCCAAGGCCGGCTTCATCGCGCAAACCACGCGGAGCGAGGAGGAACGGTTCCTCGCGACCATCGAAGGCGGCCTGGCCCGGCTGGACGAGATTCTCGCCAGCGGCGTCAGCCAGGTTGCCGGTGACGAGGCGTTCCGCCTGTACGACACCTTCGGCTTCCCGCTCGATCTGACGCAGTTGCTCGCGCGCGAACGGGGGGTGGATGTCGATGTCGCCGGGTTCGAACGTGCCCTCGACGAGCAGCGGGAGCGCTCGCGCGAGGACCGGGCCGTCCGGAAAGGTGTGGCCAGGGGGAGTGCCATCGTGGACGGCGCCGAGTTCCGCCAGCTGGCTTCCGGCCGGCAGGAGTTCATCGGCTATTCGGAGACCGCGGCGGATACTCCCGTGCTGGCGGTCCACGAGACGGATGACGGCCGCACCGAACTGGTCCTCGCGCGGAATCCGTTCTACGTGGAGAGCGGCGGGCAGGTGAGCGACACCGGCGTCGTGTCGGCCGACGGCTGGCGCCTTGCAGTGGACCGGGTGACGAAGAGCGAACTCGGCACCATTGTGTCGGGCCACGCCTCCGCCCGGTTCGAACCCACCACCGTCCGGGCCGAGGTGGACGTGGCCCGCCGCCGCGAGATCGAGCGGAACCACAGCGCCACCCACCTCGTGCACTACGCGCTGCGTCACCAGCTGGGCACGCATGTCCGGCAGCAGGGCTCGCTGGTCGAGGAATCCCGCCTCCGGTTCGACTTCTCGCATCACGGGCCGATCGATCCGGTGCAGCTGCGGGACATCGAGGCCGAGGTGAACGCCCTGATCCTCGACAACGCCGAGGTTCGCACCGACGAGATGGCCTATCCCGATGCGCTCGCCCTCGGTGCCATGGCGTTCTTCGCCGACAAGTACGGCGACCGGGTCCGGGTCGTGCGGATGGGACCGAGCATCGAGCTCTGCGGCGGTACCCATGTGCGGAGCACCGGGCAGGTGGGGGTGTTCCGGTTCGCGGGCCAGAGCGGCGTGGCGGCGGGAGTGCGGCGCATCGAGGCCATGACCGGCCGGGGCGCCCTGCAGTCGGTACGGACCATGGAGGATCAGCTCCGGCAGGTGGCGGAGGCGGTGCGTACCCAGCCGGACCAGGTGCTCCATCGCATCGAGCAGCTGATCGAGGATCGCAGCCGGCTCGAGGCGCGCCTGGACGCGGTGCTCCGTCAGGGCGGCGGCGCCAGCGCCGAGGAGACGCTGAACGTGAACGGCGTCGCGGTGAGCATCGCCACCACCGACAGCGAGAGCCGGGATGAAGTGGGGCGGGTGGCCGACACGTTCCGCGAGTCGCATCGCGGGGCGGTGCTGGTGCTGTTCGGCACCACCGGCCGGGGCGCGGTGCATGTGGCGCTGACTGATGACCTGGTGCAGGCCGGTCACAAGGCGGGGGACCTGGTGAACCGGATCGCGGCCGTGAGCGGCGGCAAGGGCGGAGGGCGGCCGCAGTTCGCCTCGGCCGGTGCCGGGGATCCCGCGCGGCTTGGCGCGGCACGCCAGGCGGTGCCGGCACTGGTGTCGTCCTGGCTCGAGCGGCCCAGGTGACCGGATTGCAGGAATGGCTCGACGCCCGCACGCGGCGGGCTCCGCCGGTTCTCCGGGATCGTGTGCTGGATCATGTCCGTGCCTCGGGAGGCGAGGGCGCCGGGTTCGACCGGCTGAACCGGGCGGGCCATGCCGCCCTGCGGCAGGTTGTGGCGCAGGAGGGGGATCGGTCGGTCGCGCTCGACCTGCTGGCGGCCGACGGGCTCATCACACTGGCGCTGCTCTGGTGCGCCGAGCATGACTCGTCACATCTCGCGTCCACGGCGCGGGCGCTGACCCTGGACGGCCGCGGCGCGTGATTGACCTGCATTCGCACCTGCTGCCAGGGGTGGATGACGGATCGCGGACCGTCGAGCAGTCGGTGACGGTGCTCCGCCAGCTGGCGAGCGCCGGCGTGACCGACGTCTGCCTCACGCCGCATCTCACGGTGAGTGCGGCACCAGGCGGCATTCCGGCCACGCACGACGCGGCCTTCGCCGCGCTGCGCTCGGCGGCACCGGCGCTGCCCCGCCTCCACCGCGGCGTGGAGCTGATGATGGACCGGCCCTTCACGCCGGCGGCGGTGCAGCCCGGCATCCGGCTGGGTGGCAGCCGCTACGTCCTGGTGGAGTTCGCGCGCATCGTTCCCGCGGCCACGGTGCAGACCGCCCTCCGGCAGGTGGTGGATGCGGGACTGGTACCGGTGCTGGCTCATCCCGAGCGCTACAGCTCCTGCTCGCCGAAGGCGGCGGCTGCCTGGAAGGAAACCGGTGCGCTGATGCAGGTGGATGCCACGACGGTGCTGACCGGGTCGGCGCGCGGCGACCGCGCCCGTGCCCTCGTGGCCCATGGCCTTGCCGATATCCTGGCCGCCGACAACCACGGCGATGACGCGAGCCAGGAGGCGGCGTTTCATGTGCTGGCGGGGCAGGGAGCGGAGCCACAGGCGGAACTGCTCACGGTGTCGAATCCCCGCGCGATTCTCGAAGACCGCGAGACGACGCCGGTGGAGCCCGTCACGATGGCGCCGCCGCTGTCGTGGCGGTTCCGGCGATTCCTGAACGGGGGAGAACGGTGATCGAGCTGGCGGGGCGGTCGGCGCTGGTGACCGGCGGGTCGCGCGGTGTCGGGGCGGCGGTGGCGGTGATGCTGGCGCGGGCCGGCGCGGACGTGGCGCTGACCTACAACACCCGCGCACGGGAGGCGGAAGCGGTGGCGCGGCAGGTGCGCGAGGCCGGCCGGCGCGCCTATGTCGCAGGCGGCGATCTCGCGGACCCGGTGATGGTGGAGCGGGTCGTGAGCGGTGTCCGCCGGGAGTTCGGCGCGCTGGATATCCTGGTGGCCAACGCCGGCATCTGGCCCGTGGAGGATACGGCGCTCCGGGACATGAGCCCGGCCCGCTGGCGGAGCACCATGGCCGCCAATCTCGATTCGGTCTTTCACACGGTGCGTGCGGCACTCGGCGCCATGGACCACGGCGGGAGCGTGGTCCTGGTCTCCAGCACGGCGGGGCAGCGCGGGGAGGCGATGCACGCCGACTACGCCGCCACCAAGGGGGCGCTGATCTCCCTCACCAAGTCATTGGCGATCGAATGCGCGCCGGACATCACGGTGAATTGCGTGGCGCCGGGCTGGGTGGACACCGACATGTCGGCCTCCGCCTACGCCGGCGACGGGCGGGAACGCATCGCGCGCAGCATTCCCCTGCGGCGCATCGCGTCGGCGGACGACGTGGCGGGCCCCATCGTCTTCCTCTGCAGCTCGCTGGCCCGGCACATCACCGGCGAGGTGCTCAACGTGAATGGCGGGAGCGTACTCTGCGGGTGAGGGTCGCATGAGCTGCGCCAGGCTCCCGGCGACGGTGCCGGTACCCGAACGGGTCGCCGCGCTCGTCACCACGCTGGAGCACGCCGGTCACGAGGCCTGGTGCGTGGGCGGCGCGCTCCGCGATGCGCTCCTCGGCCTCCCCCACGCCGACTTCGACGTCGCTACGTCGGCCACGCCCGCCGAGGTTCGGAAAATCTTTCGCCGCACGGTGGCGGTGGGCGAGCGCTACGGCACCGTCGGTGTGCTGGACGATGCCGGCGGGCTCCATGAAGTCACCACTTTCCGGCAGGACGTGCGGACCGACGGCCGCCACGCCGAGGTGCGCTATGGTGTGTCGCTCGATGAGGATCTCGCGCGCCGCGACTTCACCATCAACGCCCTCGCCTATCACCCCATCCGCCGGGAGTGGCGGGATCCCTTCCTGGGTGCGAAGGACCTGCGCGAGCGCACCATCCGCGCGGTGGGCGATCCGGTTGCGCGGTTTCGTGAGGACTACCTGCGCGTGCTCCGCGGGCTGCGCTTCGCGGCCCGCTTCGGCTTCGAGATCGAGCCGGCCACCTGGACGGCGATTCTCGGTGCCACCGCCGGGCTGCCGCAACTCTCCGCGGAACGGGTGCGCGACGAATGGTTCAAGAGTCTCCGGACCGGGGAGACCGTGACCGGCGTCGCCCAGCTCTGGCGCGATGCCGGGGTGGCGGGCGTGCTGATTCCGGAGCTTCGCCCGGCGGCCGGGGTCGAACCGCACCTGTCCGCGGCGCCGAGGGATCCGGTGCTCCTCACCGCAGCACTCTGCCGCGAGCCCGGGGAAGTGCTGCGCCGGCTGCGGGCGTCCAGCGCCGAGATCGCGCGGGTCGCCGCGATCAGTGCGGGACCTGCCATGCCGGCGGAAAGTTCCGTCGTGGCGGTGCGGCAATGGCTCGCGTCCGTCGGCGCCGCGGCCGATGACCTGTCGCGGCTGCACCTGATGGCGTCTGGAGTGCCCGCACCGTGGTCGGCCATGGTCGAGGAGATCCGCGCACGCCGCGAGCCGCTGGCGCGCGACGAGCTCGCCATCCGCGGGGGCGACCTCCTGGCGCTCGGGATGTCGGGACCGGAGATCGGTCGCACGCTCGATCGCCTGCTGGCGCGCGTGCTGGAGGATCCCGCCCTCAACCGGCGCGAGACTCTCCTCACGCTGGCCCGGGAGGGCGCGTGAGGCCGCTGCTCTTCGCCCTGCTCGCCGCCCTCGCCAACATCGTCGGCGCCCTGGTGGTGGTGCGCCACGCCCGGCGGGGACTGCGGGTGGTGGAGCAGTTCGTGGCGTTCGGCGCGGGATTCATGATCGCGGCGGTCCTGCTGGCCATGCTGCCGGAAGCGCTGGATCACCAGGGCGCGCCCGTGGCCGTGCTCGCGGGATTTCTCGCGGTGCACCTGACGCAGCATGTGCTCACCCCGCATTTCCACTTCGGTGAAGAGACCCATCATCTCTCGGCCGCCGCCGGCATCAGCGCGCTGGCCGGCCTGACCCTCCACACCCTCTTCGACGGTGTCGCGATCGCCAGCGGGTTCCTGGTGTCCCCCGCACTCGGCGTGCTGCTCTTTCTGGCGGTCTTCCTGCACAAGCTGCCGGAAGGCGTCACCATGGCCAGCATGATGCTGGCAGGGGGGCAGGGGGCCGGGCGTGCCGTCGGGGCCACGGCGGTGCTTGGTGCGGCCACCATCGCCGGCGTGCTGCTGACGGAACTCATCCGGCCGCTCGCCGCCCACGGGCTCGCGCTGTCAGCGGGCGCCACGCTCTACGTCGCGGCGTCGAACCTGGTGCCGGAGTTCCAGGCCAGGCGCGGGTGGGCGGTCTCGCTCGCGTTCTTCGGCGGCGCGCTGGCCATGATCGCCGCGAGCGCGCTGCTCGGGCACCTGGGCCTGCACCAGTGACGGCGCCATCGCTGTTCGAGACGCTGGCCGGTCCCCGGCCGCTGGCGGCGCGGATGCGGCCGGTATCCCTGGATGAATTCGTGGGACAGGAGCACCTCCTGGCACCCGGACGGCCGCTCCGGGAGGCGGTGGAGCGCGGCGCGCCGGGATCGCTCATCCTGTGGGGGCCGCCGGGCAGCGGGAAGACCACGCTGGCCCAGCTCATGGCTCGCGCCACGCGGCGGGCCTTCGAGCCGTTCAGCGCGGTGAGCGAGGGCGTGCCGAGAATCCGGGAGATCGTCGCCGCCGCGCGGGAGCGCCTCGCATCATCCGGGCAGGGGACCATCCTCTTCATTGACGAGATCCACCGGCTCAACAAGGCGCAGCAGGACAGTCTCCTCCCGCCCACGGAGGAGGGTGTGGTCTCGCTGGTGGGAGCCACCACCGAGAATCCGAGCTTCGCCATCAACCCGGCCCTTCTGTCCCGCACGCGGGTGTTCGTGCTCGAGCCGCTCCGGCCCGGGCATCTCAGCGTGTTGCTGGAGCGGGCGCTGACCGACGGGGAACGAGGCCTGGCGCGGATGCGGGTGAGCGCCGGCGCCGGGGCGGTCGCGTTCATCGCCGGGGAAGCGGACGGCGATGCACGGCGCGCCCTCACCATTCTCGAGGCGGCGGCGGTGCACGTCGGCGAGGGCGGCGCGGTCACCATCGAGGCGGCGCGCGACGCGATGCAGCGGCGCTTCGCCCACTACGACAAGGCGGGCGAGGAACACTTCAACATCCTGAGTGCCTATCACAAGTCGCTCCGGGGGAGCGATCCGCAGGGCGCCCTCTACTGGATGGCCCGGCTGGTGGAGGGCGGCGGGGATCCGATGATCCTCTTCCGCCGTGCCATGGCCATGGCCGCGGAGGACATCGGCCTGGCCGATCCGGCGGCGCTCCGGCTCGCGGTGGCGGCGCGGGATGCCTTTCACATGCTGGGGCCGCCGGAGGGCTATCTGCCGCTCGCCGAACTCACCATCTACCTGGCGACGGCACCCAAGTCGAACAGCACCGTACGGGCGCTGGTGGCGGCCCTGGAAGCGGCCCGGGAGCATCCGGCCGAACCGGTGCCCCTGCATCTCCGGAATGCGCCGACCGGCCTCATGAAGGAGCTGGGCTACGGAGCACAGTACCGCTACGCGCATGATGCGGCGGCTGCCTACCAGTACCAGGAGTACCTTCCGGAAGCGCTCCGAGGTGCGGAGTTCTACGTTCCCGGGCCGTTCGGGCACGAGCAGCGGATCGCGGAGCGGCTCAAGTGGTGGGCAGAACTCGGACACGGGACGCGGGACTCGTGATGCGCGTCTCGTGCCCCGCGTCCCGCGTCTATATTTCTCATGTCGCCAACCGGGAGCACGCGATGCGTAGCAGAATGATCCGTGGCCTGATCCTGATGGTGGCGGCGGCGGTGGTCGCCTGCGCCGGCGTGCCGAAGGAGTGGATGGATCCGGAGGTCCAGCTCAACGAGGTGCGCATCCGGGGGATGGGCCTGACCGGTGGCACCATGGATCTCGTCGTGGATGTCTACAACCCCAATCATTTCAGCCTGCGCGGCGTCCGGATGCAGGCAGGGTTCGACGTGGACAGCACCCACGTAGGCGACATCACGTACAAGGATGAGTTCCAGCTCAACGGCACCGACACGTCGCGGGTGATCCTGCCCCTGCGCTTCAGCTGGACCGGCGCCTCGGCGGCGCTCCGGAGCGCGCTCTCGTACGGCGACATTCCCTACACCATGCGCGGCCAGGTGACGGTCCGGACCCCGGCCGGCGACAAGGTGATTCCCTTTACCCGGCAGGGGCGGGCGCCGCTGACGCGCGCCACGTCGCTGGCCCCGGCGCCATCGAGTGACCTATCCGCGCACTGATTGACGTACGCGCTCCGGTGGAGCGCGCCATCCTGGTGGCGGCGCCGAGGAAGGGATCCCCCGATGCGCGCCACCTGGATGATCATCTGGAAGAACTGACCCGCCTGGTGGACACCGCCGGCGCCGAGGTGGTGGGGCGCCTGAGCCAGCAGGTGGCGTCACCCAACCCGGCGACCCTGCTGGGCGAGGGCAAGGTGGAAGAGCTCCGCGCGCTCGCGACGGAGCTGGGGGCGAGCCTCGTGATCTTCGACGAGGAGCTCACCCCGGTGCAGGGGGCCAACCTCGAGCGGGAGCTCAAGGTCCGGGTGATGGACCGTCCCGAGGTGATTCTCGACATCTTCTCCACCCGGGCCCGCTCCCACGAGGCCAAGCTGCAGGTGGAGCTGGCGCAGTTGGAGTACCTCCTGCCGCGGCTCACCCGGATGTGGACCCACCTCTCCCGTATCCGCGGCGGCATCGGCCTCCGCGGCCCTGGCGAGACCCAGCTCGAGACTGACCGCCGCATCATCCGCCGGCGGATCCAGTCGCTCCGCCAGAAGCTCGGCGCGGTGGCGCGGCACCGGGAGAACCTGCGCGCCGGTCGGGACGACCTGCTGACCATCGCGCTCGTCGGCTACACGAACGCCGGGAAGTCGAGCATTCTCCGGATGCTCTCCGGCGCGCACGACGTCCTGGTCGAGGACCGCCTCTTCGCCACGCTCGATACCCTCACGCGGGAAGTGGAGCTGGGTGAGGGAACGCGTGCGCGGGTGACCGACACGGTGGGGTTCATCCGGAAGCTGCCCCATCACCTCGTGGCCAGCTTCCGGGCCACGCTGGAAGAAGCGCGGGAAGCGGACGTCCTGCTCCACGTAGTGGACGCCTCGCACCACGACTGGGAAGGCCAGTTGCGCGTGGTGGAGAAGGTCCTGGCGGAGCTGGAACTGGCGGACCGGCCCACGATCCTGGTGTTCAACAAGATGGATGTGGTGCCGGATCCGGCCGCGTTCGCGGCACGGGTGCGGGAGCTGCATCCCGACAGCGTGCTGGCCACCACCCACCGTATTGACGGGCTGGAGGCACTCAAGACCCGCCTGCGCGGCGTGGAACGCCACGGGCGGGTGACGGTGCGCCTGCAGTTGCCGGCCCATGACGGCGCGCGGCTGGCGGAGATCTACCGGGTGGGCGAGGTGATCGGGCGGGAGCAGCGGGACGCCACCGTC
>DASTBA010000124.1:0-10131 GCA_035712285.1 Gemmatimonadales bacterium | reverse complement strand
AGCCCGATCCGCGCGGGCAGTGCGTGCAGTAATGGCCCAGGTCAACTGGGGTGCGCTGCACCCCCAGGTCGTGCACTTTGTCGTGGCGCTCGGCCTGGTGGGTGTGGCGCTCCGGATCGTGTCGCTCACCGGCCGGCTGGCGTGGACCCGGGCGGCCGGTGCCTGTCTCCTCATCCTGGCGGCGCTCAGCGCCGCCGTGGCCCAGCGTACCGGCCACGAGGCCCACGGCCCGGTCGAGCGGATTCCAGGGCTCCGGAATGCGGTCGGCGCCCACGAGGACGCGGGGGACATGACGCGCACCCTCTTTCTCGTGGTCGGGGCCATCGAACTGGTGGGGCTCGCACTGAGGAAGCGCGAGCAGGCGAGGAGGTGGGTCTACGCGGCGTCTGCCCTGGTCGGCATCGCCGCCAGCTACAAGCTCTATCAGGCCGCTGACCTGGGCGGGAAGCTGGTGTATGCCTACGCCGGCGGCCCCGGCCTCCGCTCGGGCGATACCACCGACGTGCGCCGGCTGCTGGTGGCCGGCCTCTTCAACCAGGCCCGGGCGGCCCGCACCGCCGGCGATACGGCGGAGGCCGCCCGCCTCACCGACGAGCTTGCCCGGCAGATGCCGGGCGATCCCGGCGTGCGGATGCTGGTCATCGAGTCGATGATCACCGACCGGCACGATCCCGCCGGGGCGCTTGCGGCCCTGGACAGCCTGCCGACACCGGACACCAGCCCGCGCGTGGCCATGCAGCGCGGGCTCCTGGCGAGCCGGGCACTCGTGGCGATGGGACAGGCGGATTCCGCCCGGCAGCTGCTGCAGGGCCTGTCCCGAAAGTATCCGGAAAACCGTATCGTGCAGCGTGCTTTGGCGGAGCTGAAGTAGGGTCGACGGTCAACAGTCGGCGGTCGGCCGTTGACTGTTGACCACTACCAGCGCACCCCTTGTGCCATTCCCACGGCATGACTTTTGACTTGCGGCGCCCTCCGGCATTAGCTTGCGGAACATGCGATCGCATGGTCAACCGTCGGCAGGCGCCGGCAGCCTTCCCCATACATCGCCGACCCCGTACCCGACGCTGGCCATCGGGCTGGCCCCACCCTCTGCCGAGGATCGCCCATGAGTGCCAGTACGCCCGCGACCAAGTACATCTTCGTCACCGGCGGCGTCGTCTCGTCGCTGGGCAAGGGGATCGCGGCGGCCTCGCTCGGGCGGCTCCTGGTGGAGCGCGGGCTCAGCGTCACCATGCAGAAGTTCGACCCGTACATCAACGTGGATCCGGGCACCATGTCGCCGTTCCAGCATGGGGAGGTGTTCGTCACGGACGACGGCGCGGAAACCGACCTCGACCTCGGGCACTACGAGCGCTTCATTGACCGCTCGCTCTCCCAGCAGAACAACGTCACGACGGGCCGCATCTACCAGACCGTCATCAACAAGGAGCGCCGGGGCGAGTACCTGGGCTCCACGGTGCAGGTCATTCCGCACATCACGGACGAGATCAAGGCGGCCATCCGGCGGACGGCGCCCGGGCATGACGTGGTCATTACCGAGATCGGCGGCACCGTCGGGGACATCGAGTCGCTGCCGTTCCTGGAGGCCATCCGGCAGTTCCGCCAGGAGATCGGGCGGGACAACGCGGTCTTCGTGCACCTGACCCTGGTGCCCTACATCGCCGCCGCCGGCGAGGTGAAGACCAAGCCGACCCAGCACTCGGTGCGCGAACTCATGCAGATCGGGATCCAGCCGGACATCCTGGTCTGCCGCAGCGAGCATCCGCTGACGGCGGACATCCGCCGGAAGATCGCGCTGTTCTGCAACGTGGATTTCTCCTGCGTGGTCGAGAGCCCCGACGTCAGCTCCATCTACGAGATCCCGCTGCGCTTCCATGCCCAGGGGCTGGATGCCGTGGTCTGCGAGCGGCTGCGGCTGGAGACCCCCGAGCCGAACCTGGACGCCTGGTCCGGCATGGTGGAGCGGGTGCTGCGGCCGGCGCGCGAGGTCCGGATCGCGGTGGTGGGGAAGTACACCGACCTGCACGATGCCTACAAGTCGGTGCAGGAAGCGCTCATCCATGGCGGCATCGCGCACGACGCCCGGGTCCGCATCGACTGGGTCGCCAGCGACCGCTTCACCGATCAGGCCGCCGCCGAGAGCGTGCTTGGCCAGGTGGACGGGCTGCTGGTGCCGGGTGGTTTCGGTGAGCGCGGCGTCGAGGGGATGGTGGAAGCGGTGCGCTGGGCCCGGGAGCACGGGCTGCCGTTCTTCGGCATCTGCCTCGGGCTGCAGGTGGCGATCATCGAGTTCGCCCGGAACGTGTGCGGCCTGGACGACGTGAACAGCACCGAGTTCCAGCCGGACTGTGCCACGCCGGTCATCGCCCTCATGGCCGCGCAGCGCGACGTGGCGACGATGGGCGGCACCATGCGCCTCGGTGCGTATGCCGCACGGCTCCGGGCCGGATCCCGGGTGGCGCAGGCCTACGGGACCACGGAGATCAGCGAGCGGCATCGCCACCGGTGGGAAGTCAGCAACGCCTACCGGGATGTGCTCGCCGAGTACGGGCTCAGGCTCTCGGGCCAGTCGCCGGACGGCGGGCTGGTCGAGGTGATCGAACTGCCCGACCACCCCTGGTTCCTGGGCTGCCAGTTCCACCCGGAACTCAAGTCGCGGCCCACCCGTCCGCACCCGCTGTTCGCGGCGTTCGTGGGTGCGGCCCTCCGGCGGCGGGAGTCCCGGGGTGCGGTGCCCGGGCGGATCGAGCTGGCGAGCACCGGCAGCTGATGCGCCTGCCTGCGCTGCTGGGTGCCCTGGCGCTGGCAGCGGGCTGCACCGGGGAGCCCGCCAGGCCGGTCAGTACGCTGGCGGAAGTGGACAGCGCCGACATGCAGATGCTGCACTTCGGGTACAACGTGACGCGCAACGGCATCCGGCGCAGCCGGCTGGAGGCCGATACCGCCTGGTTCTTCGACACGCGGCAGGTGAGCGTGCTGCACCACGTGAAGGCTACGTTTTTCAACGATGCGGGGTCACCGAAGGCAACGCTCACGGCGGATCGCATGGATTACAACATGCGCGACGGCTCGATGCGGGCCGAGGGCAACGTGAGCCTCGTGGGGCCGGCGGGGGAGCGGCTCACCACTTCCGTACTGGTCTTCGACGTGAACCGCAACACGCTCTCGAGCGACAAGCCGTTCCTGCTGCTCCGGGGGGCCGAGCGTCTCGAGGGCAGCGGCTTCAACGCCGACGCCGACTTCTCGCGGTTCCAAGGCGGTCGCCTGCGCGGCGTGACCGCCGACTCGGCCCTGGCGCCGCCGTGAACGCTCCCGGGCGGGTCACTGTGCTCGGCGCCCTGGCGCTGGCGCTGGCCGCACCGCTGGCGGCGCAGCGCCCGGCCCGGTGCCGGATCCAGTTCTCCACGTCCGGCTCGGGCGGCTTCACGTCCGGGCCGGAAGGGGAGACCCGCTGGGCCGGTGGCGGGGTGCGGCTCGGCTGCATCGGACAGCCGGTCCGGGTGACGACCGACAGCGCCGTCCTGCATCCCAATGGCGACGTGGACTTCGTGGGCCGGGTCAACTATCAGGACACGACGGTCACGATTGCCGCCTCGCGTGCCACCTTCCGGCGCGCGACCGAGACCTGGGAGGCACGGGGGAACGTCGCCATCCGGAATCTCGAGACCGGGTCCACCGTCCGCGGGCCGTCAGTGGATTACCTGCGGGCCGCCGAAGGGGTGCGGGACAGTTCGGAGGTGTTCGCCACCGGCCGCCCGCGGGTGGATTACTTCGACGACGACTCGTCGGCGTCCGCCCGGGAACCGTATCGCATCGTGGCCGATCGCCTGCACGCCCGCGGCAAGACCATCATCTGGGCGGGCGGGCGCGTCACGATCGACCGGAGTGACATGGCGGCGCGCGGGGATTCGATGCGACTCGATACCGGCGTGCCCGACGACGGTTCACTCCTCGGGCGGTCGCCGGAATTCCGCGGTCTCGGCGCCGACAGTTTCCTGGTGCGCGGCCGGCGCATCGACTTCACGCTGGAGCAGCGGAAGGTCTCCGGTGTCCTGGCCCAGCAGGAGGCCCACGCGGAGCGGCAGGACTGGAAGCTGGATGCCGATACCATCGCGATCGCGGTGCATGACGACGCCGTACAGCAGATCAATGCCTGGGGCACGGGCCGCCGGGCCGACGGAACATCGGCACGGTACGGGGTGCGAGGCGACTCGCTCGTGATCGAGACGCCGGCGCGGCGCCTCACCGGCCTCCGGGCCTTCGGAGCGGCCTGGGTGGCGGGGGCCGTGGATTCGGTGACGCACGAGCGTGACTGGCTGAGCGGCGACACGGTGGTCGCCACCTTTGCCGCGGCCGATTCGGCCGACACCGCGAAGACGAGGCTCTCGCGACTCGAGGCACACGGCGACGCGCGCTCATATCACCGGGTCGAGCCGGAAAAGCCGGGCCAGAAGGCGGCGCTCGCCTATGTGCGGGCGGCGGCGATCACCATCCGTATGAAGGCGGACGGAAGCGAGGCAGCCGAGCGGGTGGACGCGGAGGGCGGGGTGAACGGGGTGCAGCTCGATCCCTCCGGCGGTGGCGGATGAGCGACGGCTGGCTGGGGGCCGTCAGCCGACGTGACCCGTCGGTGCCGCTCACCCTGGCGGCGATCGTGCGTGGCGCCGGGCCGCACGGGGCGCTGGCGCTGGGCGAGCTCCTGATCTCCTACCGCGAGACGTTCCTGCTCTGCTACCGCGACGTCTCGCGCGGTGCGGAACCGGACCTCTCGGGCGACGAGATCCGGGAGCACCTCACCCGTTCGCTGCTGCCGCGGCTCGCCGGCGAGGGGTGGGTGGACGACACCGGTTCCATCGGCTGGGACGCCATCCAGGCGGTGGGCGACTGGTGGCCGGATGCGTCGGAGGACCGCAGCCGCTCGTTCGACAGCCTCGTGCGGGTCGCGCGGGAAAGCGTCCGCGCACCAAAACGAACGCCGGTGCGCGGCCCGGCCAGCGTGCTCGAGGGCAAGGCGCTTGCCAAGAGCTATCGTCATCGCCGGGTGGTGGATGCCGTGGATGTGCGGGTCGCGCAGGGCGAGATTGTCGGGCTGCTGGGCCCCAACGGGGCCGGCAAGACGACGACCTTCTACCTCATCACCGGCCTGGTGCGCCCGGAGTCCGGCGTCGTGCTGCTGGACGGCAAGGACATCACCGCCATGCCGATGTACCGGCGGGCGCGGCTGGGACTGGGGTATCTGGCCCAGGAGCCCTCGATCTTCCGGCGCATGACGGTCGAGGACAACATTCGGGCGATTCTGGAAGTGCGGGGGCTGGGGGCCCGGGAGCGGGAGCGGGAACTGGAGCGGGTGCTGGACGAGCTGTCGATCCGCCACCTGCGGAAGGCCCGGGCCTATTCACTCTCCGGTGGCGAGCGGCGGCGCCTCGAGATTACCCGGGCGCTGGTCACCGAGCCGAAGTTCATGCTGCTGGACGAACCGTTCGCCGGCGTGGATCCGATCGCGGTGCATGACATCCAGACGATCGTGGCCGGTCTCCGCCATCGCGGCATCGGCGTACTCATTACGGATCACAACGTGGAACAGACTCTCGATATCGTGGATCGGGCCTACATCATGGTGGATGGCAAGGTGCAGGCGTCCGGAACCGTGCGGGACCTGGTCTACAACGACCGGGTGGCCCAGCGCTACCTCGGCCCCACCCTGACCGCCCGGCTGCGCGCCCGGCTCGAGGCCGTGGCATGAAGACCGGCCTCGCGCAGACGGCGGGCCTCCGCCAGGAGCTCCGGGTCAATCCGCGGCTGTACCAGGCCATGGACATGCTGTACATGCCCATGATGGACCTGCAGCAGCACCTGAAGCAGGAGCTGCTCTCCAACCCCTTCCTGGAACTGCTGGAGCCCGAGGAGGAGGACACCACCGAGGAGAAGCCCGCGGAGCAGGAGCGCGAGCAGCAGCAGAAGGAGGACGAGGTCGACTGGGAGGAGATCCTGCTCAACGGCTTCGAAGTCGGCGGGGCCCGGGAGCAGTTCGAGTCCACCGAGTACGTGGAGCCGATCACCGTCGAGTCGCGGAATCTTGCGGATCACCTGCGGGAGCAGCTGCAGATGCTGGAGCTCTCGCCCCGGGACCGGCTCCTGAGCGAGGAATTCCTCGGCAATATCAACGACGACGGCTACCTCGCGGCCTCGCTCGAGGAGATCCTCGGCTCCGTCAATCAGCTGGTGGAGAGCCATTTCACCGAGGGCAGCGAGGAGGAGGACGAGGCCGCGCCCCGCGAGGTGCCCGCCGCGGCCCTCTACACCATGGCGGACGTGGAGGCGATGCTGGCCACGGTGCAGCGGCTCGACCCTCCCGGCGTGGGGGCGCGGGATCTCCGCGAGTGCCTGCTGCTGCAGATGGGGGAGCTGGGCGATACGTCGTCGCTCACCTGGCGCCTGGTGCATGACGTGTTTCCGGATCTCATCGCCCACCGCTGGAACGACCTCGCCAAGAAGCTCGGCGTGGAGCCGCAGGCGGTGCAGGCCGCCGCGGACGAGCTGTCGCGCTACGATCCGAAGCCCGGGCTCAAGTACTCCGACCGCGGCGACCCCTACATCATTCCCGACCTCATCGTCGAGAAGATCGACGGCAAGTACCAGGTCTTCCTGAACGACTCGGGGGTGCCGCGGCTCCGGCTCAGCCGCTCGTACCAGGAGATCGCGCGCGACAAGCGGAAGATGACCCAGGAGAACCGCGAGTTCATCGCGTCCAAGATGAACAGCGCCAACTGGATGATCCAGGCCATCGAGCAGCGCCGGCAGACCATGCTCAAGGTCATGAACTTCATTGTGGACCGGCAGCGCGACTTCTTCGAGAAAGGGATCGAATACCTCAAGCCGCTCACGCTCCGGGAAGTGGCCGAGGTCATCAACATGCACGAGAGCACGGTCAGCCGGGTGACGAACGAGAAGTTCGTCCAGACCCCGCGCGGCGTGCTGCCCCTCAAGTTCTTCTTCTCCAGCGCGCTTGCCACGGCATCGGGCGAGGACGCGAGCGCCCGTTCCATCCGCGCCAAGCTCGAGAAGATGGTCGCGGAGGAAAACCAGGCAAAGCCGCTCACCGACCAGCAGATCGTGCACCTGTTCCAGGAGCAGGGCATCCAGATCGCGCGCCGTACCGTCGCGAAGTACCGCGACCAGCTCGGCATCCTTCCGGCCCGGATGCGGAAGCGCGTATGAGCAACGTCCCGGCCCGCGTGCCGGTGGACGTCAGCGTGCTCGTTCCCGCGAAGGACGAGGCCGAGAATCTCCCCGAATTCATGCGCCAGGCCGAGGCGGCCTTGGCGCCGGCCGGCTTCAGCTACGAAGTCATCGTGGTGAACGACGGCTCGACTGACGGGACCGCGCAGGTCCTGCGGGAGCTGTCGGCGTCCTACCCGTTTCTCCGGGTCGTCACCCATCGGCGCCAGCGCGGCATCGCTGACGCGCTCCGCTCGGCCCAGGATGCCGCCTGGGGCGACGTCTGCGTGTTCTATCCGGCCGATCTCCAGTACCTCCCGGCCGACATCCCGGCGCTGGTGCAGCCGGTGCTGGCCGGCCAGGCCGATATCGTGACCGGCACCAAGCAGGGCCGCTACGAGAAGGCGTTCGTCTCGCGGATCTACAACGTCCTCTGCCGCTGGCTCTTCGGGGTCCGGGTGACCGACCTCAACTCGGTCAAGGCCTGGCGCCGCGAGGTGATGCAGGGGGTGCCACTCCGCCCGGACTGGCACCGGTACATGGTCGTCATCGCCATGGCCGATGGGTATCGCCTGACTTCCCGGCCCGTTCCGCTTCATCCCCGGCACGCGGGCGTCTCCAAGTTCAACTGGAGGCGGATTCCTGTCGGTGTGCTGGACCTGCTGTCGGTCTGGTTCCAGTTGCGGTTCGGCCGGAAGCCGATGCTCTTCTTCGGCCTGGGTGGCGCCATCCTGTTCCTCATCGGGTTTCTGGCCGGCGTGGTGGCCCTGGTGCTCCGCTTCGGCTACGGCATCGGTTTCCGGCCGCTGCTCAACCTGGTCGAGACCATGGTGATCTGCGGCATCGCCCTGTTCGGTTTCGGCTTCGTGGGCGAGATGGTGGCCGGGCAGCGGGAGGAAACCCGCGAGCTGCTGCGCCACCTGTCCCGCCTGACCCCGCCCGCGGATCCGCAGGACTGACCGGGTGCGGGTCGTCTTCCTGACCCACAACTATCCTCGGCACGCGGGCGATCTTTCCGGCGCCTTCCTGTCCACCCTCGCGCGCGCACTGGCGGCGCGCGGCGTGGAGGTGCGGGTGATCGCCCCCAGCGACCGGGGCACCGGCGGGGACGAGACCGACGGGCCGGTGACCGTGCGGCGGGTACGCTACGCCTCGCCCAGGCAGGAAACACTGGCCTACCGGGGGAGCATGGCGGACGCGGTCAGGACGGTCGGCGGCCTTCGTGCGCTGGCGGGACTCTGGCGCGCGCTCCGGCGCGCCGCAGCCGAAGAGCTCGCTGCCGGCGCTGACCTGCTGCATGTGCACTGGTGGATTCCGGGCGGCCTGGCGGCCCCGAAAGGGGCGCCGTACGTGATCACCAGTCATGGCACCGATGCCGCGATGCTGCAGCGCTCGTCCCTTGCGCGGCGGCTGGCACGGCCGGTGTACCGGCGCGCCCGGGTGGTGACCGCCGTGTCCCGCGAGATGGCGGGCTGGATCCAGAACGCCTCCGGCGTCGCGGTGCCACCCGGGCATGTCCATCCGATGCCCGCCGACACCACCCGGTATGGATGGAGCGAGGGCGGGGCAGGGGCCGTCGTGGTGGCCCGCCTCACGGCACAGAAGCGGGTGGACCTCGCCGTTCGGGCCATTGCGCTCGTCGCGCATCTGGGTGCGCGCCTGCCCCTTACGATCGTCGGGGACGGTCCCGAGCGTGCAAACCTCGCGGCTCTTGCCAGCGAGCTGGGCATCGCGCGGGACGTCCGCTTCACCGGCGCGCTCCCCACCTCCGAGATTCCCGAGGTCCTGCGCCACGCCGACCTCATGTACTTTCCTGCGGTCGGCGAGGGCTTCGGCCTGGCCGCCGCCGAGGCATTCATGTCCGGCGTGCCGGTGATCGCGTGCTGGGATGGGGGTGGGGTCCTGGACATCGTGCCGGAGACCGGGGCCGGCCGGCGCACCCTGCCGTCGGCGGACGCGATCGCGGATGCGACGCTCGACCTCCTGGCCGATGACTCGCGGATCCTCAAGGCTCGCGAGGCCGGCCAGTTGTGGCGCAAGCGGCTGCAGCCCGACACCGTGGCGCAGGTCTGCGAAGGGTGGTATCGCGAGGCGCTCGGTGTCTAGCCGCTGGCTGCGCATTGCGGGATGGGTGGTGGCTGGTGTGGTCGGCGTGCTGGCCATCCGGGCGCTGGTGCGCCAGTGGCACGAGCTGCTTCACCAGCCGGTGACCTGGCAGGTGCGCCCGCTGTATCTGGCCGGCGCCGCGGTGATGATCTTTGCCAACTACGCGCTGCTGGTCCAGGCATGGCGCGTGATGCTGCGGGGCTGGCGCCAGCACATCGGTTTTCGGGACAGTGTCCGCATCTGGATGCTGTCCAACCTGGGGAAGTACGTTCCGGGGAAGATCTGGGCGGTCGCCGGCATGGCAGTGATGGCCCAGCGCCAGGGAGTGGCCCCCTGGGCCGCGACGGCCTCGGCGGTGGTGCTCCAGGCGCTGGCGGTCGGCACCGGAGCGGCCGTGACCGGACTCGCCGGAAGTGACCGGCTGGTGGCCGCGGCGCCCTGGACGCGTTTCGCGCTCATCGCACTCATCGCGGGAAGCATCGCCGGCCTGGCCCTGCTGCTCTGGCCGCCGATCACCAGACGCCTCCTGCGGGTGGTGCGGGTGAGCGCGCCGCCGGAACAGTCCCCGGGAGTGGGGCCCATCGCCTTCGGCCTGGGCGCGAACGTGGTGGCCTGGATTGCCTACGGCGTATCGCTCTGGCTGCTCGGGCATGGCCTGTTTGATGTGCCAGGCCTCACGGTGCGCGCGGCCATCGGCGCGTTCGTGGCGTCCTATGTTTCCGGCCTGCTCGCCCTCTTCGCGCCCGGCGGCATCGGGGTGCGCGAGTTCGTGTTCTTCGTGATGCTGGACGGAGTGGTGGGGCCCGG
>DASTBA010000123.1:0-29055 GCA_035712285.1 Gemmatimonadales bacterium | reverse complement strand
CGACGACGGCCGCGGCGAGAAACCCGATGTTCCGGGGGCCCAGGAAAGGCGGCGCGGCGCCCTCGGCGAGACGAGGTTTGTTCATAAGCGGTTGACGCTACACATTCTGCCGGGGCTGGTCAAGTTCCGGATCATCATCCGGTTCGGGCCAGCCGACGTCCAGCGCCGCCCGGCGCGGGCGGTCGAGGTGGCGCCGCACCCATGCGGCCACCAGCACGCCGATGGCGACGACGAACCAGATCCCGCCGAGGGTGAACCAGCCGAGCCAGCCGTACCGCCGGCGAACATCCTTCTGCCATGCGGCATCGAACTGCCCCATGGTAAGCCCGGTGCTGCGGCGCAGCGCCGTGTCGAAGGGAACGCCCTGCCCCAGAAGTGTCAGCAAGGGACCGAGCGAGTGGTCAGGATGCCGGCGCGCCGCTTCCATGACCGCTGTCATGGCCAGTGCGTACGCCACGGAGGCCTGCGCCTCCGAGCCCCTCAGGGCGGCGTTGAGTGCATCGAGATCCGGCAGATCACCGCGCAGGACAGCCAGATTGAGGGCGACGGCATCCATGCGGCTCCACTCTCCCGCCGCATAGGAGGCGTAGCCCTCGTCGAACCAGCGCGGCACCGCGACCCGGATGGCGCGCCGGAGCGCGAGGTGGGCGAGTTCGTGCTGCAGCGTCCCTTCGGGATCGCCGGCGTCCACCCGGATCATGATCGTCCGGCTGCCCGGGAGGGCGATGCCCGCCCCCCAGCCCGGTGCCCGTCCCGCCGTGAGGCGTTCCATCGCCGCGCGATCGGGCACCACGATGAGACGGATCGGGCCGGGATCACTGGCCGCGAGGCCCGGCCAGGCGCGAGGCCGGTCAGCCGCTTCGGCGAGCGCCAGCGCCAGTGGCATCTGCTGCGGCCAGGCGACGGCCGTGACCTGGCCGACCTGGGCCGTTCCAGGCCTCCCCTGCGCCGTGACGAGCGCGAGCGCGCTCAGGAACGCGGCGAGCGCGGGACCGTTCCTCCGGCTTCCACGATGTCCAGCATCTCCCGGCAGCGCTTGCCCCACGGATTGAACCGGTTGGCGCGATGCCCCTCGGTCCAGGATTCGCGCGCCCCCTCCCGGTCACCGGCAAACCACTGTGCGCGCCCCAGTTCGTACCAGGCCTCGATCAGGTTGGGGCCGAGCTGCAGCGTCTTGCGAAAGAAGGTCTGCGCATCGTCGAACATCTCGCGCTCGAGATAGACCAGGCCCAGATAGTAGTGGGCGTACAGCGTGGCCTTGCGATCGTTGTCCAGCCGGATGGCCCTCGACAGATGCTCGATCGCCTCGCCGAAGATGCGCTTCTTGAGGCAGATGTAGCCGACATTGATCCGCGCCAGCGCATTGGCCGGCTCCTGCATCAGCACGCGGGAGAAGGTTCCCAGTGCCTCGTCGTACTGCTCGTTCAGCATCTGCGCCCAGCCCAGCAGGGACTGGGCCTGCGTATCACCCGGCGAGAGTTCCAGGGCCCGCTGGAGCGCCTGCACCGCCCCGGCGTGATCGCCAAGGGAGATGAGGCTCCAGCCCTTCTCCATGAACGTGGAGGCGCCAATGTGATCCTGGTGCACCACCGGCCGGGCACCGGTGAACTGCGGCGCCGGCGCGGGATCCAGGGCCGCGCCGGCCATGACCTGCTTGTAGCGCTCGACCAGGCCGCGGACATCCTCCTTGAGCCGGGAGAGCTCCGCGATGCCCGCATCGAGATCCTTGTACAGGACAATGATGTCCCGCTTGAGCCCGTCCCGGGCGCCGGCATCCGCCGCCTCGCCCAGTCGCGCCTCGACGGCGCGGAAGCGTGCGGCGAACCCGGCCTCCGACTGCGCCGGCTCGCTCACGCCTCGGCCTGCTGCAGCGCGAGCCGCTCGGCGCTGGTAAAGAGCCGGCGGGCGTTGAGGAGCACCACCGCGCGCCCGTCGAGGTTGGCGACGCCGGTGATGTACTCCGCCGCGAGCCCGCGGACGATGGCCGGCGGCGCCGCGATGACCCCCGCATCGACCCGCAGCACCTCGTGGACCGCGTCCACCACCACGCCGACTCGCTCGCCTTCGAGCCCGATCACGATCACCCGGGTCTCGTCCGCGACGGAGGCTGGTGCCTCCAGCCGCTTGCGCAGATCCACCACCGGCAGCACCCCGCCCTCGAACGGCAGAACCCCTTCAAGGAAAGCCGGTGCCCTCGGCACCCCGGCCGGCTGCGCATACCGGAGGATGCGCTCCACCTGCAGGATGTCGAACGCGAACTCCTGGGTGCCGACCCGGAAGGTCACCAGCTGCACGTCATCGCCTGACGTCATAGTCGTCCCGCCTCGATAAGCCGCGTGCTGAGCGCGGCAAGGTCCAGCAACGGCAACAGGTCGTCGCCCCGGCGCACCAGCGCCCGGGCCCAGGGGACCGCCCGGTCGCGGGGCATCGGCAGCACTTCCCCGGTCTGCACCACCTCGGCGTCCTCCACCTCGAGGCAGATGCGCTGGTCCCGGATCCGCACCACGACGGCCGCCCCCGCGGCCTCCGCCGCGCAGGGCGTGCCCGACAGCAGGGCGCCGAGGTCCACCACCGGCAGCAGGGCATCCCGCAAGGTCGCGACACCGCGCAGGGCCGGTTCGCGGGAGGGCACCGGGGCCACCGCGCCCGCGCTGGTGACCGCCTCGAGATGCTCTACCGGCAGGCCCACAAGCCGGCCGCCCGCGCGCACCACCAGATACCGCGTGATCATGCGGCGATGAGGCTCGCGAACCGCGCGTCGATCGCCCGGGCGATCTGTCCCACCGGGAGCACGAGGTCGGCGGCGCCGGAGAGCCGGGCGGCGTTGGGCATGCCGTAGATCACCGAGCTCTCGCGGTCCTGCGCCACGCCGAGTCCGCCCGCCGCGTGGATGGCACGAAGCCCCTCCGCGCCGTCGCGCCCGATGCCGGTGAGCACCACACCGATACTCGCCGCCCCGTAGACACTCGCGACCGAGGCGAAGAGCGGGTCCGCCGCCGGGCGTACACCCCAGACCGGCGGCGTCCGCTCCAGCACGATCGTGGCGCCGCCCTCCGCCGTGCGCACCAGCATATGGTAGTCGCCTGGCGCCACGTAGGCAGTGTCCTCCAGCACAGGAGTGCCATCCTCCGCTTCCACCACGGCATAGCTGCTCTGCGCCGCCAGGCGCTCCGCCAGCGAGCGGGTGAAGCGGGGCGGCATGTGCTGCACGATGAACGCGGCCGCGTGACGCCCGGGTGCGAGCGCGGGCACCAGTTCCGCGAGGGCGCGCGGCCCGCCCGTGGATGCCGCGATGGCGAGCGCAAGGCGGGCCCGTCCCGGCAGTGTCGACTGGCGCTGTACCGGCACCGCGGCCCGCGGCGGCCGGGCCAGTACCGGCAGCCGGTGAATGTCCGCCTCTCGCGCGGCCCGAAGCGCGAGCACGACTCGCTCCGCAAGGCGTCTCGTCGTCTCCGGGCTCCGATCCTCCTCCTTGGCGACGAGATCCACGGCGCCCAGCTCCAGCGCGCGGATCGCCGCGGCGGTGCCGGGCCCCGCAT
The DNA here is from genome assembly GCA_035712285.1 of Gemmatimonadales bacterium. Lineage (GTDB taxonomy): Bacteria > Gemmatimonadota > Gemmatimonadetes > Gemmatimonadales > GWC2-71-9 > CAMLHP01. Next base: position 25,516 of record DASTBA010000123.1, on the reverse strand, counting down.
AGGCGCTCACCACCACGATCGGCCGTGGCGCCTCCGACATGACGTAGCCGATGACGCCGAGGCCATCGAGCTGCGGCATCTCCAGGTCCAGGAGCACCAGCGCCGGCGCCAGGGCGTGCACCTTTTCCAGTGCCTCGACACCATCCCGGGCGGTGCCGCAGACCCGGAATTCACCGGAACCGTTCACCGCGTCCGACAGCACCCGCCGGAAGAACGGGCTGTCGTCGGCGATCAGCACGGTGGGCAGCTCAGAGGGCGGACGTGCCATGCCACACCGAGGAGACTTCCACCGTACCGTCCGCCGTGCGGAATCGCACCGTCCGCCCGAAATCACCACCCACGGCCTCCGCCACGATCGGGATCCCCGCCTGCGCGAGGACCTGGCGGGACGCCACGACGTTGCGTTCTCCCATCTGGATGGTGCCGGGCGCCGACAGCGCCGCGAACATGCTGGCCCCCCCGGCCAGGCGCGCGGTGATGCGCGGTGTGCGCGCTCCGAGCGCACTCATCCGCTCCAGCAGGGCGGGCACCGCCGTCTGGGGCACCTTGCCCGGACGGTCGTCGGCGCGCGTCAGCGCCGGTGACGGCAGCAGGACATGGGCCAGGCCGCCCACCGCCGCGACCGCATCATGAAGAATGATGGCCACGCAGCTTCCGAGGCCGATGGTGACCAGTTCGTCCGCCGAGGACGCAACGGCCAGGTCGGCAACCCGCACCACGATCTCGCTCATGCGCGGCGCCGGTAGATGCGCTCGCGCACATCCACCAGTTGCAGGAGATCACGGGCGGGGCCGAGCAGGGTCTCCACTTTGCCGAGCACCAGCACGCCGCCCGGCCGGAGCAGCCGGGCGAAGGTGACAAACACCTGTTCCTGGAGCGGGCGGTCGAAATAGATCACGACGTTGCGGCACAGGATCAGATCATAGGCCGGTGCCGGCGGGGCGGCGCGGCCGAGCTCCAGTTCCAGGACCGTCACGCGATTGCGCACGGCCGGGACCACGGCGCGGCCGGCGGGATGCGGCACGGTGTAGCGGTCGAACAGCGGAGCCGGGAGATCCTGGAAGGCATCCGTCCGGTAGACGCCGGCAGCGGCCCGTTCGAGAGAGACGCGATCCACGTCGGTGGCATGGATCTCCGTGCGCGCCAGCCAGTCGGGATGTCCCGCTGTCCGGCATTGTTCCGCCACCAGCATCGCAACGGTGTACGGCTCCTCCCCGGACGCGCAGCCGGCGCTCCAGACCATGAGTCGGCCGCTGCCTTCCTGCCAGAGTTCCGGCAGGAGCCGGCCGGCCAGGGCATTCCAGGTCTCGGGGTTCCGGTAGAAACGGGTGACATTGATGGTGAGCGCGTCCTTGAGCCGCTGCAGTTCGCCGGGGGTGCGATCGAGCAGCGCCCGGTACTCGTCGAAGCTCTGCGCCCCGCATGCCCGCATGCGCACCGCGACGCGGCGCCGGATGCACTTGTCCTTGTACGCGTCGAGCGGCATGCCGACGGCGCCGGAGACGTGGCCGATGAGGCGTGCGAAGGCGTCTTCGTCCCGGATCACGAGGCGGCCGCCAGCATGTCGAGGTTGGCGCGGGCGAGCTGGTGCGCCGGATTGAGCGCCGCGGCCCGTTCCCAGCAGCGCCGCGCGGCATCGGCATCGCGCCGCTTGAAGGCGATGTTGCCGAGCTTGAAATACAGGTCGTCGCCGAGATCGGGAGCCAGCTTGGCGGCCCGCTCGAACATGCCGGCGGCCTCGTCGTACCGGCCGCTGCGATAGCAGAGATCCCCGAGATTCTTGGAGATCTGGGGCACCGCCGGATCGTCCGCGAGCGCCGCCCGCAGGATCTGCTCGGCCTCGGCGGGGTCGCCCCCGGTCTCGACCAGCACCGCCAGGTTGTTGCGAAGCGCGGGATGCCCCGGATGCGCCTCGACTCCCGCGCGCATGGTGGCGAGCGCCACATCCGGCCGGTCTCCCGCCGCCGCGGCAAGGGACATGGCCCAGAACCAGACCGGGGGTGGTGATCCCGTGATGAGTTCCCGCGCGCGCGCGAGGCGGGTGCCGGCCGCGTCCACGACCCCCCGCTTGAGCGCCAGAATACCCCAGCCCAGCTGGATCCGCGCGTCATCCCGTGCCCGGCTCGCCGCGTCCGCGAAGACGGCCTCCGCCTCGTCCAGGCGCCCGAGCCGCTCCAGCGCGACCGCAAGGTTGTGCAGGGTAGCGGGCCGTGGTCCCCCCTTCTCCGCCGACTCTCGCAGCGCGGTCACGGCATCGGACCAGCGCGCCTGCTTGAGGGCAATGAGCCCGAGATGGAACGGCGCCGCGCCTTCACTCGGCCGCAGGTCGGCCACCCGGCGGAATTCCCGCTGGGCTTCGTCCAGCATGCCGGTGCGGTAGAACGCGATGCCGAGATTGCGGTGCTCCTCCACCCGGGCATCGTTGGCCCGGGTTTCGGGCGCCGGCTGGGTGGAGCCGGTCCGGTGGGCGAAGCCGGCGGAGAGCAGGCCAAAGAGCGCCTTGCCGACCTGGAACTCGACCAGCCCCGATTCCTCCATCACCTGGCGCACGTCGCGGGTGCCGTCGAGCAGCGGGAGGATGCGCTCCTGCTCGCCGCTCAGCGTGACGTCGCTGCCGGCCACGTGAGACGGATCGGCGGTGAAGATGAGGTCGAACGACGGGATCTTCTTGGCGATCAGGCTCCACTCATCCACCCGGCGGGCGCCCTCGAGCAGCAGGCTCTCGGGATTGATGGAGACCAGCAGATCCTGGGACTCGGGCCGGACGTTGGCCTCGAAGTTGAACGTGCCGCTGGTCCAGGTGAAGAGGAAATAGACCGCTTCCTCGATCTGGAGCGCCACGAACTCGCGCAGTGCCGCCTCGCTGATGGCGCCCATGCCGAGCAGGATGTCGCCGATGCGCCGCTCGGGATCCCGGGCCTGGAGGTCGAGCGCGGCGCGAAGCGCGTCTTCCGCCAGCTGCCCGTTCCGCACCAGCAGATCCCCCAGCCGGTCCCGCCGGTTCACGATGGACGCGAAGACGATGCGCCCATCCTCGAAATAGATGTAGCCGAAGTTCTGCCGATCGGCGACCGCGAGGCAGCCGGACCGGCGGCCCATCGCGAGCAGCTGGATGACATCGGGAAGGCTGGCTTCCGCCAGGCTGCCGCGGATCGCCATCAGCGCCACTCCTCGATCAGGCAGTCGGCGATGTCGGGCCATTCCCAGATCATCTTCTCGCGGTTCCGGGCCGCGGCAGCCGCGCCGCTGACCACGCCGCTCGAGCGGGGCGCCGTCATGCGGCGGGTGGCCGGGCGGCCCGGTGTCCCCTCCAGCGTTTCCCGGGCGAGCATCGTACCGGGTGGCGTGCTGCGTGCCTCCGCCGCATTGAGCACCCGCTGCACCAGCCCAAGTGCCGCGCGCATGGACTCCGCCGGCCGTGAGGCGATGTAGCCCGGGAGTTCCGGATCCACCGCGTCCAGCTTGGCCGCCAGCAGCCGCTCGATGGCGCGCTGGCGCAGTTCGGGCTCGGGTGCCGGCAGTTCGACTACCAGCCCGCCCTCGAGCCGTGTGCGGAGCCGGGGTTCCAGCCCGTCCAGCTCGGCGAGCGGCACCGCCGAGGTGAAGACCATCTGGCGGCCACGCTCGGTGCACTCGTTGAACAGGAGATAGAGCTCGTCCTGCGACTGCTCCTTCCCGGCCAGCAGCTGGATGTCATCGAGCAGCAGCGCGTCGGCGCGGCGCCAGCGGGCACGCCAGCGCGGCATCGCCTCGCGGTCGATCGCCGCGATGAGTTCGTCCACGAACAGATGACAGCTGGCGCAGGCCGGAACCAGTCCCCGTGCGGCCAGCAGGTTGCCGATCGCATGCAGGAGGTGGGTCTTCCCGGTGCCGCTCGCGCCCACCACCACCAGCGGGTTGTAGCGGCTGCCCGGTTCCTCGGCCACCGCGCGTGCGGCACGCACCGCCACCCGGTTGCTCGCGGCCTCGAGGAAGCCATCGAGCGTCCAGTGGGGCGACGGTGCCGGCGGCGGTTCCGCGCCGGCACGGGCGCGGGCCACGACCTGCTCTGCCGCCTCCAGCTGATCCGGATCGCGCAGCGCCACCGATTGCGCGAGATCGGGCATGAGTGCCGCTACCTCCGCCTGCATCCCGCGCAGGCGCGCGACATCCGCCTCATAAGCCGCGAGTTCGGGCGCCGGATCACCTGGCAGCTCACGGTCGAGCAGCGCCGCGAGGCGCCCCACGCGATATCCCTCCCCTTCCCAGCGCAGCATTGCCTCCGCCACCTGCGCGCGCCACCCCTCGACCTGCTGGGTCACCGTGGCGCGCACTTCCTGCAGGAAGTCGGTGAACTCATCCACGCCGCCCGCGGCAACCGGAACCTCCACCGGCGCGTGATCCGGTGCCGGCACCGCCGCCGCCACCTGCGCCGCCAGGCGGCGCACCTCGGCCGGCGATACCGGGCCGTCGCTCACCGCCTGGAGGGCCACCACGCGATTCAGGACACCCAGCAGTTCGCGCACGTTGTCAATCGCTGCCTCGGCGATCGCTTCGAGGATCGGCATCCCGAGGGCCGCTCCCCGTTGCTCGGCTCGGCGGCGGAGGATCGCCACCCGGGTCTCGTACTCCGGCGCGCCGATGTCCACCACCAGCCCGCCGCCGAATCGCCGCGCCAGCCGTTCGTCCAGCGCTTCGATCTCCGCCGGCGGCCGATCGCTGGCCAGCACGATCTGGCGGCCGGCGGTCTGCATGGCGTCTACCACTCTGAGCAGTTCCGCCTGCATCTCGCGACGGCCGGCCAGAAACTGCGCGTCATCGAGCAACAGGAGTCCGACGTCCAGGAAGCGGCGCCGGTACTGGTCCCCCTTCCCCGCCGCCAGCGCGCCGGTGAAGGCGTCAATGAACTCGTCGAGCGTCAGGTATTCGACGGCCACGGCGGGATTGATCTCGTGCGCGGCATGTCCCACGGCGTTGAGCAGGTGCGTCTTCCCGAGGCCCGGCCGGGAGTAGATGAACAGCGGGTTGTAGGCGGTACCGGGGCCTTCGGCCACCGCGCGTGCCGCGGTCACCGCCAGGCGGTTCGAGGCGCCCACCACCAGCTCCTCGAACCGGAACTGCGGGGCCAGCTCCGTGCTCATCCGGCGGTGCTCCCCGCGGCGAGACGCCGGAGCACCTGTTCGGAGATTCCCTTCAGCGTCTCGAATACTCCGCTGCCGTGCAGCGCGTCCGCCGGGAAGCTCTGCACTTCGCGGAAGTTGAGCGCGTCATCCAGCGCCTCGCGGGAGAGTACCAGGTCGCCTGGAAGGTCCTGCTTGTTGTACTGCAGCACGACCGGCAGCTCCCGCACGTCCACGCCCTGTTCCAGGAGATTCTCCTGCAGGTTCTGGAGGCTCTCGAGGTTCTCGTCGAAGCGCGCGGCCTGGCTGTCGGCCACGAAGACCACGCCGTCCGCGCCCTGGAGCACCAGCTTGCGGGTGGCGTTGTAGTAACTCTGCCCCGGAACGGTGTAGAGCTGGAACCGGGTGGCGAATCCGCTGATCGAGCCCAGGTCGATCGGGAGGAAGTCGAAGAAGAGCGTGCGGTCGCCGTGGGTGGCCAGCGAGACCATGCGCCCGCGGCGGGTCTCCGGCACGCGGCCGAACACATACTGCAGGTTCGTGGTCTTCCCCGAACGGCCCGGGCCGTAGTAGACGATCTTGCAGGTGATCTCGCGGGTCGTGAAGTTGACGAGCGACATGATCAGCGTCCGAACAGGGCGTGAAGGCTGGCGTTGAGGTCGTGCTCGAAGTCCTCGGCGAGCACCGGCCCCTGCGGCCCCGCTTCCGGCGCCGCGGCGGCCAGCTCCGCGGTGAGCCGCGCGAAGAAGAGCTGCACGATCCCGACCGAGGTCTCCTCACCGAACACCACCAGCGCGATCCACCGGCCGCGCCGGGTCTCGAAGGCCGAGATGAAGAGCCCCTGGTCCACGCCCTGATGCACCAGCGCGCCGAAGTCGCGCTCCCCCATGAGCCGCGCGACCTCCGCCGTGGAGGCCACGATGCCGGCGCCCAGGGCCGACGCCGCCATCACATCGAGCGACCGTGCGAAGCCGTGCTGCGCGACGACCTGGCCGGCGGTGGTCATCAGCAACACCAGCCGCGCCGAGGACTCGGCGAGGAAGCGCTCGAGCGGCGGGCCCACCCACGGTTCCAGGGTCCGCATCAGTCCAGCTCCCGGGCGGCTTCGAGCAGCTGGAGGCGCGCCAGGCCCAGATTGGCATCCGCCGCGGTCACCGCCACCATCAGGACATCGCTGCCGGCCGGTACCGCCAGCACCGAGCCGTGTTCCGCCCGCAGGTGAATGATGGCCGGACGCGCCATGCCGGCCGCGCGCGTGGTGCGCAGGAGCCGGCCGACCAGGCTCGCCGCCAGGGCCGCGACGGCGGGGCCGTCCACACCCTCCATCAACGAGTCCGCCACCACCAGGCCGTCAGGGGCCGAGACGAGCAGGGCGCCGCGGACGCCCCGGATGCTGCTCACGCGTTCGAGCGTGGCGGCCACGTCGCTCATGCCGACCGCTCCAGCCAGCGGCGGGCCGCCGTGGCGGCGCGGTCGGCGATGACCGCCAGCCGGCCGGCCGGGACGCTGGCATCGCGCGTCGTGAGCAGGATGGTGTCGTCCGACGGCGCATTCAGGTGGAGGTTGCTGGCACCGCATTCGGCCACCACGCTGGTCCAGGCGCCCAGGTCGAGGAGCCGCGCCGTGCGGGCCGCCTCCCGGGACACGCCCGACAGGTGGGCGGCAACGGCGTCACTGACATCGCGCCCGTCGGGACCGCGCAGTCCGCCACCCAGGCGCAGACCACTCTGGTTGAGCAGCAGCAAACCGTCGCGCGCGCCGTCCAGGCCCGCGAACACTTCCTCCTCGGGAGGGACATCGGCCGCCGCATCCGACTCGTCGATCGAGAAGCGCAGCAGGTCGGGCGCCGTCTCGCGCGAGGGGGCCGGGGGCGGAGCCGTCATCGCGGCATTCACCCGCGCGAGCGCCGTGGCCAGTCCCGGTTCGTCACTGCGCGCGCGGGCGAGCTCGAGGTGCCGCCGGGCGCGCGGCAGGTCCGCCGCGCGGAAATACAGGAAGCCGAGCCCCTTGTGGGCACCGAGATGCGTAGGGTCGCTCTGCAGGGCATCCATCCACGCATCGAAGGCGGCTTCCCCGTCACCCAGATCGCTGTGGATGCGGGCCAGCAGGTCATGCGCGTCGGCCAGCGTCGGGTAGCGGGCCGCGCCGGCCGTTGCGACCTTGAGGGCGGCGGCGGCCTGTCCCCGCCGGCGCAGCGTCTCGGCAAGCTTCAGGAAGACCAGGCTGCCGGGGTCCGCGGCCAGTTCCGCGGTCATCGCGCGGATGTCGTCACTCATGCGCCACCCGGATCGCCTCGTTCAGCAGCAGTGCCGCGTCCCGCATGCGGCTCACCCGCGCCCCCAGCGCGTCCTCATCCTCGGAGCGGGCCGGCAGCCTGCTCCATGCGTCCCACGCCTCCACCGCTTCATGGAAGCGACCGGCAGCCGCGAGTGCCACACCCAGCAGGCGCCGCACCTGGGCGTTGGCCGGATCGTGCGCCGCGGCCGCCGCCAGCGCCTCCGCCGCCTCGGCGGGCCGCCCGCCGGCAAGCAGGATCCGTGCGCGCATGAGGAGGCTCGGCCCGTGTACTCCGGTGGCGCGGGCACCCGCTTCGTCGGCGGCATCGAGTGCGGCCGGGACGTTCCGGGCGATCAGGTAGGCTTCGGCGGTCGCAAGCAGGTCGGCGATCTCTCCACCGACGGCATCGGGCAGCGGTGGAACACTCGGGTCGTCGAGCACGACGATGCCGGCGGTCGCGAGGCCGAAGAGGGTGCGCGCGACATCGAACTCCGACCGCCCCGAGGTCCGGGCCAGCATCCGGATGTCCCGTGCGCCGTCCACTGCCGCCAGCACCTCCCATTCGGCGGGTCGCAGGTCCATCGGCCCCGCATCCGCACCGTCCGGCGCCACCAGCCGCGGCACGACCCCGAGATGCGGAATCTTCGGCTCGATGCGGCTCCACTCATCGATCCGGCGCGCCGCCTCCATGAGCAGCGCCTCGGTGGGGATCCGCACGGCGGCCTGGGAGGGAATCTGCTCGAGGGGCGCTTCCGCGAAGGAAAAGTGACCCTCGGACCAGCCCATCAGTTCGAAGACCACTTCCTCCACCTGGGCGCGCACCTGGCGCTCCAGTTCCCGGCGCGCGATCGCCCCGATGGCGACCAGCACCTCGCCCAGGCGTCGCGTGTCGCCGGCGTCCTGCATGTCCCGCGCACGCTGCAGATCGGCGTCGGACACCTTGCCGGCGCGGAGCAGGACGCCGCCAAGCGGATGCGGGTTGCTCTGGATCTCGGCGGCCACCACGGCGCCGGCATCGAAGTAGACGGTGCCGCTGTTCTGCCGCAGTTCGGAAATGACCCGCAGCACGCCGGTCTTCCGGGCCAGGTCGAGCAGCTGGAAGACATCGTGAATGCCGAGCTCGCGGAGCGGTCCCTCGATCGGCATGCTCAGGCGCCCCCGGCCGCGAGGATATGCTGGAGGTCGCGCGCCGAGCGGGCGCGGCTTCGCGCCGCCGTGGCGAGCTCGGCGCCGGGTGCCAGGTGCACCACCTTGTCCCAGGCGTTCACGGCGTCCTGGAACTGGCGCTCCCGCGCGAGCGCGACCCCCCGGTAGAAGAGCGCCTCCGGATGCTCCGGCTGGAAGCGCAACACCCGGTCGAAGGCCTCGAGCGCGGGGCCGGTGCGCCCGTCGTCGAGCAGCGCGCGGCCGAGCAGCTGCAGCGCGTCGAAGTCGTACGGCTCCGCGCTGAGCAGGTCCACGAGCAGATGCACCGCCGCGCGGGGCGAGTCCGTCCGCCGCACCAGGTCCGCGATGGCAAGCGTCGCCGGGGTGAACGTTGGAAGGAGCTCCAGGGCTCGGGCATACGCACTGCGCGCGGCCGTCCAGTTCTCCCGGCGTTCCTCCAGCTGACCGAGTTCGAACCAGACCTGCACCAGCCCCGCATCCACCTGCAGCGCGAGCTGGCAGGCCTCGAGCGCGGCGGACAGGTCGCCCAGGCGGGCGCAGATCACCGCCTGCAGCTGGTAGAGCTCGGGCTGCGCCGGCGCGACGGCGAGCGCGGCCTGCACCGCGTCCAGCGCGCGCGGCGCGTCGTCCGCGGCGAGGCGGGCGCGCGCCAGGGCGGTCTGTACATCGGCATCACGTGCGTGCTCCGCCGCGAGCGCCTCGGCCAGCGGCACCGCTTCGGTCCCGCGACCCAGCGCCACCAGGGTGCGGATCTCGCCCAGCGCCGCATGCGGATCCCGCGGGCGCGCAGCGCGCGCCAGGCGGAACTGTTCCAGCGCCTCGCCGTGCAGGCCGCGCCGGGCGTGGAGTTCCCCCTGCAGCTCCGCCACCGCACCGGGCTCCGCTCCCCGCGCCCGCGCCCGCGCCAGTTCGGCGGTCGCAAGTTCCAGCAGCCCCTTGGCAGCATAGTCCCGCGCGAGGGCCAGCGTGTCGTCGGTTCCGCCCACCTGCGCCGGCGCTCCGGAGGCGGTGAGGTCGTCGAAGATCCGGTCCAGTGACCCGGGATCGAGCGCGAATTCCCCGGCCAGGTGTTCCCCGCCGACATCGGCCAGGAGCGGCGGCGCGATGGCGATGGTCGGATCCTCGTACTGCAGGTCGAGGGCGAGGGTGTACTTCTGCGGGACGTAGAACGGCTCCAGTTCGAGCGCGCGCCTCGTCTCGTGCAGCGCGCCGTCGAAGTCCCCCAGCTGGCTGAGGGTGAAGCTCAGGTTGTAATGCGCCGAGGCAAGGCCTTCATCCGATTCGACGGCGCGCTGGAAGGCGGTCCGCGCCTCGGCGTACCGCTTGAGCTCCATCAGCACCAGTCCGACGCCATTCCAGGCGACGGCATTGCGCGGCTCTTCCGCCAGCGTGGCCCGGTAGCCCTCGAGCGCCGGCTGGAGTTCGTGCCGCTGGAAATGCAGCAGCGCGAGATTGAGCCGCACCGGCACCGGCATCCGCGGCCCCCGCGCTGCCCGGCGGAAGGTGGCAAGAGTGGCATCGGCCGCCGGATCCTGCGCCCGGAGCACGCCCAGATTGTTCCATCCGATGACGTAATCGGGATCGAGATCCACCGAGCGGAGGTAGGACGCCTCGGCGGCATCCCGGTGGCCCAGCTGCTGGAGACAGACACCGCGCTCGGACCAGAGCTTGGGCGACTCGGGGAATTCCTGCACCAGCTGGTCGTACAGCGTCAGGGCGGACGCCAGTTCGCGGCGCAGCAGTTCCACCTCGGCCATGGCCTGCAGCGCCAGGCGGCGATCTTCCCCGGCGTCGAGGGCCAGGCGGTATTCCCGCAGCGCCTCGGTGAAGTAGCCCTTCTGCCGGAAGGCGAGCCCCAGGTTGAAGTGCGCCAGGGCGGCATCGCTGACCGGCTGCGGCACTGCGCGGACGGCACCTGACGGCTCCGCGCCCTCCTCCCGGTGCAGCGTGAGATTGGCCTGGGCCCGGGCCAGCGCCGGGTTGAGTTCGATGGCCCGCTTGGCGGCCGCGCGCGCCAGCTCATGCTGGCCCATGTCGCCGTGCACGAAGGCGAGCAGGTAGTGGGCGTCGGCATACTCCGGATTCCGGCCGACGGCGTCCTGCAGGGCGGCGAGCGCGGGCTCGTTGAGTCCGCGGTTGTAGAGCGTCTCCCCGTAATAGAAGCGGGCCACCGCGCTGGCCGGATCGCGGCGGCAGGCCTCGGCGAACCACTCCGTGGCCTCCTCCACCCGGCCCCGCGCGCGCTCCGAGAGCCCCAGCTGGATCCGCGCGGCCACGTCGTCGGGATGGCGGGTGATGAGGGCCTCGAACTCCGCCGCCGCCTCGTCGTGGTGCCCGAGCGACGCGTAGACCCGGCCCAGTTCCCAGCGGACCTCGCGGTCGTCGGGATTGATGCGCAGGTGCCCCTGCAGCTCGGCCACCCGGCGGTCATAATGGCCGCTTTCCCGGTAGGCGATCTCCAGGTTCTCCTGGGCGATCGCCATGCGCCCGTCGAGCTCCAGCGCACGCTGGAACGCCGCAACCGCTTCCGGAATGAGGCCCTTGTGATAGTAGAGGACGCCCAGGTTGTTGTGGGCGCCCGCATCGGCAGGATCAATGCGCCGGGCGAACGACCGGAGCGCCGAGAGGTCGCGTTCGGACAGCACGGGCGCCGGCATCTCGCGTCCTACGGCAGGCGGATGGCGTCAAAGATGGCGCGGAGCGAGGGCATGTCGGGCAGCAGGAGGAAGTGCCCGTTCAGGCGCTCGCCCTCCTTCCCGACCTGGAAGGAGGTCTCCACGCAGAAGACGTAGTCGCGCTCCTGGCCGAAGTTGAGGTAGGTACTGGTGATCACCGCGGCACTCTGGTCCACGACCAGGCCCGGCACCGACGGCACCAGCATCATCCCCATGAAATCGCTGAGCGCGTTGAGGTACGCGCTCACCAGGATGTTGCCCACTTCCTTGAGGCCGCTCTGCTCCATCTCGTCGAAGGTGGTGGTGGCCCCGTCGCTGCGGTGGAGCAGGATGTCGCAGAGCCGGCGGGCCGCGTCCGCCGGGAAGAGAATGAGCGTGCGGCCGGTGAGGTCGCCCATCATCTGCATGAGCACGGCGGCGATCACGGCGTCCGGCGCCCCGAGGAGGTCCGCCACTTCCTCGAGCGGCCGGATGTTGACCTCCGGCACGCTGATCATGATGGTGCGGTTGGTCATCTGCGAGAGGGCGGTGGCCGCGTGTCCGGCGCCGATGTTGGCCACCTCGCGCAGCGCGTCCAGCTGCAGGTCCCTGAGCGCCCGAACGTCTTCCATGCAGTCCTCGCGTCAGACGAGCGCGGCGGCGTCCAGGATCAGCGCCGGCGCCCCGTCCGCCAGAATGGTGGCCCCCCCAAAGAACGTCGGCATGCCGCGCGGCGCCTCGAAGGGTTCGACAACGATGTCCTGCTGGCCCAGCAGCCGGTCCACGATCAGGGCCGCCTTCCGCTCCCCGACTTCCAGGATCACGCCCGGCCGCCGCGCCGGGTGTTCGCCGTCCAGTTCCACCAGCCGGCGCAGGTGCACGGTGGGAATCGCCCGGTCGCGCACCACCAGCGCTTCGCGGTCCCGCACCGCGGTGACATGCCGGAGATCGAAATCCACCGTCTCCGCGACGTAGGCGATCGGCACCGCATACCGCTCGTCACCAACTCCGGTGAGCAGCGCACGCACGATGGCCAGCGTGAGCGGCACGCGCAGCGTGAAGGTCGTGCCCACGCCCGCTTCGGACGTCACGGTGAGCGTCCCGCCCAGCGCCCGCGCCCGGGTAAGCGCCACATCCACACCCACTCCGCGTCCCGACACCCCGCTGACCGCGCTTGCCGTGCTGAAGCCGGGCCGGGCCAGGACCTTGAGCAGCAGGTCGTCGGTGAGCGCCTCCACCCCGGCGTCAACCAGCCCGTCCCGCTTTCCCCGCCCCAGCATGGCGGCGCGGTCCACCCCGCGGCCGTCATCGGCCACCCGGATGACCACGGTGTTGCGCTCCCGGGCGGCGCTGACCCGCACATGCCCTTCCGCCGGCTTGCCGCGGGCCGCGCGCTCATCGGGTGGTTCCAGCCCGTGATCCACCGCATTCCGGATCAGGTGCAGCAGCGGATCGCCGATCTCGTCGAGCACGGCACGGTCCAGCTCGATCTCGCCGCCCTCGCTCTCGAAGCGCGCCTGCTTGCCGAGCTCCCGGGCGAGATCCCGCACCACGCGGGGAAACCGGTCGAACACCTCCGCCACCGGGCTCATGCGCGCCAGGAGCACCTCCCCCTGCACCTCCGACACCAGCCGCGCGATCCGTTCCGCCACCCCGGCAAGTTCGGCGTCGTCGCGCCGGGAGGCCAGGTCGGTGAGCCGGTTCCGGGAGACCACCAGCTCGCCCACGTGCTTCATGAGCGCGTCCAACCGCCCGAGCTCGATCCGGATCTGGCGCCGCACCACGGCCCGCGCGCTTCCCGCCAGCGCCGTGTCGCCCACCACCACCTGCTCCACGTCGCCCGCGCTCCGCACCGCCTGCTCGATCGCCGCGGTCGCCACGCTGCCGGCGATCCGGAACGAGAAGCGGCCGTCGAAGTCATCCCGCTCGAAGGCGGCGACGCCCGGCCGCACCTCCGACACCGCCCCCAGCGCCTCCGCCCGCCGCAGCGCGAGCATGGCCCGCCCGCCGCGGAGCGGCGCGTCCGGCCGGATGATCACCGACACCACCCGTCCGCGCGACTCCCGCTGCGCCGTCGGCAGCGACACGGCGCGGAACTCGGCGGTGACTTCCGACGCGTGGGCGAGCGCCGACATCAGGGTCGCGTCGTCGGGGCCGGGGTCGAACTGGCCGGCGGCGGCCCGCCCCACGGCGGCGGTGATGCCGTCCACCGCCGTGAAGAGCAGCTGGATCAGGCCCGCCGAGACCGTCGCCCGTCCCGCCCGCACGGCATCCAGCAGGTTCTCGGTCGCGTGCGCGAGGGCGGTGACGCCGTCGTAGCCCATCGTGGCGGCCATCCCCTTGATCGTGTGGATGGCGCGGAACAGTCCGGCGACCGGTTCCCCTGCCGAGGGGTCGCGCTCCCAGTCGAGCAGGTACTGATTGCAGGAGGAGAGGTGCTCGCGACTCTCGGCGAGAAAGAGCGCCGCGTACTTGGACAGATCCATCGGGTCAGCCGAGGACGCGCTGCACGGCCTCGAGCACGCGGGACGGCTGGAACGGTTTCACCACGAAGTCCTTCGCCCCGGCCTGGATCGCCTCGATCACCAGGGCCTGCTGTCCCATCGCGCTGCACATCAGGATCTTGGCGTCGGGATCGTCCTTGCAGATGGCGCGCACGGCATCGATGCCGCCCATGTCCGGCATCACGATGTCCATGGTCACCAAGTCCGGCTTCAGCTGGTGATACTTGTCCACCGCCTGCACCCCGCTCTCGGCTTCACCGACCACCTCGAAGCCGGCCTGGGTGAGGATGTCGCTGATCATGGTGCGCATGAAGATCGCGTCGTCACAGACCAGGACCGTATGACCCACGAACCACCTCCGGAAACGGGCAGACCCGCCAAGCTACTGGGAACCGGGGCGCTCCGCCGCAAAGACCGGTGCACAGAGCGCCTCGAGGTCGAGCACGACGAAGTGGCGGTCCTCGTGCCGTGCCACCGCCGCCACCACCGCCGGATCCACGCCGGGAAGCCGGTCGCGGGCGGCGACCGCCTGTGCCGGCAGGCTGGAGAAATCCTGCACCTCGCTCACGGCGAGCCCGACCAGCCGGCCCGCCACCCGCAGCACCAGGATCGCCCCTTCATCCCCGGCACCCGCGGGCCGGCCCAGCATCTGGTGCGCGTCCAGCACCGTGAGGAGTGCACCCCGGATATTCACCACGCCGGCGACCGCCGAGGGGACCCCGGGAATCCGGGTGGCAGTCAAAGGCGGCAGAATCTCCCGCACAATCCCTGCCGGGGCACCGCAGAGGAGGTCGCCGACACGAAATATGACGGCATGCAAGACCGGGGAGTCAGCCATCTCCATTGAAGAAACGAAGATACCGAAGGGGCGCATCCTGAGCAACAACTTCCGAGTCAGCCGCCAGCTTCAGGGGCGGCATGAGATCCGGCGGCCAATCCGCTTGAAACGCAAGCGGTTCCCCCGTTTCAGGGTGGCGAAATGCCAGACCGGCGGCATGCAGGGCCTGCCGCGGAGTGGCGCGTTCGATCCGCTCGGCGAGCCCCCGCGCGGCACCGCTGATCCGCCGGCTCCCGCCGCCGCCATACACCGGATCCCCGATGACGGGATGCCCGATGTGCTCCATGTGGACCCGGATCTGGTGGGTTCGGCCGGTGTGGAGATCGATCCGGAGCAGTTCCGCACATTCGAACCGTGCCACCACCCGCGCCTCGGTGCGGGCCAGCCGTCCTTCGCTCGTCACCGCCATCCGCTTCCGGTCCCGCGCGGAGCGGGCGATGGGCGCATCGATCAGGAGCGGGGACTCATCCAGGTGCCCCCACACCAGCGCGGCGTAGGTGCGATGCACGCGGCGATGCGCGATCGCGCTGCTCAGCCGGCGATGGGCCGCGTCGGTGCGGGCCACTACCATGAGTCCCGACGTGTCGCGGTCGAGGCGGTGCACGATTCCCGGCCGCCCGGCGGCGCCACCCGCCAGGGTCAGGCCCCGGGCCACCAGCGCGTTCACCAGGGTGTCGTCCCAGTGTCCGGGCGCCGGATGCACCACCAGGTCCGCCGGCTTGTTGATCACCGCGATGGACGCGTCTTCATAGACGATGTCGAGGGGGATGGCGGCGGGCACGATCGTGCGTGGCGCCTCGGCGTCCGGCAGCGCAACCTCCACCACGTCGCCACGCGCAAGCACCCGGGACGAACGCACCGGCACGGCGTTCACCCGGACGCTGCGGCCGGCGAGCAGCCGGGCGGTCTGGGTGCGGGAGAGCTGCAGCTGGTCGGCGAGGAACCGGTCAATGCGTTCCGTTGCCTCGACCAGGACGCAGAGCCCGATGTCCGGCACGGGGAGCGCTGGTCAGGCGGTGGGAGGAGCGGACGGCTCGCCGGAACCGGCGCGATGCATGTCCTCGCGCCAGAGCGAGAGGGCCAGGGCGATGGCGCCGCACGTGACACCCGAGTCGGCGATGTTGAAGGTGGGCCACCGATGCATGCCGATGCCCACGTCGATGAAGTCGGTGACGCCCCGCGCGGTGCGGACCCGGTCCACGAGATTGCCGAAGGCACCACCCGCCACCAGCCCGAGCGCCAGCTGGCGCAGCCAGTCCCCGGGCGCGGCCTGGCGCGAGAAGCGGTAGAGCAGCACCACCGCGACGATCGCGATGCCCATGAAGATCCAGCGCGAGTAGGCACCGAGATGGAGCCCGAACGCCGCCCCGCGGTTGAACACGAGGTGAAAGCGGACCCAGTCCCCGATCACGTCCACCGTGCGGCCGTCCCCCAGCTGCCGCTCGGCGATGTACTTGGTGACGGCATCGAGCGCCAGCACCAGGGCAGCCGCCAGCGCGAACGGCTGGCGGTCACTTCCGCTTCGCATCCTCTTCCTTCTCCTTGCAGGAGATGCACAGCCGCGCGTGCGGCAGGGCATCCAGGCGCTCGAAGGTGATCTCCTGGCCGCAATTGTGGCAGTGCCCGAACTTCTCCGGCGTGGAATAGAGGCGCCGCAGCGCCTCGTTCACGTGCCAGAGATAGCGGCCTTCCTGGGAGGCGAACAGGTACTGCTTCTCGCGCTCCATGGCGTCGGTGCCCTGGTCCGCCATGTGGAAGGAATAGGAGGACAGATCCCCGTCGGCACCCTGCAGGGACGCATTGAACGACTCGTCGTAATAGCCCAGTTCCTTCATGACCCGGGCGCGCTCCTCGAGGAGCCGCTTCTCGAGATGCGCCATCTGCTTCTTGTTCATGCGTGATCCACTCGTTGAGGGTCGGCGCGGCCATCCCGCCGCTCGTACCGTGCTAGTCCCACGGTCAGTATCGTGCCATCCAGCTCGACGCGCTGCTCGTACTCGGGCGCCGGCGCCCGCCGGCCGAAATCCAGCTGGCGTGCCAGCGTTTCCTCCCCGATTGCGGCCGCGTACGGCCGGAGCGCATCCAGCACCGCCGCGTCGCCATCCACGAACAGGGCGATGCGCGACGTGTATTCCAGTCCCGCCTCCTTGCGGAGCCGCTGGACCCGGTTGACCATCTCGCGTGCCAGTCCTTCGGCACGGAGCCGGTCATCCAATGCCGGATCCAGCGCCGCCACGAAGGCCCCGCTGCTCTGCACCAGCCAGTCGCTGGTGACCTCCCGTTCGATCGCCACGTCCTCCGCCGTCAGCCGCACGGCCTCGCCCCCGACGTCGAGCGACACTTCCCCGCCCGATTCGAGGGTCCGGAGCGCGTCCGGCGCGAGCGCCGACGCCGCGGAAGCCACCGCCGGCGTCCGGCTCCCGAACTTGCGGCCGAGGGCCCGGAAATTGGGCCTGGCGCGAAGCCGCACCAGATCGGCGTCGGAGTCGGCGATCGCCACTTCCTTCACGTTCACCTCCGTGGCCAGCAGCGGGAGCAGGCGGTCGAACGCCTCGCCCCGCACGGCAGCCGGCACCGCCACCCGCATCCGCGCGAGCGGCTGGCGCACCCGGAGATCCGCGCCTTCACGCGCGGCACGGGCAAGCGTGGCGAGACGCCGCACTGCGTCCATCGCGCCCTCCAGCGCTGCATCCCGCGCTCCCGCGCCGGGCAGCCGGGCGAGATGGACACTCGAGCCGGTGAGGGCGCGATGCATCCAGTCGGAGGCGAACGGGGCCGCCGGGGCCAGGAGCCGGGCGACAGTCACCAGGCAGGTGTGGAGCGCCCGGACGGCCGCGGGATCCGGCTCGCGGTCCGGCGCCCAGAAGCGGGCCCGGTTGGTGCGCACGTACCAGTTGCTCAGGTCGTCCACCACGAAGTCCATCAAGGCCCGCGTGCCGGCCGTCACGTCGAACGCGCCCCAGGCCTCGTGCACGGCCGCCACCGTCGCCTCGAGCCGGCTCAGGATCCACTGATCGGCGGGCAGCGGCGTGCCGGGCGCGCCGGGCATCGCGTCACCGGCGTAGCGGCGAAAGAATTCGTAGGTGTTGCGCAGTGTGTTGAGGAACCCGCCCGCCACCTCGGGAATGCCGCGCGGGTCAAAACGCTTGGGCAGCCACACCTGGCTCGACGCGAGCAGGTAGAGCCGGACCGCGTCCGCCCCGAACTCGGTGATGGTCGCCCACGGGTCCACGACGTTGCCGCGGCTCTTCGACATCTTCTGGCCGTCGGCATCGAGCACCAGCTCGTTGACGATCACGTTGCGGTAGGCCGGCGAGTCGAACGCCGCGGTCGCAATGGCCAGCAGGGAGTAGAACCACCCGCGCGTCTGGTCCACGCCCTCGCAGATGTAGTCAGCCGGGAAATGCCGGTGGAACTCCTCCTCGTGCTCGAAGGGGTAGTGCCACTGGGCGTACGGCATGGAGCCCGAGTCGAACCAGGCGTCAATGACTTCCGGCGTGCGCCGCATCGTGCCGCCGCAGGCGCAGGCCCAGGTGAATGCGTCCACTCCCGGCTTGTGCGGATCGAAATCCGGGCCCAGCGGCCGCCCGTGACGCTCGGCCAGCTTCCCGAACGACCCGATCACTTCCACATGCTGGTCGTCCCGGTCGCAGACCCAGACCGGGAGCGGCGTGCCCCAGTAGCGGTCCCGCGAGAGCGCCCAGTCCACGTTGTTCTCGAGCCACTCGCCGAACCGCCCGGCGCCCACCTCCGGCGGGTGCCAGGCCACCAGGCGGTTGAACTCCAGCATCCGCTCCTTCACCAGCGATGTGCGCACGAACCAGCTGTCGCGCGCGTAGTAGATGAGCGGGCTCCGGCAGCGCCAGCAGTGCGGATAGCTGTGCGCGTACGGCACCGTCAGGTGCCAGCGCCCGTCCGCCTTGAGGCGCCGGATGATCAGGTCGTTGGTCTCGCGCGCGGTCACCAGCCGGCCCTCGATCTCCGGCCAGCCGGTTCCCTCGAAGGTCCCGTCGGCGGCCACCGGGCGGACCAGCGCGAGGCCGTGCTCCTTGCCGGCGGCATGATCGTCCGCGCCGAATGCCGGCGCCATGTGCACCAGCCCCGAGCCATCCTCCGCCGAGACGAAGCCGGCGGGCACCACGATGCAGGAGGCGCGGTCCGGCGGGAGATCCACCATGTCCAGCGGCCGGGTGTAGCGCAGGCCCAGGAGCTTCCGCCCGGGGTAGGTGCGCGCCGCGCCGATCTCCTGGAACGCCGGCGCGCCCCTGGCCGACGAGCTCGGCAACGCGGCACGCGCGGTCGCCAGCACGAAGGTACGGTCCCCCACGCGGTAGTCGCCGTACTCGAGATCGGGATGCACCGCCACCGCCACGTTGGAGAGCAGTGTCCACGGCGTGGTGGTCCACACCAGCAGTTCGCGGCCGCTGCCGTCGGCCAGCGGGAAGGTCACGTACACCGAGTTGGTGGTGACCTCCTCGTAGCCCTGCGCCAGCTCGTGACTCGAGAGCACGGTGCCGCAGCGCGGGCAGTAGGGCAGGACCCGGTGCCCGCGGTAGAGCAGCTTGCGCTCGTGCAGCCGCGCCAGGAGCCACCAGACGGACTCCACATAGTCGGCGCTGTAGGTCACGTACGGATGCTCGTAATCGAGCCAGTAGCCGATCCGGTCGCTCAGCGCCTCCCAGTCTTCCTTGTAGCGGAAGACCGACTCGCGCGCCCGGCGGTTGAACTCCGCCACGCCGAAGGCCTCGATCGCCGGCTTGCCGGAGAGCTGGAGTTCCTTCTCGATCTCGATCTCGACCGGCAGCCCGTGGGTGTCCCAGCCGGCCGTGCGCGTCACCGACCGCCCCTGCATGGTCTGGTAGCGGCAGATGAGATCCTTGATGGTGCGGGAGACGACGTGGTGGATGCCGGGCCGCCCGTTCGCCGTGGGCGGGCCCTCGAAGAACACGAACGGCTTGCCGTCCCGCGTCGCGTCCATGGTCTGCCGGAACAGGCCTTCGGCCGCCCAGCGTGCGAGCATCTCGCGCTCGAGCTGGTCCGCGGTTCCTTCAGGCCAGGGCAGGAATGCCATCGTGGACGGTTACTCCGGACTCAGGGTGACCTGCATTGCCGCGACCGCGGGCTCAGTCGCGTGCACCGAACAGGGCGCTGCCGATGCGGACCATGGTGGCGCCTTCCTCGACGGCGGCGCCGAAGTCGTCCGACATGCCCATCGAGAGTTCCGTCAGCTCGTGGCCCGCCGCGCACGCCGCATCCTTCAACGCACGAAGCTCCGCGAACGTCCGCCGCCGCTCCGGCTCGCCGGCATCCAGCGCTGCCATGGTCATGAGGCCGCGGACGCGGAGCGCGGGAAACGGCCGGAGCTCATCCAGCAGCCGAGCCAGCCCCGCAGGCTCCACGCCGCCCTTCTGCGGCTCGCCGGAACAGTTCACCTGTACCAGCACGTCCTGCGCGGCGCCAGCACCGCGCCGCTGGAACTCCCCGGCCAGCTCCAGGCGGTCCAGCGAGTGAATCAGCGCGAACCGCCCGGTCACCTGGCGCACCTTGTTCCGCTGCAGGGAACCGATCAGGTGCCATTCGACCGGCACACCGGCGCACTGATCCTGCTTGGCCAGCGCTTCCTGGACCCGGTTCTCCCCCACTGCATCGAGTCCCGCGGCCACGGCGGCGCGGACGGCATCCGGGCCGAACGTCTTCGTGACAGCCACGACCCGTACGGCGTGGCTCCAGCCACCACGCGCCTGCCGCTCCGCGATCTCCCCCCTCACGCGGGCAAGGCGGGCGCCGAGGGTCTCGAAATCCATAACCCTCAAATTTAGCGGAACGGGGTAGTCAGGTGAAGCGGCGGCTAGTGCGCGGTGGAATCGGCCCCGGGCAGGGTACCCTCGAACTGATGGGCCTGCAGCTGGTCGTAGGCGCTCCGGAGTGCCGGATCGTCGTTGAGCTGCACCGCACGGGCAAGGTTCCGCAGGGCGCGGGCCCCCTGCCCCTTCTCGGCATAGACGAACCCCAGCACCGTGAACGGATAGGAAAGAGCGTGCGCCTGCAGCGCGACCGACGGATCCAGCACCGCCGGCGCCCCGTCGAGCAGACGCGCATAGCGATAGGTATGCCAGGCCAGGGTGTCGGTGAGCGCCACGTTCACCGGCCATTCGCCGACCACACCGCCCGCCATGCCCGGCGCCATCGTATCGGCCGGTGCGGGAAGGATGGCGTAGCCCAGGCCCTGCTGCGCGACCCGGTCTCCGAGACCGCCGAAGGAACGGCCGGCCGTGACCGACCAGACGATCGGGCGGCGCCCGAGGTTCTGCTGCAGCATGCGGATCACGAGCAGGTCGTTGGGGTAGAAGATCGTGCCCGCCGGATAGACATGCGTGAACGAGCCGAAATTCACCGTCACCGGTTCGCGCAGCTGCACCGGGATCCCGGCCTGCTGGATCTGCGCATCGGTCATCGTGTGCAGCGGCCAGCTGGGCCGGGTGGCCGGGGCTCCTCGCCACACCGGTGGCAGTGCGGCGGGATCGAGGTCGCGGATCGGATTGTCCCGCAGCTGGCGCATGTACCAGTCGGTCTGGCCCAGCGCGAGGCAGACGATGGTCACGTCGCGCCGGATGCCGGCCACCTCCTGGGCCCACCAGAGAGGAAAGGTGTCGTTGTCGCCGTAGGTGACCAGGATGCCGTACGGCGGAACGGTGTTGAGCAGGTCGTACGCGAAGTCGGCGGCGAGCCGGGCATCCTTCCCCCCGCGCCGTGAGGCGGCGTTCCAGTTGAGCGCGAGCGGCACCAGCGCCACGGAAAGCACCGCCGCCGCGAGCGGCCGGGAGAACACCGGGCGCGCGCCGATCCAGCGCCGGGCCAGCGCCGTGAGCCCGATGCCGGCCCAGAGCCCCCAGACCACGAAGCTCACGACGAAGAAGTAGTCCCGCTCGCGGACTTCGTGGTCATTGGGGTCGGGAAACCGGTCATACCCCAGACTGAACCCGGGCTTGAAGTTCATGTACGCCACCAGGCCCAGGCCCGTCACGAGGAACAGCGCGAACAGCAGCCACCAGCCGGCGCGGTCGGTTCGGCGCTGCATCCGCATCCCGTAGCCGCCCAGCAGCAGGAACGGGATGGTCACCAGCAGGTGCAGCGGCAGCCGCCCGAGCATGGCGGTCAGGCTCTTCGCCCACTGCCAGTCGAAGTACTGCATGTAGTTGACGAGCTGCAGCCACACGAATTCGATCGAGCGGCCGGTATTGCCATCGCCGTGCAGCATCGTGGGGTTGTCCAGCGGCGTCCGGACCGGATACTGCGCCCGCCGGATCACCGCAAGAAGGGCATTCCAGTTGTCGGGCGCCGCCTCGTTGATGATCGGGTGCTGGCCAGCACGGATGTAGAGATACAGATACGGCGTGATTCCCACCGCGGCCACGAACAGCGCCAGGAGCCCGAAGCCGAACGCGCCGGACGTCACCGCGAAGACCAGTGCGGCCAGGAAGCAGACGCAGCCCAGCACCGTCAGCGCTGTATTGCCCAGGCCCGATCCCACCAGCAGCGCCCAGATGCCGGCCACCACCGCAAGTTCGGCCCATTCCCTCCGGCGTGACCGGGAATCCGCCGCCGGGGTCTCGCGCAGCGTCGCCCAGAAAAACGCGACGACCGCCGGCCCCGAGAGCAGCGCCAGCAGGTGGTTGCTGATCGAGACGCCGCCCAGATAGATGATCAGCAGCAGGATCCGGCGGGCGGACGGCGTGCCGCGCCGGCGGCGCCAGACGTGACAGAGCCAGGCGATCGCGCCGATAGTCATGGTCGCGATGGCATAGACCTCCGTCTCGTTGGAGTTCTGCCAGTTGGTGAAGGTGAAGGCGCCGGCAAACGCAGCCGCCGCGGCCCCGGCCAGTGCCAGGAAGCGGTCGCCGCGCCCGGGAAGCCCCTGCACCAGGGCCGGCAGCGATTCGTGCACCACGAGAAAGAAGAAGCCGGCGCCGATGGCGCTGAGCAGCGCGCTCAGCATGTTGGTGCGCACGGCGTACTCGCCGAAGGGCACGAACTGGGCCCAGACGTGCGCGATGAGCACGAACAGCGGCGTGCCGGGCGGGTGCGGAATGCCGAGCACCTTCGAGGCGGCGATGAACTCGCCGGCATCCCAGAAGGTCACGGTGGGTGCCAGCGTCAGCAGGTACACGCCGAAGACCAGCGCCGTGACGACCAGTGCCGCACGCCAGGGCGGACGCTCCGCCGCCACGGTATTCACGCGGCCGGCTCCGGTTCGATCATCGCCGCCGCCACCTGCAGGGCGTCGCGCGTCGTGGCGGCATCGTGCACGCGGAAGATGCGGGCACCGCGCTCGAAGCAGAGCGCGCAGCACACGGCCGTCGCCACATCCCGCTCGGCCGCCGGCCGGCCGGTCACGGTGCCGAGAAACCGCTTGCGCGACGGTCCCGCCAGGAGGGGCTGGCCAAGCCCGGCCAAGAGGCGCAGTCGTTCGGCGAGTTCCAGATTCTGGGCCGCCGTCTTGGAAAATCCGAATCCCGGATCGAGGGCGATTCGTTCGGAACGCACCCCGGCATCGGTCGCCAGCTGGCGCGCGGCGAGCAGCTCGCTCCGGACCTCGCCGGTCACGTCCCGGTAGCGCGCGTGGCGGTCCGACGCGATCTCCAGTGCATTCCCCCGGGAATGCATCAGGATGAGGCCGGCGCCGGCGCCGGCCACGACGCCGGCCAGTTCCGGATCGTGTCGCAGGGCGGTCACGTCATTCACCACGTGGGCGCCGGCCTCGAGCGCCGCGCGCGCAACGGAGGCCTTCATCGTGTCCACCGAGATCGTCACCTCGGGCAGGGTGCGCGTCAGTGCGGCGACCACCGGCACCGTCCGGTGCAGCTCTTCCTCGGCCCCGATCAATCCGGTGCGGCCGGGCCGGGTGCTCTCCCCTCCCACATCGATGATCGCGGCACCTTCCCGCACCAGCCCTTCCGCCCGCCGGACGGCATCGGCAACACTCTCGCCGGGACGCCCGTCGGAGAAACTGTCCGGCGTCACGTTGAGGATGCCCATGATCACGGGGCGTTCGAGGGAAATGACGCGATCCCGCACCATCCAGTGACCGGGCGGCGCCGCCGGCAATGCATGCCCGATGGCCTCCGCGGCGGGGGCCAGCGGTTCCGGCACCGACCAGGGCCGTGCGAGCGCGCCCAGCCGGGATGCTCCGCCCGCCACGACAGCCCAGTCCTGTCCGGTGAGCACATCCAGCCCGAGGCGCCCGCCCACATGCACGAGGGCCTCGAGCGCAGGAGCGTCGAGGCCCTCGAGATGAACCGCGGTGCCGGCGAACCCCTGCGCGGCGTCAGCGGCAAGCGCGTCGGCCCAGCCGTGACTCACCAGCAGGTCCCGCACGGCGCGGGGGGACCGCGCATCGAGCGGGGAGGCGATCACGCGCCGGCAGGCTCGGCCGGCGGGATGCCGAGGATTGGCGCGCGGCCGGGTGCAGCATCCGGCTTGGGTGCCGCCAGCGGGCGCGCCACTTCCGGCGATTCCGGAGGACGCGGCGGCAGGATCCCGCCGCGGAAGAGTGTCATCACGTCGTCGTGGTCAATCGTCTCGCGCTCGAGCAGCGCCCCGGCCACGCCGTCGAGCAGCGCGCGGTGCTCGGTGAGGATGGAGTGGGCGCGAGCGTACGCCGCATCCAGCAGCGCCTTGACTTCCTCGTCCACGATCTGCGCCGTGTGCTCCGAGATCTCGCGCCGCTGGGCAAACTCCCGGCCGAGGAAGATTTCCTGCTCCCGGTCCCCCACCGCCATCATGCCGACCCGTTCGCTCATCCCGAACGTGGTGACCATCTGGCGCGCGATGTTCGTGGCCACCTGGATATCGCTGCCGGCGCCGGTAGTGACCTTGGACGGGCCGAAGACGATCTCCTCGGCCACGCGCCCGCCGAAGCTGATGGCGAGCCGCCCGACCAGGAACTCCCGCGTGTGCCCGTAGCGGTCCTTTTCCGGCAGCGAGTGCATCAGGCCCAGCGCACGGCCGCGCGGCACGATCGTGACCTTGTGCACCGGATCGGCACCGGGGGTGTAGAGCGACACCACGGTGTGGCCCGCTTCATGGAACGCGGTCAGTTTCCGGTCTTCCTCCGAGAGGACCAGGCTTCGCCGCTCGAGGCCCAGCGTCACCTTGTCCTTGGCGTCCTCGAAGTCCTGCATGTCCACCAGGGACTTGTCCCGCCGCGCAGCGAGCACCGCCGCCTCGTTCACGAGGTTTGCAAGGTCGGCGCCGGCCATGCCGGGCGTACCCTTCGCGATCACGTCGAGCTTGACGTCGGCACCGAGCGGAATCTTCCGGGTGTGCACCCGGAGAATCCCTTCCCTGCCCTTCACGTCGGGGGCGTCCACCACGATCTGCCGGTCGAAGCGGCCGGGCCGGAGCAGCGCCGGATCCAGCACGTCGGGCCGGTTGGTGGCCGCGAGCAGGATCACGCCGTCGTTCGACTCGAAGCCGTCCATCTCGACGAGCAGCTGGTTGAGCGTCTGTTCCCGCTCGTCATGCCCGCCGCCCAGACCCGCGCCCCGGTGCCGCCCGACCGCGTCAATCTCGTCAATGAAGATGATGCACGGCGCGTGCGCCTTGCCCTGCTCGAAGAGGTCGCGCACGCGCGACGCGCCGACGCCGACAAACATCTCGACGAAATCGGAGCCGGACATCGAGAAGAAGGGCCGGCCGGCCTCGCCCGCCACCGCCTTGGCCAGCAGCGTCTTGCCGGTTCCCGGCGGGCCGACCAGCAACGCGCCCTTGGGCAGCCGTCCGCCCAGCCGCGTGAACTTCTGGGGATCCTTCAGGAACTCGATGATCTCCTGCAATTCGACCTTGGCCTCGTCCGCGCCGGCGACGTCGGCGAAGGTGACCTTGGGCGTATCGCCCGCCAGCAGCTTCGCCTTGGACTTCCCGAACGCGAACGCCCGGCTGCCGCCGGCCTGCATGGTGCGGATGAAGTAGATCCAG
>DASTBA010000122.1:0-48433 GCA_035712285.1 Gemmatimonadales bacterium | reverse complement strand
CGCTTGATCCGGGGGCGACTGGCTTCGACGGGTCGGGTGAAGAGGTGGTTGCGTGCCCAGGTCCAGGTTCCTGGTTAAACCGCTTGGAACGCTTCAACTGCCAACTCTGAACTGGCACTGGCTGCGTAAGCTGAGCTGACGCTCGCTTCACGCACCTCCGGGAAGCGGAGCCCGCCCGGGGCGCCGCAACCGGATCGCAAATCCGGGCTGGCGTGACGCGCTGCTCCGGCGTGCCGCGTGAGATTCAGGGGATAGACCGAGGGCGGGTGGTCCGGCTACCAGCTCCCGGCGACGGCGGAAAACCCGGTCTACGCACGTAGACGCTGTCTTGGATGCCGATTCGGACCAGGGTTCGATTCCCTGCGCCTCCATGGTTGCGAGTCTCGGGTCGCGAGGCCCGTGACTCGCGACCCGCAACCCGGGACTTCCTCCCGTGGTTCCTTCACGCCACCGCCAGCTTGTCAGCGCCATGAACTGGATGGGCGGACTCACGCTCCTCCTCTTCTGGCTACCCGTGGCCGGCCCGCTCATCGCCGGCCTGGTGGGCGGCTGGAAAGCCGGCTCCATCGGGCAGGCCGTCACGGCCGTCTTCCTGCCCGCCGTGCTCCTCGCGATCCTGACCTTTGCCGGCGTGACCTACCTGGCCGATGCCTTCTGGGGGATCCTCGCCGGGGCAGGGGCCGCTGCCCTGGCGCTTTTCCACATTGGCCCTCTCCTCGCCGGTGCCTTCGCCGGCGGCGTCGCAGCCCAACTCCACCATCCCGATCAGCCGCCCAAACCTTGAACAAACCGCCATCGCACAACTTTTCGCGTTTTCGTGCTTTCGTGTGATATGTTCAAGCTGTATTGTAAGGCATTATATGATAGATGCTTGTGATGTTAGAGATAAGGTCATTTCTTGCATCGTGGCAAGTCGAAACACGTGACACGGTTCGACCAACCTTCAGGTCAGCGCGTTGTAGGCTTCGAGGGCTTTGGTGAGTGCCGAATCGGCCGATTCGGCGAGGCAGGCGAGGTGACCCATCTTCCGGCTGGCGCGTGGTTCGGCCTTTCCGTAGAGGTGCAGCCGAACTCCATGCAGCCCCAGCGCCCGGTCCCACCGCGGCTCTCCTGAGGCCCAGAGATCTCCCAGGAGGTTGACCATCGCCACCGGGGATAGAAGCTCGGTGCTCCCCAGCGGCAGGCCGCACATGGCGCGGAGCTGCTGCTCGAACTGGTCGGTGACCGCCGCGTCGAGCGTATAGTGTCCGCTGTTATGGGGGCGGGGAGCGATCTCATTCACGTAGAGCTGTCCGCCATTGGCCACGAACAGCTCGACCCCCAGGACCCCCACGTACTCCAGCGAGGCCGCCACCCCGGCCGCCAGCTCCCCTGCCTCCCGGGCCACGGAAGCACCCACCCGTGCCGGCACCACGGTCGAGTGGAGAATGCCGTTCCGGTGGACGTTCTCCGCCGGCGGGTAGACGGCCACCTCACCGTCCGCCCCGCGAGCCAGGATCACGGACAGCTCTGTCTCGAGATGGAGCCGCTCCTCGAGGATGCACTCGACACTGCCCAGACTCTCGAACGCCGCCTGGCACTCCGATGGCGCGTTGACCGGTGCCTGCCCCTTGCCGTCATAGCCCAGGCGGCTGGTCTTGAGAATGCCGGGTCGGCCCAGCCGCTCGGCGGCCTCGGCCGCCTCTTCCCGCGAGCGGACCGGAAGAAACGCCGCCGTGCCGAAGCCGGCGTCAGCCAGGTGGGTCTTCTCCAGCAGGCGATCCTGCGCCACGGCCACCGCCACGGCGGAGGGACTCACCCTCGTGAGCGATGCGAGGAGTGCCAGGGCGGCGGCCGGCACGTTCTCGAATTCGGTCGTGACGGCCTGGCAGGAGGTACCGAGTGCGCGGAGGGCAGCTTCATCGGTAAAGGGCGCGGTGATGTGCCGGTCAGCGATGAGGCCGGCGGGGCTCGCTGGATCGGGGTCCATCACCGTGACGCGATAGCCCATGTCGTGGGCCCGGAGCACGAAGAAGCGCCCGAGCTGGCCACCGCCCAGCACGCCGAGCGTGGCGCCGGGCAGGATCATTCGGGGTCGGGGAGGGTGAGCCCGAGCACGCGCTCCGACTGGGCGCGGCGGAACTCCTGCAGGCGGGTGCGGAGGGCAGGGTCGGTCGCCGCGAGGAGGGCGACCGCAAAGAGGCCGGCATTGGCGGCCCCGGCCTGTCCGATGGCGAAGGTGGCGACCGGGACACCGGCGGGCATCTGGACGATCGAGAGCAGGGAATCCAGCCCCTGCAGGTGGCGGCTCGGCACCGGGACACCCAGCACCGGGACGGTGGTCTTGGCGGCGAGCATGCCGGGCAGGTGAGCCGCACCACCGGCCCCGGCGATGATGCACCGGAGCCCGCGCTCGGCGGCCGACTCGGCGTACTGGTACAGCAGGTCAGGGGTGCGGTGGGCCGACACGACCTTGCGTTCGCAGGGCACCCCGAACTCCGTGAGCCGCCGCTCGGCGTGCTGCATGACCTCCCAGTCGGAGTCGCTGCCCATGACGAGGCCGACGAGGGGGTTTGTCACTGTGACGACCCCAACCACTTCAGGACAACCGTGACGTGCGTCGCCGGAACCGTGAACGCGAGAGGCGGCAAGGTGTCCTTGTGGCCAAGCGTGTCCGCCGCGATGAACTGGAGCTGACCGCTCATGGTGCCCGAGGCAATGGTACAGGTGGCGATCTGAAAGCTCACAGATTGAGGCAGCGGCGGGCACGCCCGCGAGATGCCGAACGAGTTGCTATCCAGCCGAAAGCGACTCGTGGCGTCGTATCCGGCGTCATACACGGAGGCTCTGGTCGCCGTGCCATCGAAATACAGACCCCACGCGTTCACCCCAAACCGGAGGTTGAAGGACTGTGGCACCACGCCTGACCAGTCCGATCTTCCCTCGGCTGAAATTCCGCGACTGATGTGGTCAGTGTGAGAGTCCAGTCCCTGCCAGCCAAAGATATTCACGTCGGTGTAATGGATCGGTGGCCCGTCGGTTCCATAGGAGACACTTTTCACCATGCCCACAGCTGAGTACCCATCCGCGATCCCGACACCACCTGCTGTCAGGAGCCACGCGTCCACCCCCGCAACTCCAGAGTCACCAACAAGTCGCGCAGCTATCAGCGCCTTCCGAAGTGCCGTCTGATCGAGGGCGCCCGGGTCAGGGGCGCCTGGATCAGGAGCGGTGCCGGTTTCGGTGCCGCAGCTCGCGGAACTGATCAGGGCGAGCAGCACTGCCGCCAGTGTCACCTTGCTGTGAGAGAGTCGCATTCAGGTCTCGATCTGTCCGTGGAAAAGGCATTGCGCCCGGAGCCAGGCCCCGGGCGCAGTGGTGTCACGGATGCTACTGGTGATGCTGGGCGCGCGATACCGCTGCGCGCGCCGCGGCGCCGGTGAAGTTGACCGTGACGGACAGCTGGACCGCCGGCACGTCATAGGTCGTATTGGCCTGGGTGAAATCCGGGCTCCCACTGTGTGACGCCACGAAGTCGAAGTTGCCTTGCATCGAGCCGGTGGCGAACCGGCATTCGGTGATCTCGACGCCGCCCGACGCCGGCGGAATATTGGGGCAGTTCGATGAACCGCCGAACGTCGCCCCGGTCATCTTGAACACGCCGCTGTTTGCCACGAACAGGTTGGTACCGTCCCAGTAGCTCGCCTCGCCATTGCCGCTGGCGATATCCTCGTTCAGCGTGGCCGGGAAGGTGGTGGCGTCTTCCTCGAACGCGCTGGCGGAGATGGCGCTGGAGACGGTCTTCGATCCGGTATTGAGGCCAGTCCAGCCCAGGATCCCGGCGCTCACGTCATTGGCCTGGGTCACCCCGTTGAGCTGCATGGTGTACTTGATCATCCCACCGACGGCGGCGTAATTGCCGACGGTCCCGACATCGGACTCCGCGAGCAGCGGGCTCAGCGCCAGAATGGTTTCTGGCCCGCCGATCACGCCGGATGTGGAGAGGGCCTGGATGAGGGCGGCCTGTTCCTGGGTACTGAGGGAAGTGTTGTTGTCGTTGCCGCAGCCGGACAGAACCAGGGCGCAGCCCAAGGCTGCGCTGGCGAGCGATGTGTACTTCATGGGCGATCTCCAGCTCAGGGGATCAGTATGTACGGAAACCCCGAACCACGATCCGGGGCACCAGGCCGATTTGGCGCTGCGCCGGAACGCTAATGCGCGCGGCATCGAGCGACAAGCGCGTCACACAGTGGCACGCGTCCGGTCGATTGTGCCGCGATGCGCGAGTGCGGACTGCGCCGCCGCCAGCCGCGCGATGGGGACGCGGAAGGGCGAGCAGGAGACGTAGTTCATGCCGAGTTCGTCGCAGAAGGCCACCGAGGCGGGCTCCCCGCCGTGCTCGCCGCAGATCCCCAGCTTCAGGTCGGGCCGTGATTTCCGCCCGAGATCCACGGCGATCCGCATCAGCTTGCCGACGCCACCCCGGTCCAGCACCTGGAAGGGATCGTGCTCGATGACGCCCTGTTCGAGGTAGAGCGGGAGAATGCGGCCGGCGTCGTCGCGCGAGAGGCCCCACGTGGTCTGCGTGAGGTCATTGGTGCCGAACGAGAAGAACTGCGCCTCGCGCGCGATCTCGTCCGCGGTGAGCGCCGCCCGCGGGAGCTCGATCATCGTGCCGAGGGTGTAAGCCACCTCCCGCTGCCGCTCGGCGAAGACGGCGCCGGCCGCCTGGCGCACCACCTCCGCCTGCTTCCGGAACTCGATCACGTTGCCGATGAGCGGGATCATCACCTCGGGGATGACCTGCCCGCCGGCAGCGGCGACAATGCACGCCGCCTCGAAGATCGCCCGCGCCTGCATGGTGGTGATCTCGGGATAGAGGATGCCGAGACGGCAGCCACGGAGCCCGAGCATCGGGTTCACCTCCGTGAGGCTCGTGACGATGCGGCGGAGGCGCGCCGGCTCGACCGACAGCTCGCCGGCGAGTTCGTCGATCTCGCCCTCGTCCTTGGGCAGGAACTCGTGCAGCGGCGGATCCAGCAGCCGGATGCAGACCGGCAGCCCGTCCATCGCGCGGAAGATCGCCTCGAAGTCGGCCCGCTGCATCGGGAGGAGCTTCGCCAGCGCGTGCTGGCGCCCCGCCTCGTCGGTCGCGACGATCATCTCCCGCATCGCGGTGAGCCGCCCGGCCTCGAAGAACATGTGTTCCGTGCGGCAGAGCCCGATGCCCTCGGCGCCGAACTCGCGCCCGCGATGGGCGTCTGCCGGGGTGTCGGCATTGCAGCGGATGCGAAGCGAGCGCCCCCGGTCCGCCCAGCTCATGAGACGGCGGAACGGCTCCGAGAGCTCGGCCGGCTTGAGCGCGGCGCGGCCGGCATAGATCCGGCCGCTTGCGCCATCCACGGTGATCCAGTCGCCCTCGTGCACCACGCGGCCGTCCACACTGAAGCGGGTGCCATCCTCGTCCACGTCGAGCGTGGCGGCACCCGCGACGCAGGGCTTGCCCATGCCGCGCGCCACCACGGCAGCGTGCGACGTCATCCCGCCGCGGGCCGTGAGCACGGCGCGCGCCGCCACCATCCCGTGAAAATCCTCCGGCGAGGTCTCACGGCGCACCAGGATCACCGCTTCCCCGTCCTTGCCGCGCGCCTCGGCGCGATCGGCATCGAAGACGGCGATGCCGCTCGCGGCGCCGGGCGAAGCCGGGAGTCCGGTGGCCAGCAGGTCCAGCGCGCTGGCGGTGTCGATCGTCGGGTGCAGGAGCTGGTCGAGGTCCCTGGGGGGAACGCGGGCCACCGCTTCATCCTCGGGGATCAGTCCCTCGTCCACCATTTCCACGGCCACGCGCACCGCCGACTGCCCCGAGCGCTGGGCTCGCCGGGTCTGCAGCATGTAGAGCTTGCCGCGTTCGATCGTGAACTCCATGTCCTGCATGTCGCGGAAGTGGCGTTCCAGCAGCCGGGCCACCCGCTCCAGCTCGGCGGCGGCCTCCGGCAGCGCGCGCTTGAGCTCCGCGATCTCCACCGGGGTCCGGATGCCCGCCACGACGTCCTCGCCCTGGGCATTGAGCAGGAACTCGCCGTAGAGGCGGCGCTCGCCGGTGCTCGGGTCCCGCGAGAAAGCGACGCCGGTGCCGGAGTCGTCGCCCAGGTTCCCGTACACCATCGCGACGATATTGACGGCGGTGCCCATGGTGTCCGGGATGTCGTGCAGCCGCCGGTAATCCACCGCGCGCCGCGTGTTCCAGCTCTCGAAGACCGCGGCAATCGCGCCCCAGAGCTGCTCGACCGGCTCATCGGGGAAGGGATGGCCGTGCTGCTGGCGGACCAGGGCCTTGAAGTCGGCGACGAGACTCCGCATCTGCGCCGCCGGCAGGTCGATGTCCCGCTCCACCCCCGCCACGCGCTTCCGCTCCTCCAGCAGCTGGTCGAAGCCCTTCTTCGGGAGGTCGTAGACCACGCCGGCATACATCTGGACGAAGCGCCGGTAGGAGTCCCAGGCGAATTGTTCGTTCCCGCTCAGCCGGGCGAGCGCGGCGACCGTCCGGTCGTTCAGCCCGAGGTTGAGAATGGTCTCCATCATGCCCGGCATGGACACCGCCGCGCCGGAACGCACGGAGACGAGCAGCGGCTGGTCGGTACCGCCGAACTGCTTGCCGGTGGCCGCCTCGAGGCGATGCAGGGCGGTCTCGACGTCGGCGCGCAGGCGCGGCGGAAACTGGCGGCTTTCGAGGTAGGTGAGGCAGAGCGAGGAGGCGATGGTGAAGCCGGGCGGCACCGGAATGCCGATCTGGGTCATTTCGGCGAGGCCCGCGCCCTTGCCGCCCAGGGTGTCCTTCATCGCCGCGGTTCCCTCGGCGCGCCCCTGGCCGAAGAAATACACCAGGGGCTGCGCGTAGGCCCCGCTCATGACGAGGCCTCGACGAGGGGCGCGGCGTGCCGGAGCTGCACCAGCTCCTCCGCGACCGGCGTCGGATACTGTCCCGAGAAGCAGGCATGGCAGAAGTGGGACGGACTGCCCGCACCCTGGCCGGCGGCCGCGAGCATGCCGTCGAGACTCAGGTAGCCGAGGGAGTCCACGCCGAGGAACTGCCGGATCTCCTCCACGGAATGCGAGGACGCGATCAGCTCGGCGCGGGTCGGCGTGTCGATGCCGTAGTGGCAGGGGCCGGTGATGGGCGGCGAGCCGAGCCGGAGGTGGACCTCGCGCGCCCCGGCGCCGCGGATCATCTGCACCAGCTCGCGGCTGGTGTTGCCGCGCACCAGGGAATCGTCCACGACCACCACGCGGCGGCCCTCGATCACGTCCCGCACCGGGTTGAACTTGATCCGGACCTTGGCGATCCGGAGCGCCTGGGTCGGGTTGATGAACGTGCGCCCGACGTAGTGATTCCGGATCAGGCCGTGCTCCAGCTTGGTGCCGGATTCCTCCGCAAAGCCGAGCGCCATCGCGTTGGAGCTGTCGGGCACGCTGAAGACCACGTCGGCCCCGGCGGCGGGATGCTCCCGCGCGAGCGCCCGGCCCAGCTCCCGCCGCACCCGGTCCACCGACTCGCCGAACACCGTGCTGTCGGGCCGGGCGAAGTACACCAGCTCGAACACGCAGCGGCTCACCGGCCGCGGTGCCAGGCGCGGCAGGTGGATGACCCGCCCGTGCTCGATCTTGAGGAAATCACCCGGCGCGAGTTCGCACACGACCCGCGCGCCGATGAGATCCAGCGCACAGGTCTCGGAGGCGACCACGAAGCCCGCGCCCAGGCGGCCGAGGGCCAGGGGCCGGAAGCCGCGACTGTCCACCGCGGCATAGAGGGTCCGGCCCACCGAAATCACCAGGCTGTAGGCGCCATCCACCTGCTCCAGCGCGTCCCGGATCTGGTCATCGGGATGCTCCGCCTCCGACCGCGCGATGAGATGCACCAGCACTTCGGAGTCACTGGAGGAGGCGAAGATCGCCCCCTGCCGCACCAGTTCGTCGCGAAGCACGTGGGCATTGACCAGGTTGCCGTTGTGGGCCAGGGACAGCGGGCCGGAGCGGGTATTGACGAGCAACGGCTGCGCGTTGGCGAGCACGGTGCTGCCGCTGGTCGAGTAGCGGGTATGCGCCACGGCGACGTCGCCCGGCAGCTTCTGCAGCGCGTCACCGCCGAGGGTCTCGGAGACGAGCCCCATGCCGCGGTGTACCCGGGCCGTGCCGGCCTCGTCCATCGCCACGATGCCGGCGCTCTCCTGCCCGCGGTGCTGCAGGGCGTACAGGCCGAGGTAGGCAAGTCGCGCCGCGTCCGGAAGATTGGCGATGCCGATGACACCACACATGGGATCAGGCTCCCGTGGTCCGGGTGGGTCCGGACGGTTGCATGCGGCGAGGGATGGCGTCGTAGTATACGCGCCGCAGCTCGGCCGAATCCCACTCGAGCATGCGGCCCGCGAGCTGAAGGATGACCGGTGCGTTCGCCGTTCTCACCTCGCCGACCTGCCGGAGCGGTACGCCGCCGGCCCGTGCGAGTGCGGTCAGCGCGCCGAGATGGTCGGGGCGACAGCTCAGCACGGCCCGGGCACCGTCCTCACCGAACAGAACGCCGGCGTGTTCCACGCCGGGCGCATGGTCCGCGAGATCGGCGAAGCAGCCGAGGGCCTCCTTCGCCCATGGCCCGCCGATGGCCGCCTCGGCCAGCGCCACCGCCAGCCCACCCTCCGAGCAGTCGTGTGCCGACCGGAGCAGGCGCCCGCGGGCTGCGGCAACCAGGAACTGCTGCAGGACCAGTTCGCGATCCAGATCCACCCGAGCCGGTGTGCCACCGACGAAGTCGAGCACCTCGGCCCAGAATGCCGAGCCACCCAGCTCTCCCGCGGTGTCGCCGGCAATGAGGATCAGGTCGCCGGGGTTCTGGAAATGGCTGGGGACGCGATCCGCTACGTCCGCCAGCAGGCCGACCATGCCGACGGTCGGGGTGGGGTAGACCACACCGGTCGGGCTTTCGTTGTAGAACGAGACGTTGCCACCGGTCACCGGTGTGCCGAACGCCTGGCAGGCATCGGAGATGCCGCGGCACGCTTCGGTGAACTGGTGGAACACATCGGGCTTCTCCGGGTTGCCGAAGTTGAGGCAGTCGGTGATGCCAAGGGGTTGTGCGCCGGTGCAGGCGATGTTGCGCGCGGCCTCCGCCACGGCGGCCTTGCCGCCCTCGTACGGCTCCAGTGCGACGAGCCGGGCATTGCAGTCCAGGGTGACGGCCACGCCGAACGACGCGCCCGGCACCAGCAGCACGCCGGCGTCGCCGCCGGGCCCGAGCACGGTGGTACCGCGCACGGTGCTGTCGTACTGCTCGAAGATCCAGCGCTTGCTGGCGATGTTGGGCGCATCCAGCAGCCGTGGCAGGGCATCCGCAAGGTCGGGGGCTCGTCCGGACGGCCGCATCGCGCGCCGCTCCGCGGCCTCGGGCGCCTCGCGTGCCTCCGGTTCGTAGATCGGGCAGTCGTCCACGAGGCGCTGGCCCGGAATCGCCGCCACGGTGAGGCCATCGTGCCGCACCCGGAAGATGCCGTCGTCGGTGACGTGGCCGATGGGGGTCGCCGTGAGTTCCCACTTCTCGCAGATCGCCTGGATCGCCGTCACGCGGGCCGGTTCCGCCACCACCAGCATGCGCTCCTGCGATTCGGACAGCAGGATCTCGTATGGCGTCATGCCCGGCTCCCGGGTGGGCACGAGACTGGTGTCGATCTCGACGCCCACGCCGCCGCGCGCCGCCATCTCCGCCGACGAGCTGGTGAGCCCGGCGGCCCCCATGTCCTGGATGCCGACGATGAGTCCCGAGGTAATGAGCTCCAGGCTCGCCTCGAGCAGCAGCTTCTCGGTGAACGGGTCGCCCACCTGCACCTGCGGGCGACGCGCCTCGCTCTTCTCCGACAGTTCCTCGGAGGCGAAGCTCGCGCCGTGGATACCATCGCGCCCGGTGCGGGCCCCCACGGCCAGCAGCACGTTTCCGACCCCCTCGGCCTTCGCCCGGATCAGGTCGGTTTCGCGGAGCAGGCCCACGCACATGGCGTTCACCAGCGGATTGCCGGTGTAGCCGTCGGCGAATCCCACCTCGCCGCCGAGGGTCGGGACACCCATGCAGTTGCCGTAGTCGCCGACGCCACGCACCACGCCGGCCATGAGATAGCGGTTGCGCGGCAGGTCCAGCGGCCCGAACCGGAGGCTGTTGAGGAGCGCCACCGGCCGGGCGCCCATGGTGAAGACGTCCCGCAGGATGCCACCGACGCCGGTGGCCGCTCCCTGATAGGGCTCGACGGCGGAGGGATGGTTGTGGGATTCCACCTTGAACGCGACCGCCCAGCCATCCGGAAGCCGCAGCACGCCGGCGTTCTCGCCCGGTCCCTGCACGACCTGCGGACCGGTGGTGGGGAAGCGCTTCAGCACCGGCTTCGAGTGCTTGTAGGAGCAGTGCTCGCTCCACAGCGCCGAAAAGATCCCGAGTTCGGTGAGCGTGGGCGCACGGCCCAGCATCGTGGTGATGCGCTCGTACTCGAGTTCGTTGAGGTTGTGCTCCCGGACCACGGCGGGCGTGACCGCCCGCTCACCCGGCATGGGCGAGGCGTGGGTCGCGGCGGAGGCGAGGAGGTCAGTCACCGGCCTTCCGCTGCCCGCGCAGGGTCGTGAGGACATCGCCGAACACCCGTCCAAGGAGTCCGGGCCGGTCGTCGGCGCCGGCAATCTGCTCGAGCTCGTCGGCATCGAGCCACATGCCGCCGCAGTGGGCGCAGGTCTCCACGG
Source organism: Gemmatimonadales bacterium (assembly GCA_035712285.1). Classification (GTDB taxonomy): domain Bacteria; phylum Gemmatimonadota; class Gemmatimonadetes; order Gemmatimonadales; family GWC2-71-9; genus CAMLHP01. Next base: position 37,684 of record DASTBA010000122.1, on the reverse strand, counting down.
TCACGCCGTGGTATTCGCGGCTGGTGAGGTCGTAGCCGTCCTTCGGGCACTTCATGAAATGACGGCTGCGCTCGGCGGCGTCGCGCTGTTCGGTGAGGCGCTGGCGCTCGGCCTGCAGCAGCTCCGCCTCCTGCCGCGCGAAATATTCTTCTTCGTTCTGTCGGGGCTTGTTCGTCATGATCCCGGTCCTCAGGGGCGGACACGGGCCGGTGCCGCGCGGAGCGCGTGCCACCCGGCCATGGAAGTGAAGAAACCTGCGCCGTCCCCGTTGCCGAGCAGCTCGCCCATCGCGCGCTCGGGGTGCGGCATGATACCCACGACATTGCCCGCGGCATTCATGATGCCCGCGATGTTGTCCACCGCGCCGTTGGGATTGTCGGCGTCGGACGCATAGCGGAGCACCACGCGACCCTCCGCCTCCAGCATCCGGAGCGTGTCGGTATCCGCCACGAAGCGCCCGTCGCCGTGGGCCACCGGCAGCATCAGGCGCTGGCCGGGCGTGAACTGGCCGGTGAAGGGCGTCCGGCTCTGTTCCACCAGGCACGCCACCGGCCGGGAGACGAAGGTCAGCCCCGCATTCCGCATGAGCGCGCCGGGCAGCAGGTGCGACTCGCACAGGATCTGGAAGCCGTTGCAGATGCCCAGCACCGGGCGGCCGGCCTCGGCGTGGGCCCGGACTGCCGCCATCACGGGACTGAAACGGGCGATGGCGCCGGCCCGGAGGTAGTCCCCGTAGCTGAAGCCGCCGGGGATGATCACGATGTCGGCGCCATCGAGCGACGTGGCGCGGTGCCACACCAGCTCGGCCCGGGCGCCAGCCTGCTCCGCGGCCCGGACGGTCTCGTCCTCGCAGTTGATGCCGGGGAACCGGAGCACGGCGACCTTGAGCATCAGGATGCCTCCACCGACACGTCGAAGTCCTCGGTTACCGGATTCGCCAGGAGCCGGTCGCACATTTCCCGTACCCGCGCTTCCGCCGCCGCCGCCGACTCGGCGCTGACATCCAGCTCGATCGCCTTGCCCATGCGCACGTCGCCGAGGGCGTCATACCCGAGGCTGGACAGCGCGTGGGCCACCGCCTGACCCTGCGGATCGAGGAGGCCGCTGCGCGGCATCACGCGCACGTGAACACGATAGGTCATCCCGGGGGCTCCTGGCGGCGGCGCCGGCGCCAGCGCGCGGTGCCGCGGGTCACGGTGAGAGAGCGGCTGGTGCCGTTGGCGTCGGCGCCGCCCTGGAGGAAGCCGAGGACGGTCGAGCGCACCATGCCGAACAGCAGGTACGCCATGCCGAAGGGGAAGAGCACCGACGCCGGGGCCACGATGCTTCCCACCAGGAGGGCGAGGAGGATCACGAGCCCCATGACGCCGGAGACGCGGCGGACGCTGATCGTGGGGAATCGCGGGTAGCGCACGTTGCTGACCATCAGCACCGACAGGAGGAGCAGCAGCACCACGAGACCCTGCTGCTCGAAGTTGAGGTACAGCATGCTGCGCTGGTACCACTCGGTCTGGCTGAAGGGGTAGTAGGTCGCCACGGTCATCCCGGCGGCCGGCGACGGGAGTCCCGTGAACCACCCGGGCGCCGCGCTGGATGCGGTCACGTTGTAGCGTGCCAGCCGGAGCGCCACCGCCACCACGTACAGATAGCAGATGAGCCAGGCGAACCGGCCGCCCGAGTGGAACTCGAGGAAGTAGAGCAGCATCGCCGGGGCCACGCCGAACGAGATCACGTCCACCAGCGAATCGAGCTCCGCGCCGAACCGGGAGCCGGTGTTGGAGGCGCGGGCCACGCGGCCGTCGAGCATGTCCAGCACCGCCGCGAACACGATGAACCAGCCGGCCCACGCGAAGCGCCCCTGCGAGGCCCACACCATGGACCAGATGCCGAAGAAGAGGTTCCCGAGGGTGAACGCACTCGGCATCACGATGACCACGCGGCGCACGCCGCGCCGGTCCGGGCGGGGGTCGCTGTTCATTTCCATGCGGCCACCACGGTCTGCGCCAGGCGGGTGCGCTCGCCGACGCGCACCCGCACCGATGTGCCCACGGGCAGGAAGAGATCCACGCGCGAGCCGAAGCGGATCATGCCGAGGCGCTCCGCCTGCGTGACGGTGGTGCCGACCCCGTGATCGGTGACGATGCGCCGCGCCACCAGCCCGGCGATCTGGCGTACCAGCATCCGCCCGCGCGGTGTTTCGAGGCCGACACTCGACTGTTCGTTGTCCAGGCTCGCCTTCTCGTCGGCGGCGTGGCCGAAGCGTCCCGGATGGTAATGCCGGTAACGCACGGTGCCGGCCGCCGGATAGCGGTTCACGTGACAGTTGAACACGTTCATGAAGATCGAGATCCGCACGGCGCGGTCGCCGAAGAACGCCGGCTCATCGGTCTCGATGATGCTCACCACCTTGCCGTCGGCGGGCGCCAGCAGCACCGCGTCGTCGGCCGGCCGCGTGGGACGGGGGTCCCGGAAGAAGGCGACGACCCAGAGGGTGACCGCCGCCCACAGGACGGTCAGCACCGTGATGTGCAGCAGCATGAACACCACCAGCACGACGCCGGCACCGACGATGAAGGGCCATCCCTCCCGCGCGATCCTCACGAGGCGTCCACCGCCAGCGTTTCCCCGGTGATCCGCCGGTAGGCGTCGAGGTAGCGCGCCGAGGTGGCCGCCACCACGTCGTCCGGAAGCGGCGGTGGCGGGGCCTCTCCGTTCCAGCGGCCGGCCTTGCGTTCAGCCGCGAGCCAGTCGCGGAGGGGCTGCTTGTCGAAGCTCGGCTGGGCGCGGCCCGGGGCGTAGCCGTCCGCCGGCCAGAAGCGGGACGAGTCCGGCGTGAGCACCTCGTCAATCAGCAGGAGCCGGCCATCCGATGCCGCGCCGAACTCGAACTTGGTGTCGGCCACGATGATGCCCTGCCGCGCGGCCATGTCCCGCCCTGCCGCGTAGACGGCGAGGCTCGTCTCCCTGAGCGCGGTCGCGACCTCATCCCCGAGCGCCGCCGCCATGCGGGCGAACGGGACGTTCTCGTCGTGGCCGCTTTCCGCCTTCGTGGCCGGGGAGAAGAGCGGCGGGTCGAGCCGGGCACTCTCCTGCAGGCCGGCCGCGAGCGGCTCGCCGGCGAGTGTGCCGCGGTCGCGATACTCGGCCCACGCCGAGCCGGCCAGGTAGCCGCGTACCACGCATTCGAACGCGACCGGCCAGGTGCGCCGCACGAGCATTGCCCGGCCCGCGACCTGCGCCACGGAGCCGGCCAGGCCCGGCGCGCGCGCGATGATCTCGTTGGCATCGGCGGTGATGAAGTGCGACGGCGTCACCTCCGCGAGCCGGCGGAACCACCATGCACTGAGCTGGGTGAGCACGGCGCCCTTGTACGGAATCGGCTCCCGCATCACCACGTCGAAGGCACTGACGCGGTCGCTGGCCACGAGCAGGAGCTCGTCGGCGCCCGCCTCGTATACCTCGCGCACCTTGCCGCGCCGGAGCAGCCGGAGCGGCAGGGCGCTCTGCATGAGCACGCTCATACGCGCACCTCGGCCATCTCCACCGCGGCCGCGCGGGGCCGGGCCTGCTCCAGCAGCGGGCGAAGCTGTTCCGCCAGGAACTCCCGCACCTGGGCTTCGGCGCGCCCGGTGTACCGTGCGGGCTCCAGTTCGGCCCGGAGCCGGGCCGCCGGTACGCGCGCAAAGGCGGGATCCGCCGACAGACGCTCCAGAAGATCGTTGGGACCGCCGGCGGCCACCGCCTCGGCGACGGCCAGTGAATGACGACGGACGACCTCGTGCAGTTCCTGGCGATCGCCGCCGGCCTCGACGCCGAGCATGAGCCAGCGCTCCGTGGCCATGAACGGCATCTGCACCGCGACATGCCGGGCGATGACCGGCTCCCGCACCTCGAGCCCCGCGACGATGTTCGTCACCAGGATGAGGATGGCGTCCACCGAGAGAAATGCTTCGGGCAGCGTGAGGCGCCGGTTGGCGCTGTCGTCCAGCGTCCGCTCCAGCCACTGCGCGGCCGCGGTATTGGGGCCGTTCGCCTGCAGGGCGATGACGAACCGCGCCAGCGCGCCGATCCGCTCGGCCCGCATCGGGTTCCGCTTGTAGGCCATGGCGCTGGAGCCGATCTGCTCGCTCTCGAAGGGCTCGAGCAGCTCTCCCTCGTGCTGCAGGAGGCGGAGATCGTTGGCCATCTTGGCGGCCGACTGGGCGATGCCGGAAAGGAGATCCAGCACCATTGCATCCTGCTTCCGGCTGTAGGTCTGCCCGGTGACGGCGAAGGCGTGCGCGAACCCCATGCGCTGCGTCACCTGCGCATCCAGCTCCCGCACCCGCGCGTGATCGCCGCCGAAGAGCTCGAGGAAGCTGGCCTGGGTCCCCGTGGTGCCCTTGCACCCGCGGGCCCGCAGCGCGCCGAGCCGGTGCAGCGTCTCCTCGATGTCCAGGGCAAAGTCCTGGAGCCAGAGCGTGGCGCGCTTGCCCACGGTGGTGAGCTGGGCCGGCTGGAAATGGGTGTACGCCAGGCAGGGGAGCGCGGCGTGGCGGCCGGCGAAGGTCCCGAGCAGGTCGGCGATGGCCACGAGGCGCCCGAGCGTCAGGCGGAGCGCGTCGCGCACGATCATGCAATCGGCGTTGTCGGTGACGAAGCAGCTGGTGGCGCCGAGGTGGATGTACGGACGCGCCGCGGGCGCCTGGTCGCCCAGATGATGCACGTGGGCCATCACGTCGTGCCGGAAGCGGCGCTCGTGCCGGGCGGCCGCGTCCAGGTCGGCATCGTCCAGATGCGCCCGCAGCCCGGCGATCGCCTCGTCCGGGATGGCGACCCCCAGCTTCTGCTCGGTCTCCGCCAGCCAGAGCCAGAGGCGGCGCCACAGCGCGATCCGGTGCGGCTCTCCGAAGAGCTGCTGCATCGCCGGAGAGGCGTAGCGGCTGCCGAGCGGCGAGCGATAGCGGTCGTCGGTCATCAGAACGTGAGGATCACGGAGTCGTAGTAGTTGCCGCGTGCGTAGGTCAGCCGGAATGGCTGGCCGGCCGGCAACGCATTGAGTGCCTGCGCCACCTGGTCCGCGTCGCGAACCCGGAGACTGTTGATCCCGATGATGACGTCACCGGCCTGGAGGCCGGTGGCCCGGGCCACGGCGTCGCTGATCTGGAAGACGAGGGCGCCCTGGCTCACCCGCAGGCCGCGCTCGGCCTGGACGGCCGGGGTGACCGTCACCAGCTGCAGGTCGCGCAGCACGGTCACCTTCTGCGCGGTCACCGTCGGGACGTCACCGGTGATGAGGCGATGCGTGGTCCGCCGCCCGCCCGACTGCGTCACGACCTCCAGCGCGTCGCCCACGTGCAGGTCGAGCTTGACCGCTTCCCAGTCGAGGTAGTTGCGCAGGTCCCGGCCGTTGGCGCGCACCAGGACGTCGCCGGCGCGAAGGCCGGCGCGATCCGCGGGGCCCGACGGCGTGACCGACGTGATGCGCACGCCGCCGGCGGTGCGCCAGTCGCCCACGTCGCCGGGGCCGCTCACGTCGAGGCCGGTCCACGCGCGGCGCACGCTGCCGGTGCGCACGATCTCGTCGGCGATCCGCACCGCGCGCTCGATCGGGATCGCGAACCCGAGGCCGATCGATCCGCCGCTGCTGCTGAAGATGGAGGAGTTCACCCCCACCACCTCACCCAGGGCGTTGGCGAGCGGCCCGCCGGAGTTGCCGGGATTGATGGCGGCATCGGTCTGGATCATGTCCAGATAGAGGCCCGGCTGGTCATTGGACGGGAGGATGTTCCGGCCGGTGGCGCTCACCACGCCCACCGTCACCGTGGGGGTGGAGTTGCCCAGCATGTACACGTAGGGATTGCCGAGCGCCACGACCCACTCGCCGATCATGAGGTCGGTGCTGCGGCCCAGCTTCGCAACGGGAAAGTTCGTGCCGTCGATCTTCACCACCGCGATGTCGGTGAGCGGGTCCTCGCCCAGCACCCGCCCCGGAATGTTCCGGCCATCGGCCAGCGTCACGACGATCTGCTGCGCACCGGCGACCACATGCTGGTTGGTGAGGATCAGGCCATCCGGGCGGATCAGGATGCCGGTGCCGAAGCTCTGGACCGTCCGCTCGGTGCCCTGGGGGATGAAGAACAGGTCCCACGCGCTCTGCGGCGCGATGCGCTGGCGAGCAGTGACGTTGATGGACACGACGGCGGGAGCGACGGCCTGGACCGCGTCCACCAGCACCGTCCGCCGGGACGCGGTGGCGCCGCTGTCGGCCCGGGCGAGCGCCGCCGTGTGCTGGGAGGCACCGGCGCTCGTGATCTGGACGCCCGGGTCGGCAGGCCGGTCGCCGGAGCACGCCGCGGCGAGGCCCACCGCGAGCGTGGCGAGCAGCAGCCGGCGGCGGTCACGCATGGATCGCGGCTCCCGGCGCGGCGGCTTCATCCGCAAACGCCGACGCAGGATACTCGGCCCGCACGAAGTACAGCCCCTCCGCCGGCGCCGGTGCGCCCGTCTCCTGGTTGTCCTCGGTCACCAGCAGCCGCGCGAAGTCGTCCAGGGGGCGCCGCTCGAGTGCGATCTCCACCATCGTGCCGACCAGCATGCGGACCATGTGATGCAGGAAGCGGTCGGCCTGCACGTGGAATTCCACGCCCCGGTCACCGGTGCGGAGCCGCCATTCCGACAGCAGGATGGTGCAGCGGTGGTGGGCATGGGGCTGGCCGCGGACGCTGAAGGCCTGGAAGTCGTGCTCGCCCGGCAGGAGACGGGCGCAGTCCGCGAGCAGGTCCCACCGGAGCCCGCGACCGAGTGCCCACTCGAACGGGCGGCGGAACGGCGACGCCGCGGCATCGTCGGTGCCGATGACATAGCGGTACCGGCGCGACAGCGCACTCTTCCGGGCATGGAAGCCGGCGTGCATCTCGTGCACCGAGGCGATCCAGCAGTCGGGCGGCAGCAGGGCGTTGAGGGCGCGGCGCAGTTCGTGGGACGACCATCGTTCCGGCAAGGTGAAGCTGACACCCATCGCCTCGGCGTGCACACCGGCATCGGTGCGCCCGGCGGCGTGCGCGGTGACCGGGGCATCGGCCAGGCGGGCGAGGACCCGCTCCACCTCGCCCTGCACGGTGCGACCGACTGCCTGGCGCTGCCAGCCAGAATAGCCCCGTCCGTCGAACTGGAGCAGCGCGAGGAAGGTCCGGTTCATCGGCCTGAAATCTAGCCCGGCGCCGCAGCCCGAACAAGCGGCGCAACCTGTTGTCACAATTGACAAAACGACAATTTTCCGGCTACGCTTCCGGCCGCCTTCCGACCCTACACGACCGGTTCCCATGACTGCCTTGGCAGACGCGCATCTGCGGGACGCACTCACCCGGCTCGCCTTCGGCCATGCGCTGAGCCGAGCGGAGTGCGCGGCGGCATTCCGTGTCCTGGTGCGCGGCGGGGGCACGGCGGCGCAGGCCGGCGCACTGCTCATGGGGCTCCGCGCCCGCGGTGAACATGCGGAGGAACTGGCGGGAGCGGCCGACGCCCTCCGGGCGGAAATGCGGCGCGTCCCGTGGCCGGACCCGGATGCGCTGGTCGACACCTGCGGTACCGGTGGCGGGACGGTGGGCACCATCAACCTCTCCACCGCGGCGGCATTTGTGGCGGCCGGGGCGGGCATCCCGATTGCCAAGCACGGCAACCGGAGCCACACCTCGCGTTCCGGCTCCGCCGATGTGCTGGAGGCGCTCGGCATCAGCATCACGCTCGAGCCGGAAGCCGCCGCGAGGGTGCTGGCGACGGCGGGGATCGTGTTCCTGTTCGCGCCCACCTATCACCCGGCGATGCGGTTCCTGGCGCCGGCGCGGAGCGAACTGGGCACCCCGACCATCATGAACCTGCTCGGCCCGCTGGTAAATCCGGCCGGGGCAATGCGGCAGGTGGTCGGTGTCGCCGACCGGGATCGCGCGCCGCTCATCGCGGGCGCGCTGGCCGAGCTCGGGTCGCGGCATGCCGTGGTTGTGCATGGCGCTGCCGGCATGGACGAGATCAGTCCCGACGGGCCGACGCTGGTCTGGGAGGTGAGCGCGGGCACGGTGCGCGAGTGGCGCCTCGATCCTGCGGAGCTCGGACTTGCCGCCGGCGACCTGGCCGGGCTCAAGGGTGCCGAGCCCGATCACAACGCGCGCCGCCTTGTGGCGGTGCTCGAAGGGCGGGGAACACCGGTGGAGTCGGCGGCTGTTCTGCTCAACGCGGCGGCGGCGGTCTACGTCGGCAGAACCGGAACGTCCCTGCGGGACGCCGTGGAGATGGCGCGGGAGGCGCTGCGGTCAGGCGCGGCGCGGGCAGCCCTCGAGCGCCTCCGGGTGGCGGCGCCGCGGGATCCCGGTGCGGCCTAGCTGTACTTGCGGATGACGCCGACCACGACGCCCTGGATGATGACGTCCCGCTCCTGGAAGCGGAGCGGTTGCATCGTGGCATTGGCCGGCTGCAGGCGGATCCAGCCTCCGGCCTCGCGGTAGAATTTCTTGACCGTGGCTTCGGAGCCGTTCACCAGTGCGATGACCATCTCGCCGTTCTCGGCGGTCTGCCGTCCGTGCACCACGACGAGGTCCCCGTCCATGATGTGTTCGTCGATCATGGATTCGCCCTGCACGCGGAGGGCGTAGTTCGGCCCCTTCCGGGGGAGCATGGTATCGGGCACCGCCACCGTCTCGTCATGCATGAGCGACTCGATGGGCATGCCGGCAGCCACGCGGCCCAGCAACGGTACCTCCGACGCCGAGGTGGTTCCGCGCGGCGGCAGCACCACGACCGAGCGGCTCTTGTTGTAGCCGCGCTGGATGTAGCCCCGCTTGTCCAGGTTGGTCAGGTGCTCATGCACCGTGGCGAGCGAGCGGAACCCGAATCGCTCCGCGATTTCCTCGAAGCTGGGTGCGCATTCGTTCTCGTGGATGTAGGTCCGGAGATACTCGAGGATGTCCCGCTGGCGCCGGGTGAGGGGCATGGAAATATCCGGTAACTGGTGACCGAAGAGATGCCGAACTATCATACCCGAACGATACCCGAAGGACAAGGGCCGGCCCGGCTGGAGGCGATTCTTGCCGCCGCGAGGGAGCGGGCCGAGGGGCTCAAGGTTCACCGGGCCGAACTGGAACGCCAGGCGGCGGCGGCTCCTGATCCGGCGGCGTTCGGCACTGCATTGATCCGTGGTGCTGTCGGCGTGATCGCCGAGATCAAGCGGCGATCGCCGTCAGCGGGGGAGCTGAACGCGGGTCTGGACGCGCGGGCGCAGGCCGCCCTCTACCAGGGGGCGGGCGCGGCGGCCATTTCAGTGCTGACCGACGGGCCCTGGTTCGGCGGATCGCTGGCGGACCTGGAGGCCGCGGCGCAGCAGGTCTCGGTGCCGCTCCTCCGGAAGGACTTCATCGTCTCCGAGGAGCAGCTGCTCGAGGCGCGGATCGCCGGTGCATCGGCGGCCTTGCTCATCGTGCGGGCGCTGGAGCCGGGCCGACTCAAGGAACTCATCACCTTCACCGCCGATGCCGGACTGGACGCGCTGGTGGAGGTTCATGCGCCGGATGAGCTCCGGATCGCGCTCGACGCGGGTGCGCGGATCGTCGGGGCCAACAGCCGCGATCTCGACACCTTCCGCATCGACCGGGGGCGCGCGCTGGAACTGGTGGCGGCGATTCCCGCCGACCGGATCGCCGTGGCGGAAAGCGGCATGTCGCTCCGGGAGGATGTGGAGCGCGCGGCCGATGCCGGCGCCGACGCCGTTCTGGTAGGCACGGCGCTGTCCTCGGCACCTGCCCCGGGAACTGCACTGGGCGCTCTGACGGGAGTGCCGCGGCGTGGCCGTTGAGGCCAAGATCTGCGGACTCAGGCGTCCCGAGGATGCCCGGCTCGCCGCGCGCCTCGGCGCGGCCTGGCTTGGCGTGGTACTGGACTCGGGGCCCCGGCAGGCATCGCTGTCCGAACTCCGCGCTGTCGTGGCAGCCGCGGGCGGCGTCCCCGTCCTGGGGGTGGCGGTGCACCGGCCGGTGGACGACCTGCTTGCGTTGCGCGACAGCACCGGGATTGCCGGCGTCCAGCTGCATGGCGACTACGCCGACGATGGCGCGGCTCGCCTGCGCGGTGCCGGCCTGATCGTGTGGCGGGTTGCTCGTCTCGCGGCGCCGGGTGCGGTGAACCGGATTCCTGCGCTCACGCGGCATGCCGACGCGGTGCTGGTCGAGCGGTCGGTGACGGACCGGGCCGGCGGCAGTGGCGCCGCCCTGCCGCTGGAGTGGGCGGGCGAGGCACGGGCGGCCATCACCGGCGTCCCCATGGTGCTGGCCGGCGGGCTCACGCCGGAGACGGTGGCCCGCGTGGCAGCCCTCGTTCGACCCGAGGTCGTGGATGTAAGTTCCGGCGTCGAGCGCGCGCCCGGTATCAAGGATCCGGCGCGTGTCGCCCGGTTTCTGGAGGCTCTGATTGACATCAATGCCCGTGCGTGAGCACGCGACCGGCGGCCGCTTCGGCCCGTACGGCGGACGCTATGTGCCCGAGACGCTGGTGCCGGCGCTCGAGGAACTGGCGTCGCTGTACGATGCCGCGCGGGTGGATGCCGCGTTCTGGGCCGAATATCACGCGCTGCTGCGCGAATTCGGCGGGCGGCCCACGGCGCTGACCGCGGCCCCGCGCTTCTCGGACGCGTGCGGGGCCGAGGTGCTGCTCAAGCGGGAGGATCTGAATCACACCGGGGCCCACAAGATCAACAATGCCATCGGGCAGGTCCTGCTGGCGCGGCGCATGGGCAAGCGGCGGGTCATCGCCGAAACCGGCGCCGGACAGCACGGGGTGGCCACCGCCACCGTCGCGGCGCGCTTCGGGCTGGAGTGCGTGGTGTACATGGGTGCGGAGGACGTCCGGCGCCAGGCGCTGAACGTCTTCCGCATGCAGCTGCTCGGCGCGACGGTCGTGCCGGTCGAGTCCGGGTCCGCCACGCTCAAGGATGCAACCAACGAAGCGCTGCGCGACTGGGTCGCCAGTGTCCCGACCACCCACTACATCATCGGCTCGGTGGTCGGCCCTGATCCCTATCCGCGCCTGGTGCGGGACTTCCAGTCGGTGATCGGCACCGAGGCACGGGCGCAGGTGCTTGAACGCCTGGGCATGCTGCCGGGCACGGTCGTGGCATGCGTGGGCGGCGGCTCGAATGCGATGGGCATCTTCTCCGCCTTCCTGGAGGACGATGTCGCCCTGGTGGGGGTCGAGGCGGGTGGGGCCGGAGTCGAAACCGGCCGTCACGCCGTGACACTGGGCGCCGGCCGTCCGGGGGTGCTGCACGGTTCGTACAGCTATCTCCTGCAGGACGCCGATGGGCAGGTGATCGAGGCGCATTCGGTCTCGGCCGGGCTCGATTATCCCGGGGTCGGCCCGGAGCACAGCTGGCTCCGGGACAGCGGGCGCGTGCGCTACGAGAGCGTGACCGACCGGGCGGCGCTCGACGCCTTCGGCGAGCTCGCGCGGCTCGAGGGAATCATTCCGGCGCTGGAGACGGCGCATGCGCTCGCGTGGGTGCGTGCCCAGCGGTGGCCGGCTGGTCACACCGTGCTGGTCTGCCTCAGCGGCCGGGGGGACAAGGACGTGGCACACGTCGCCGGACTGACCGGAGCCCCGGTGTGACGCTCGCCGATTCCGGTTCGGCGGTGCTCCCGCCATCCCAGATTGCCGAACTCATGGCGAGCCTGGTCAAGGCGCTCCGCGCCTTCCAGATGTACCTGCCGAACAATCCCATCCATCAGCGCGCCGCGCAGAACGTGCAGGCCGCCTTCGCCCCGGTGTGGGCCGCGACGGACGAGATCGTGCTCCAGGTGGCGGAAACCGACCTGATCTGGGAAGAGCAGGTGGTGTATCGCCAGCTCACCAAGTCGGAGAGCTTTGCCTGGACCCTGTACAAGGACGGCCTGCGCCTCCTCACGTTCAAGAAGGGCGTGGAAGAGGGAGAGATCACCCAGTTCCTGGAACTGGTCAACCGGGCGCGCTTCCTGCCGACTGACGCACCGGATGACCTGCTGACGCTGCTGTGGGAGCAGGAATTCCAGTGGATCACCTTCATCTTCGCGGAGCCGTTCTCGGAGGCGGCGCCGATGGAGGCGTCCGCGGAGAGCCGGCCTGATGTCCGGCCCGAGGAGCGGCACCAGGTGGTGCAGGAGGAGGCGCCGAGGGCGGCCACGCTGGTGGACATGGACGACTTCGACGGGACGCTGTACTTCCTCGACGAACAGGAGATCAACTACGTCGTGGACGCGGTTCGCCGCGAGTACACGCGGGACGCCCGGAGCAGTGCGCTGGCCATCCTCTTCGACCTGTATGAGCTGGAACGGGCCCCGGCGGTGCGGGAGGAAATCCTCCTCATCCTCGACGCGCTGTTTCCCAACCTGCTCAATCGCGGCGAGTTCCGCGTGGTGGCGAATGTCCTGCGGGAGCTGCGCGGCCTGGAGGAGCGTGCGGCGGATCTCACTGCCGAGCAGCGCGGCCGGGTCCGCGAATTCGAGGAACGGCTGAGCGAGCCTGCCATCGTGCGGCAGCTGGTGCAGTCACTCGATGAGGCGGCCGCCCGGCCCGGTGACGCCGACGTGCGCGACGTGCTGGCGGAGCTGCGGGCGCAGGCCCTGGGCCCCATTCTCGGGATGCTGCCGCGCCTGCAGTCGGGTACCGTGCGCGGCATGCTGGAGGAGACGGTGGACCGTCTCGCGTCGCAGAATTCGGCCGAGGTGCTGCGGCTGCTCCACGAGGCGGAGCCGGAGGCGCTGCCGGCGCTGGTCGGCGTGTGCGGCCGCCTCCGGCTGCAGGGCTCGGTCACCGGGCTTGGCGATCTTCTCTCGCACGCCGATCCGGCGCTGCGCCTCGCCGCGGTGCAGGCGCTCGACGCCATCGGGACGCCGGGTGCGCTGGCGCACCTGGACCGCGCCCTGGATGACGCCGACCGGGCGGTGCGGGTCGCTGCGGTCAAGGCGGTCGGCGGGCGCGGCTACCGGTCCGCGCTCCGGCGCGTGGAGGGTGTCGTGCAGGGCAAGGACCTGAAAGACCGGGACATGTCGGAGAAGAAGGCGTTCTTCGAGGCCTACGGCGCGATCGCCGGCGCGTCGGGCATCAAGCTGCTGGCGGCGATGCTGGGTGGCCGGGGCCTGCTGCGGATGAAGGAGCCGCCGGAAGTCCGGGCCTGCGCGGCGCTGGCGCTGGGCAGGATCGGCACGGCCGAGGCGCGCGAAGTGCTGTCCGGGGCCCAGGAGGACAAGGAACTGGTGGTGCGGAACGCCGTGCGTCAGGCCCTCCGGGAGGGCGGCGCATGACCCAGCCCACGCATGACGGAGCACCCCAGGAAGGCACCCTGCGGGCGGGCGGGCGGGGCCTCCTGCTCACGCTGTATGCCGCGCTGCGGAGTCTCAAGCTGTATCCGGTGGAGAATGCCACCGTCCAGCGGGCGCTGGATGACCTGGATCATGCCGCGGCGCAGCTGCTGGACCGGGAGTCCGCGGTGGAGGTCCGCCTCAAGGGCGACTTCATCTTCGTCAATGCCACCCGCCTCCGCCTGGAACTGGACAATTACGCCTCCTTCAGCAACATCCTCGCGACCCTGCGCCAGGCGGACATCGGTGCGCTGCACGTGCATCGGGAGGTGTCGCGGCGGGACTGGCAGGCGTTCCTCAGCATCCTGATCAGCCTCGGCGAGCGCCCGGTGGCCGAGCCGTTCGACGAGCTCGCCGATCGCCTCTTCAAGAGCGGGGTCCACGGGCTCGATGTCGAGCGCGCCACGCCCGCCGACGAGTCCGTCGACGAGCAGGAGCGCCAGCGGGAGCTCGCCAAGCGCACCTACTCGCACGGCGTGGCCGTTGCCAAGGAGGTCGTGACCAGCGTGCGGATGGGCCGTGCCACGAGCGTCAAGAAGATGAAGCGCGCGGTGCAGCTCATCGTGGACCAGGTGCTCAACAACGAGACGTCGCTGATGGGGCTCACGACGATCCGCGACTACGACGAGTACACCTTCCAGCACTGCGTCAACGTCTGCATCTTCGCGGTGGCCCTGGGCAAGAAGCTCGGCTTTTCCCGGCTCCAGCTGCATGACCTCGGCATGACCGCCCTGATGCACGACATCGGGAAGGCCCGGATTCCGGTGGATATCCTGAACAAGGCCAGCGGCCTCGACGAACGGGAATGGCGCATCATGCAGGCGCATCCCTGGTTCGGCGCGCTCACGCTGTTCAGCCTGCGCGGCTACGAGGAGATTCCCTACCAGTCCATCCTGGTGGCGCACGAGCATCACATGAAGACCGACCTCACCGGGTACCCGAAGACGGTGCGGCCGCGGGAGGTGGGGCTCTTCTCCCGCATCGTCGCGGTGGCGGACGGCTTTGACGCGGCCACCACCCGGCGCAGCTACCAGACCGTGCCGATCGAGCCCGACCAGGTGCTGCGTGAAATGTGGGAGAATCCGCGCCGCGGATACGACCCGATCCTGGTCAAGGCGTTCATCAACCTGATCGGCATCTATCCGGTGGGTACCTGCGTCATCCTGGACACGCTCGAGGTGGCGGTGGTCAGCGCCGCGAACCCCGACACCCGCCTGCTCAACCGGCCCGTGGTGCGGATCGCCATTGACGTGGACGGCGCCATGGTGCCGCCGCCCGGGCAGCCGGTGGATCTCGGCGAGCAGGACGCCGCCGGCCGCTTCCAGCGCTCCATCGTGAAAGTCACCAACCCGGCCCGTCATGGCATCACCGTCGGCGATTTCTTTGTCTGAGCCGCTGGCGGCGGCATTCCGTGCCGCGCGGGACGGCGGGCGTGCCGCGCTCGTGCCGTATCTCACGGCCGGATTCCCCGACCGGGACACGAGTCTCGCCGCGCTCCAGGCGGCTGACCGGTGGGGAGATGTCCTCGAGGTGGGTGTGCCGTTCAGCGACCCGCTGGCCGACGGGCCCACCATCCAGCGCGCGAGCCACGTCGCACTGCACCGGGGCATGTCGCTGGCGGGAACCCTCGACCTGATCGGGGAAGCCGGGCTCGTGCATCCGGTCGTCCTGTTCACGTACCTGAATCCGGTGCTGGCCTACGGCGTTCCGCGCCTGCTCGCCGCTGCCGCCGCTGCCGGCGTGAGCGGGCTGCTGCTCACCGACCTGCCGGCCGGGGGAGACCCGGCGGTCGAACAGGCGGTGGCGGACGGTGGCCTCGACCTGATCCGCCTCGTGGCGCCGACGACCACCGACCGGCGCCTGGCCGAGATCGCCGCCGGCGCCAGCGGATTCCTCTATCTGGTGACGCGCCTCGGCGTGACCGGCGTCCGTCCCGAGCTCGCTCGCGATCTGGCGCAGCAGGTGCACCGCGTGAAGGCGTGCTCGTCCCTGCCGGTCGCGGCCGGGTTCGGCATTTCCACCCCGGAACAGGCCCGGGCGGCGGGCGAACTGGCCGACGGCGTCGTGGTGGGCAGCGCACTCGTCGCGCGGCTGGAGCGGGAGGGCGTGACGGGGATGGCCGGCCTGCTCGGCTCGCTGCGAGCAGCACTGGAGGGTCCGCGGCCATGACCCTCCGGGTTTCGTCGCTGCTTCGCTGGTATGCACTCGTGCTGCAGCTGGGCGGCCTCCTGGTCGCCGCCGTCACGCTGGTCCTGGACCCGCGCTGGGCCGTCCACCCGGTGGAGACGGTGCTGCTCACGGCCGCGGTCGTCGCGGTCCGCGCGTTCCCCATTCGCCTCAGCAAGTACAGCTACCTGACCCAGACCCCGCTCGCGGCGCTGGTCGGTGCGACGCTGGTCGGGCCGTCGTCGACGGTGTTCGCGATTCTGGTCGGGGTGCTGGTGAGCGATGTCCTCCTGGTCCGCAAGGTGCTGCGGTCCGCGCTCGTGAACGCCGGCCGCGAGGTGCTCGCCTTCGCCGCCGCGTTCGGGATCTACGCCCTGGTGCTGTCCATTACCGGCAACCCCGGGCTGGACGTGGAATACCTGCCGGCCGCCTTCACGCTGGTCGCGGTCTACTTCCTGACCGGGCGCGCCCTCTTCTACTTCACGCTCCTGGTGCGCAGCAAGCTCGAGGTGCAGGAACAGCTGCTCATCCTGCGCTGGGAAATCGTCTCCTACCTGGTCTCGATCATCGGGCTCGTGGTCATTGCCGGTGCGGTGCATGCGCTCCGCCCGGTCGGCTGGATCGCCGTGCTCCTCCTCCTGGGGGTCCTGGGCGCCCTTACCAAGAAGATCGTGGAGGAGGCGATCGCCGCGGAGGACCTCAACAAGGTCCACCTGATGGAGCTGGCCATTGCCAGCAACGTGACCCTCCAGGCTTCGCTGGAGCAGATCGAGCGGCTGGCGTACCGGCTGCTCGACTGGGGGGACTTCCGCATCTATCGTCTCGAGGGGGACGCGGCCACGCTCATGTACCGGAGCAGCATCGGCCGGGGGCATCGCGGCGTGCCCTCGCCGGACCTGGTGCCCCTCCGCGCCCGGTGCATCGCGACGGGGGAAGTGGTGCAGGTCCGGAATGCCGCCACCGATCTCCGGATCGCGCGGCCGGATCCGGACGTGCAGTGCATCGTGATCCATCCGCTGCGGTTCGGGGACGAGGCGCTGGGCACGCTGGAGCTGGATCACTTCAAGCGCAACATGTACCACGCGAAGGATCTGGCGGCGCTCGGCACCATCGCGGCCCAGGTCTCGACGGCCATCCACATCGCGGAACTGCGGCGGCCCCTGGTGGGGCTGGTGGACCTCATCGGCGCCCAGGTGGTGGCGCTCCGCCACGCCACCGACTCGCTGCGGGACAGCGCGGACGCGCTGGCGGAGGTGTCGCGGGCGGTCGAGGGAACGGTCGGCACCCAGGATGCCTTCGTGCGCGACGGGCTCGATGCCACCGACACCCTGAGCGGCGTCAGCGTCGAGATGGCGACCGAAGGCTCCAAGGCGGCGGTGGCCAGCGGCCGGGCCGCCGAGACGGCCGCGCATAACCGGGCGGTGGTGTCGGAGGCGCTCCGGCGGCTGGTGCAGTTCAAGGAGTTCGTCGGCGAAAGCTCCCGGCAGGTGGCCACGCTGGGTGACGTGAGCCGGCGTGTCACCGGCTTCATCGGCTCCATCCGCGAGATCGCCGACGCCACGAATCTCATCGCGCTCAACGCCGCGATCGAGGCGGCGCGCGCCGGGCGCGAAGGCCGGGGCTTCGCCGTGGTGGCGGAGGAGATCCGCCAGCTGGCCGCGCAGTCGCTGGCATCAGCCCGCCAGGCGGGGGCGCTCGCCTCGGACGTGACGTCGCAGGTGGGGGCGGTAGGGCACCAGATGAAGCTCGGCGAAGCGGTGGTGGCCGGGGTCGAGGAGGTGAGCTCGGCGGCGGGGGACGCCTTCGAGCAGATCGTCGGCGCGACCGGTGACGCCGGCCGGCACGCGCGCCGGGTCGCCGAGATGGCCGCCACCCAGTCGGAATCGCTCGGAGCACTGAGCGAGCGCATCCAGCGGGTGGCGGGCTCCTCCCAGCGCCTCCGGGACGACACCCGGCAGCTCCTGACACGCGCCGGCGAGGCGGCGGTCGGGCAGGCCGAGCTCGAGCGCGCGACCCGGGCCCTTTCGGAGATGTCGACGCAGCTCCAGACGATCGCGCGGCACTTCGCCGTCGGTGCCTAGCGCGGACGGGGTGGAGGCGTTCATCGCCCTGGGCAGTAATCTGGGCGACCGCGCCGGATACCTCGCCTACGCGCGCGACGCGCTCGACGCCCTGCCGGGCACGCGCGTGGTGCGCGCCAGCCGCATCGAGGAGACCGCGCCGCTGGGTGAGCGGGCGCAGCCGCCCTATCTCAATCAGATGGTGCGCGTGCGCACGGCCCTCGATCCGAGGACCCTGCTCGATGCCTGCCAGGCGATCGAGCGCGCCGCCGGCCGGATGCGCGAGTCGGAGCCCCGCTGGTCGTCGCGGACGCTGGACCTGGATATCGTTCAGTACGCGGGACGGTCGGTGCAGGAGCCCGGCCTCACCATTCCCCATCCCGGCCTGCCGGAGCGCGCCTTCTGGCAGCGGGAGCTTGCGGAGCTCACCAGCGATGACGAGTGAATCCCGGCCGCGCACGGTGCCGGAACTGACCGCGATGAAGGCCGCTGGCCGGCGCATCGTGATGCTCACCTGCTACGACGCCCTGTTCGCCCGGCTGCTCGACAGCCCGGCGGTGGATGTGCTGCTGGTGGGCGATTCGGTGAACCAGGTGCTGGCAGGCCGCGATTCCACGCTGAGCGCCACGCTGGACCAGATGATCTACCACGCGGCCAGCGTGCGGCGCGGGACGTCCGCCCTGGTGTTCGTGGACCTGCCGTTTCTCACCTACCAGATCTCGGTCGAGGACGCCATCCGGAACGCCGGCCGCGTCATGCAGGAGACCGGCGCCAACGGTGT
Source organism: Gemmatimonadales bacterium (assembly GCA_035712285.1). Lineage (GTDB taxonomy): Bacteria > Gemmatimonadota > Gemmatimonadetes > Gemmatimonadales > GWC2-71-9 > CAMLHP01. The sequence goes on along the minus strand of DASTBA010000122.1, from coordinate 19,322 downwards.
CAAGCTGGAGGGCGGCCGCACCATGGCGCCGACGGTCGAGGCACTGGTGGAGCGGGGCATCCCCGTGATGGGCCACCTGGGGCTCACGCCGCAGTCGGTGCATGCACTGGGTGGTTACCGCGTGCAGGGGCGGGAGACCGGCGCGGCGGAGGCGCTCGTGGCGGACGCCGCCGCCCTGGAGGCCGCCGGGGCGTGCAGCGTGGTGCTGGAGCTGATGCCGACGCCGGTGGCGGCGCGGATCACCGGTGCCATCCGCATTCCCACCATCGGGATCGGCGCCGGCCCGGCCTGTGATGGTCAGGTGCTGGTGCTGCACGACATGCTGGGCCTCAACGACACTTTCACGCCCCGGTTCCTGAAGCACTACGGGGAATTGGCTGCCGGAGTCCGGAGCGCAGCGGACGCCTTCGCCGCCGAGGTCCGGGCCGGGCGCTACCCCGATCCTTCCCACAGCTTCGAGTAGCGCATGCTCGAGGCGACGGCGATCGGACAGGTACGCGCCTGGCGCCGCGCGCGCGCCGAGGAGGGACGCCGGGTGGCACTGGTGCCGACCATGGGGGCGCTCCATGAGGGGCATCTCGCACTCGTGGACTCGGCCCGCCGGCTCGCGGACGCCGTGGCGATGAGCATCTTCGTCAATCCGCTGCAGTTCGCGCCCACCGAGGATCTCGCCCGCTACCCGAGAAACCTGGCCCGCGACCGGGCGCTGGCCCGGGACCGGGGCGTGGACCTGCTCTTCGTTCCGGATGGGGAGGAGATGTACCCGGACGGCGCCGCCGGCACGCGCATCCTGCCGGGCGCCTCGGCCGAACGGTGGGAGGGTGCGGTGCGTCCCGGACACTTCGCCGGTGTGCTCACCGTCGTGGGCAAGTTGTTCCACATCTTCGAGCCCGACGTGGCCTGCTTCGGGCAGAAGGACATCCAGCAGTTCACGCTGATCCGTCAGATGGTGCGGGACCTCGACTGGCGCGTGCGGCTCGAGCGCGTGCCGACGGTGCGCGAGCCGGACGGACTCGCCCTCTCCAGCCGGAACCTCTATCTCGATGAAACCGCCCGGGCGCAGGCGGCGGGCCTCAGTGCGGCGCTCTTCGCCGCACGCACCGCCTTCGCGGTGGGGGAGCGGCGGGCCGAGCGCCTGCTCGCCGCCATGCACGAGCGGCTCGCGGTGTTTCCGGGGGTGAGCGCCGAGTATATTGCAGTGGTCGAGCCGGAGCAGTTGCGCGCCGTGGACATCGCCGAACCAGGCACGATCGTGGCCATGGCGGCCCGCGTCGGCACCACCCGGCTGATCGACAATGTCATCCTGGGAGGAGAGTGAGTCGCGTGCTGCGCCATCTGATGAAGTCCAAGATCCATCGCGCCACCATCACGTCGGCGGACCTGCATTACGAAGGGTCGCTCACGGTGGACGAGGATCTGCTCGAGGCGGCCGACCTGATGGAGTACGAGGAAATCCAGGTCGTCAACGTGAATAACGGTGCGCGTTTCAATACGTACGTCATTCCCGGTCCGCGCGGGTCCGGCGTCCTGCAGCTGAACGGCGCTGCAGCGCGCCTCGGCCTGCCCGGCGATCTCGTGATCCTGATCGCGTACGGGGCCTACACCGAGCAGGAGGCCGCGCACTACCAGCCGCGCGTGGTGTTCGTGGACGGGAAGAACCGGATCGTCCGGCCGCCCCTGCGTGCCGAAGGCTGAACCGGAGCCGGTGCCGCACTTTCGCCCGGCGTCACCCGCGCTCCGGCCCACGCTCCCGGCGTGGGCCGAGATGTCGCCGGAGCGGGTGGAGCATGTGACCCGGGTGGCCGAGCTCGCGGCGCACTGGGCCGAGATCATCGGTGTGCCGGATTCGGAGCGGAACCGATGGTTGCGGGCGGTGTGGCTGCACGACGCCCTGCGTGACGCCGCCCCGGCGACGCTGGAACAATGGGCCTCGAGCACCCAGGGACCGGCCGAACTCCGCCACGGGCCCGCCAGTGCCGCCCGGGCCAAGGCAGAGGGCGAGACCGACCGGGGCGTGCTGGATGCCGTGCGCTATCACTCGGTCGGGCTCGCCGAGTGGGACATGGTGGGCCGGGTGCTGTACTGTGCCGATTACCTCGAGCCGGGTCGTGACTTCGAGCAGGAGCGCCGTGCGGAGCTGGCCGCCCAGTTTCCTTCCCGCACAACCTACGTGCTTCGCGAAGTGGCACGCACGCGCATGGCCCACGTGATCGCCTCCGGCTGGCCGCTGCTCGACCCCATGGTGCGCTTCTGGAACAGTCTCGTCGCCGGCTGATCATGCTGGCCGCGGCGGCGGCGATCGTGGTCGCGGTGGCCGTGGTGTGGACCAGCAGAAAGCCGGCGGCGCCCTCCGTCGCCTCCCTGACCGCGGCGCGTGCGCCGGGCGAACTCGCCTGGCCGGTGCCGGACGGGAAGCGCACCGCAGTGGTCGAGGTGCTGAACGGCACCGGGCGCGCCGGGCTGGCGCGCGCCGCCACCCGGCTGCTGCGGTCGCAGGGCATTGATGTCGTGAATTACGGCAATACCGATTCGGTGGCGCAGACCACGCTCCTGGTGCGGCGCGGTGACCGCGACCGGGCCCGGGTTGTTGCCCGGGCACTCGGCGCCGGCCAGATTCGCGAAGCGCCCGACTCGCTGCGCGGCGTGGATGTGACGGTCCTGCTGGGGCACGACTTCAATGAGCCGATGCCGCTGCATCCCTGATACCTACCAGCACAGCCCGATCACGACGTCCATCACGTTGGTGCCGGTGAGCCCGGTGTGCAGGGCAAGGCCGGCCCGGCCGAGCACGGTGCCGCTGTCGTGGCGAGCCAGAGCGTCGGCGGCGCCGGACATCACCTGCCACGACGCGCCATCCACGATCGCACCGGCACTGCCGGTGGTGCCGTCCCGCCCGTCGGTGCCGGCGGCCAGCAGCAGGACGCGATCCATCCCCTCCAGCTCACGTGCAGCGGCAAGGGCCAGCTCGTGCGAGCGCCCGCCGAGTCCGGCGCCGGAACGGATCGTGACGGTGGTCTCCCCTCCCAGGATGAGCGCGTGCCGCCTGCCGTCCCGCATGGTAAGCAGCCGGCGTGCGATCTCCCCGCCGGCTGCGGCGGCGTCTCCCTGCAGCGGTTCCGGGCTGCTCGTGATTGCCCAGCCGGCGCCCGCCGCCGCATGCGCCGCGCCCGCGACGGCATCCCGATTCGAGGCGATAATGTGATGCTGCACGTTCCGAAAGCATGAGTCGTCCGGCTTCGGGGTCTCACGTTCGGGATGCGCGGTGACGTCGTCCAGCAGGTGGCGTGCATCATCCGGCAACCGGATGCCGCTGTGGGCCGACAGTCTGGCGACGTCCGCCGCGGTGGCGGGATCGGCGGTGACCGGCCCGGAGCCGATGGAGGCGGGCTGGTCGCCGATGACATCGGAGATCGCGAGCGTGAGGCATGCGGCATTCCCGAGAACAGCGGCCAGCCGGCCGCCACCCCAGCGCAGGAAGCGCTTCCGGATGATGTTGGCCTCGTGAATGTCGAGTCCGCTGGCCAGCACGTCGGCAAAGATCCGTCCCAGGCTGTGCGGCGAGACGCCCGGCACCGGTGCCGCCATCAGGCTCGTCGCCCCCCCTGACAGGAGCAGCAGGACCGTGTCGGCGGCGGACAAGCCCTCGACGGCGCGTCCGACGGCGTCAGCCGCGGTCACGGACGCGGGTCCCGGCAGGGGATGTTCACCGGGAACAACCGGCAGCCAGGCCGGGATGATCGGCGCGCCGGCCGGTGGCACGACCACCGCCCGGTCCCACGCCGAGGAGCCCGTCCGCAGGAGGGTGTCGGCTGCGTGCGCCATCGGGAGCGCGGCCTTGCCGACGGCCACGAGCCGGGTGAACCTGGGCTTCACGTCGGCTCGTGCGAGGGCCTTCCGGGTCGCTTGAGCGGGATCAGCGGCGGCGATGCCTGCCGCGAAGCAGCGCACGACATCATCGCGCATGGGATCGCGGCGCCAGCGCCAGTGTCCCGGGATTCCAGTGTCAGACACGAGGATCGTTCATGGCATCACCCAGACTGACGGTGGCCCTGACCCGGCGGCTCCCGTCCCGTATCGAGGCGGCGCTCGAGTCGCGCTACGATGTGCGCCTGCGGGCGGACGACGCGCCGCCTGGCGAGGCCGAGCTTCGCCGCCTGCTGGCCGGCGCCGACGTGCTGGTTCCCACCGTGGCGGATCCGCTTCCCGCTCGTGTCTTCGAGCCCGCGCCGCGTACCCGCCTCATCGCCAATTATGGCGTCGGCGTGAATCATATTGACCTTGTGGCGGCGCAGCGGGCCGGCATCCTGGTGACGAACACACCGGGGGTACTGACGGACGCCACGGCGGAGCTGGCGATCACGCTCATGCTCATGGTCGCGCGCCGGGCCTCCGAAGGGGAGCGCCTGGTGCGGTCGGGGCGGTGGACTGGCTGGGCACCCACCCAGCTGCTGGGCATGTCGCTGTCCGGACGGACCCTGGGCATCGTGGGCATGGGGCGGATCGGCTCCGCCACGGCCCGCCGGGCGGCAAGTGGTCTCGGCATGAGGATCCGCTACTACTCACGCTCCGAGGCGTCCGCGGAACTGCTCGGGGGCGTGGACGCCGTGCGGGATGACTCGCTCGAGCTCCTTCTGGAACATGCGGATGTGATCTCGCTGCACTGCCCGCTGACGCCAGCCACGCGCCACATCATCAATGCCGAACGCCTGGCCCTGATGCCCCGGCACGCCCTGCTCGTCAACACGGCGCGCGGAGAGGTGATTGATGAGGATGCACTGGCCGCGGCCGTGACCGCGGGCCGGATCGCGGGCTGCGGCCTCGACGTCCACGAGCGGGAGCCGGCGGTCCATCCGGTGCTCGCAGTGAGCGAGCGGGCCGTCCTCCTGCCGCACCTTGGCAGCGCCACGGTGGAAGCGCGCGAAGCGATGGGGGAACTGGTGCTCCGGAACATCGAGGCGTTCGGCCGCGGTGAGCCGCCGCCGAACCTGGTCAGCTGACGGCGCGGCGGCGCTTGCGCTCCATCTCCACCTTGAGCTGGCCGCAGGCGGCGCTGATGTCGAGCCCCCGGCTCCGGCGGACGGTGGCCTCGACTCCGTGACTCCGGAGCCGGGCCGCGAAGGTGCGGATGGCGGCTGGCGCCGTGGGCACCAGGCCGGGCGCGCCGCCGGGGTGGAGCGGGAGGATGTTGACGAATGCGCCCAGGCGCTTCGCATGGCGCGACAGCGCATCGGCGTCGGCCGGGGCGTCGTTCACCCCCGCGATCATCACGTACTCGAACGTCACCCGCCGGCGAAAGGCCTCGGCCGCCTTCAGGACCTGGTCCAGCCCGTATTTCTTCTGCACCGGCATGATGCGAAGCCGCTGCTCCGGTGCCGGCGCGTGGAGCGAGATGGCCAGCCGGAACTGCTCCGGCCTCCGGGCGAACGCTTCCATGCCCGGCAGAATGCCCACGGTGGACACCGTGATGTGCCGGGCGCCGATGCCGAAGCCCTCCGGCTGGTTCAGGATGGACAGGGTGACATCCACCGCCGGCCAATTGAGCAGTGGCTCGCCCATGCCCATGAACACGATGTTGGAGGGCTTGTCGGCCGCATCCCGGAGCACGAGCTCCCGGACCTGGCCGGCGATCTCGAACGGAGTCAGGTTCCGGCGGAAGCCCATCGTGCCGGTGGCGCAGAACGCGCACTTGAGCGCGCAGCCGGCCTGGGAGGAAATGCAGAGCGTGCGACGGGAACCGGTGGGGATCAGGACCGACTCGATGGCCTCGCCATCGGCCAGCCGCCAGAGGTATTTCCGGGTGCCATCCGCCGAGTGCTGCTCGACGTCCAGCGTGAGGCGCGAAAGCGGCCATTCGGCCTCGAGCTCCGCGCGGAGCGAGAGCGGCAGCTCGGTCGCATCGCGCCAGGCCGCCACCGGCGCCTGCCAGAGCCGGCGCAACAACTGCGTGACGCGATAGGCGGGCAGCTTCCGCGCAGCCGCCCAGTCGGCGAGGCGGCGGTCGGCATCGGCCGGTGAGAGGTCCAGCAGCGTCGGCGCGCGGTCCATTTCCAAAGATAATCCTTGACGGTTACGTTTCGCCCCATGCCGTCGCCCCCGCCTGCATGCTTCTGACCCATCTCCTGACGCCGGACCGGGTGCGCGTCCCCCTTGTGGCCACCGACAAGCGGGGAGTCCTCAGGGAACTGGCGGAACTGATGGCCCGGCAGACGGGGGGACAGGTGGCGGAGCTCCTGCGGTCGGTCGAGGAGCGGGAGCAGGTGCTGAGCACCGGCATCGGCTTCGGCGTGGCGATTCCGCACGGACGTTCGCCGGCGGCTCCGGACCTGGCGGCGGTCGCCGGCCGCTCGGCGGTGCCGGTCGCGTTCGATGCGCTGGACGGTGAACCGGTCAGTCTCTTCTTCATGCTGGTGGGGCCGGAGCGCTGCGCCGGGGAGCATGTCAAGGCGCTGAGCCGCATCGCCCGACTCGCCCGGAACGAGGGGCTGCGGCAGCGCCTGATGTCGGCGCCGGATGGCGCGGCATTCTTTCACGCGCTGGCGGACGCCGAGTCGCGCTGAGCGCCCCGCACGAATCCATGAACAGGCAGCGACAGGGAGTGTGTTCCGCATGACGGCCACTGCTTTGCGCACCGGCTATTGCGGCGCGCTCACGAGTGCCGATATCGGCCGGGCGGTTCGTCTGGGCGGCTGGGTCCACCGCGTGCGTGACCTGGGCGGTCTCGTCTTCGCGGACCTGCGGGACCGCGAGGGACTGGTGCAGCTGTCGTTCGACCCTCGCTGGACGCCGCCCGACGTCATGGCCCGGGCCGCGGCGCTCGGCGCCGAGTCGGTCGTGCTGGTCGAGGGCACGGTGGACCGGCGGCCGGAACCCGCGCGCGACGCCGGGCTGCGGAGCCGCGAGGTCGAGGTCCACGTGACCGCACTGCAGGTGACCGGTCCCGCCGAGACGCCGGCGATTCCCGTGGCCCGCAAGGAAGGGGAAGCCCTCGCGGCCGAAGAGCTGCGGCTCAGGCACCGGGTGCTGGATCTTCGGCGGCCCGAGCTGATGGCCAACCTCCAGCTCCGGCACCGGCTGCTCCAGCAGGCGCGGGCCAGCCTCTCCGCGCTCGGTTTTCTCGAGATCGAGACGCCGATTCTCACCAAGCCCACGCCGGAAGGTGCGCGGGACTATCTCGTGCCCAGCCGGGTGCATCCGGGCGAGTTCTTCGCGCTGCCGCAGTCCCCGCAGATCTACAAGCAGCTCCTGATGGTGGCCGGCTACGACCGGTATTTCCAGATCGCGCGCTGCTTCCGCGACGAGGACCTGCGCGCCGACCGCCAGCCCGAGTTCACGCAGATCGACCTGGAAGCGTCGTTCGTGGCCGCCGCCGATGTGGAGGCGGTGGTGGAGCAGGTGCTCCATGATCTCTGGCGCGTGGGCGGGCACGAGGTGCCGGTGCCGTTTCCGCGCCTGGCGTACCGGGACGCGATGGAACGCTACGGTGTGGACAAGCCCGACCTCCGCTTCGGCTTCGAGATCCGGGACCTCACCGGCTTCGTCGGCCCCGACGCGGCGCCGTTCGTGCACGACGCGATCGCAGCGGGCGGCCGCGTGCGCGGCATCGTCGTGGAGCCGGGCACGGCCTTCAGCCGGAAGGAACTGGACGCCCTTGGTGCCGCGGCCAAGGCGGCGGGTGCGGGCGGGCTCATCTGGGCGCGCCGTGCGGACGCCGGGTGGGAAGGGCAGGGCGTCAAGGCCATTGGCTCGGCGGCGCTGGCGGCCATGGGCGGCGGGATCGGTGCGACACTGCTCGCCGTGGCGGGCGGTAACCGGGTGACCTCTCCCGCGCTGCATGCCGTGCGCACCGAGCTCTGCCGGCGCGCGGACGTGAAGCCCGGGACGGCGCATGCCTTCCTGTGGGTCGTGGATTTCCCGCTCTTCGAGCACGATCCCGAGTCGGGTGCCCACGTGCCGGCGCATCATCCGTTCACGGCGCCGCATCCGGAAGATATCGGCCTGCTGGAGTCGGATCCCGGCTCCTGCCGCGCGCTGCATTATGACGCCGTCTACAACGGCAACGAACTGGGCAGCGGCTCCATCCGGATCACCGACCCGGCAGTGCAGCGGACGATCTTCCGGCTGCTGGGCATCCCGCCCGAGGAGATCCGGCGGCGATTCGGGTTCCTGCTGGACGGCCTGGCGGCCGGCGCACCGCCGCACGGGGGCTTCGCCATCGGCTTCGACCGGGTGGCCATGCTGCTGGCCGGCGCACCGTCGCTCCGGGACGTGATCGCCTTTCCCAAGACCACGGCCGCACGGGCGCTGTTCGAGGGAGCCCCGACGCCGGTGGATACGCGCGAGCTGGCCGCGCTGCATATTCAGATGACGGGGAAGGGCTGACCCCGGCATCGCAGAACATGAGGTAGTCGTGGCTGACGATACCACCCACCGGCTGTCCACCGAAGGCGCCGATCCCCTGCTGCTGACCGGGGTCAACGACGTCAACCTGCTGGAGCTCCAGAAACAGCTGGGCGTGCGCGTCACCTATCGCGGTGATGCGCTGGCCCTGGCCGGAAGCGTGGAGCAGGTCGAGCGCGCCACGCCGGTCATCCAGGGGCTGATTGACCTGGCCCGCATGGGCGAGCCGGTCACGACCGACGACGTCGGGCGCCTGATCAGCGAGGGGCCCGCCGACACCGGTGCCTCCGCCGGCGACGGCCGCATCGTGCTGCCTGGACTCCGCCGCGCGATCGTCGCGCGCTCCCCGGGGCAGCGGGAGTACCTGCAGGCGATCGCCACCAATGACATCGTGGTCGGCATCGGGCCGGCCGGCACCGGCAAGACCTATCTGGCGGTCGCCAAGGCGGTCGAGGCGCTGGCCCGGAAGCGGGTGCGCCGGATCATCCTTGCGCGCCCCGCCGTGGAGGCCGGGGAGTCGCTCGGCTTTCTCCCGGGCGACCTGCAGGCCAAGGTGGATCCCTACCTGCGCCCGCTCTACGACGCGCTGGAGGACATGATGCCGCATGACCGGGTGCAGCGCGCCCTGGAGACGCGGACCATCGAGATCGCGCCGCTCGCCTACATGCGCGGCCGGACCCTGGCGGACGCCTTCATCATCCTCGACGAGGCCCAGAACGCCACGGTCGCCCAGATGAAGATGTTCCTGACCCGGCTGGGCGTGAACAGCAAGACGGTGGTCACCGGGGACAAGACCCAGATCGACCTGCCGAAGCGGGAGGACTCCGGTCTCCTGCAGGTGGAGCGGGTGCTGCAGGGGATCGACGGGATCGGCTTCTCCTACCTGGAGGAGTCCGATGTCGTGCGCCATCGGCTGGTGCGGGAGATCATCCGCGCCTATGCGGAGGATCAGGGCGGGTGACGTTGCGCCGGCTGGGCACGCACGTGACACGCTGGGCGCTGCTGCTCATGGTGGCGCTGGTGACACAGCTGGCGTTCCCGGCACCGAGCGTCGTGACCATCCCGGCCTGGCCGGTGGGCGCCACGGCCGACGAGTCGGTCGTCGCCCCGATCTCGTTCGTCGTCCGGAAAACGGCCGATGAGATCGCGGAGGAGCAGAGCGCGCGGGCCCAGGAGGTGCCGCCGGTCTACCGCTTCGATGCCACGGCGCGGGATTCGGCCGTCGCCGCCCTGGGCCGGTTTCTGGCGCTGGTGGACGCGGCGGCGCCCTCCGGCCCCGCCGTGGTGGCGCGGGCCGGCGAGACCCGGTCGGTGCGCCTGTCCCCGGACGAGGCGGCGTGGCTCGCGCGCTCCCCGTCCCGCGGCGCCATGGCCGACAGCCTGGTGCGTTTCGTTGGCGGCATGCTGTCCGACGGCGTGGCGGACGCGGGGCAGGTCCGCGCGGAGCCCAGCCAGTCGGTGGCGCTGATCCGGGGCGACCGCGAACGGCTGGTGCCCCGTTCGTCGCTCATCACCTTTTCCGATTTCGTCGAGCGCTCCGACCGTGCGGCGGTGCCCGAGGACGACGCGCTGGGCCAGCGCGTCTTCCGCCGGATCGCGGCAAGCTTCTTCCGCCCCACCATCGTCTTTGACCAGGAGCTGACCGCCAGCCGCCGGGGGCAGCGGCGCCTGGGCGTGGATTCGCTCCGCTTCGCCCTCACCGCCGGCGACCGGATCGTGGATCAGGGCGATGTGGTGACGGCCGAAGTCCGCGACAAGCTGATGGCGTTGCGCAACGAACTGCGGCAGCGGGGCAGGGCCGACGTGCTGAGCCGCGGCTTCGCCGGCGGCTGGCTGGCGAACGCCCTGCTGCTGGCGCCGTTCTGGCTCCTGCTCCTGCTCTACCGCCGGGAGACCTACAACAGCTGGCGCGAGATGGCGGTGCTCGCCCTGCTCCTGATCGCCACCGTCATGCTGGCGCGCCTGGTGGCCCTGGCGGTGCCGGAACGTTCCGAGCTCCTGCCGGTGGCGCTGGTGGTGCTGATCATCGCCATGCTCTACAGCGGGCGGGTGGCGCTGGTGGCCGGGCTGTCGCTCGCGGCGCTGTTCGGCAGCCAGTGGATGCTGCGCTCCACGCCCGCGATGCTGTTCTGCCTGGTGGGCGGCACGGCCGCGGCCATGAGTGTCCGCGCCATCCGCCGGCGCTCGCGGGTGTACTACACCGTCGGCCTGCTGGCGGTGGCGCTCGGGCTCGCGTCGGTGGCGGCGGCGGTGCAGCTCGGCTGGACCCGCCAGCAGCTGATCGAGAGCCTGCTCTCGAGCTACATCAGCGCGGTGGCCAGCGTCTCGCTCGCGATGCTCATCCTCCCGTTTGCCGAGAGCGCCACCCGGCGCACCACCGACCTCACGCTGCTGGAACTCGCGGATCCGTCCCGGCCGCTGCTCCGGCGGCTCGCGGTCGAGGCGCCCGGGACCTGGGCGCACAGCATCACCATGGCCAATCTCTGCGAGTCGGCCTGCACGGTGATCGGCGCCAACGGCCTCCTCGCCCGGGTGGGCTGCTACTACCACGACATCGGCAAGCTGGTGCGTCCGCAGTTCTTCGTGGAGAACCAGGCGCGCGGCGCCAACCCGCACGACCGCCTGGAGCCGGGAGAGAGCGCCGCCATCATCCGCAGCCACGTGACCGAGGGCATGCGGCTGGCGGAGGAGGCCCGGCTGCCGTCCTCGGTGGCGGCCTTCATTCCCGAGCACCACGGCACCGGCGAGATCCGCTACTTCCTCTATCGCGCGAGCGAGGGCCGGAACGTGGCGGACGTGGACGCCGAGGCGTTCCGGTATCCGGGGCCGAGGCCCCGGTCGCGCGAGACCGCCGTGGTGATGCTCGCCGACTCGGTGGAGGCGGTGGTGCGCACGCTCCAGCGGCCCAGCCCCGAGTCGGTCCGCGCGGCGATCAACGAGATGGTGGGCCAGCGGGTCGCCTCGGGGCAGCTGGACGATGCGCCACTCACCCTCCGGGATCTCGATCGCGTGCGCGAGGAGTTCGCCCGCGTGCTCACTTCGCAGTTCCACACCCGGATCGAGTATCCTGGCCCGGCCCCGACCTCTCGTGTCTTCCGGTCCAGCACCGAGGTGGCGTCCGGTGGCTGAGGTCGTGGTCGGCGGCCGGGCGCGCGGCCTGTCGTCATCGGTGGTGCGGCGGATCGTGACGGCGGTGCTGGCCGGTGAACGCCGGCAGGCGCAGGTCTCGGTGTCCTTCGTGGGGCCCGCGACCATGCGCGCGCTGAACCGCCGCCACAAGGGGAAGGATCGTCCCACCGATGTCCTGGCGTTTGCGCTCCGGCACGCCGGGGCTCCGCTCGTGGGCGACGTCTACATCTGCCCGGCGGTGGCCCGGCAGGAGGCGGCGCATGCCGGCACGACGGCGCGGCGGGAGCTGGTGCGCCTCGTGATCCACGGCACGCTGCACGTCCTGGGGCACGACCACCCGGAGGGAGAGGACCGGGAGCGCTCGCCGATGTGGCGCCGCCAGGAACGCTACGTGGAGCAGCTGGCGTGATCGATGCCCTGCAGCAGTTCATCGCGCCGCTGGTCATGCTCCTCCTTACGCTCTGGGCGGGATTGCTGGCCTTCGCCGGCGAGGCCGAGGACGGCATGCCGCGGATGCTGGCGCGGCAGCTGGCCTCCGGCACCGGCCCGCTTCCGATCCAGCGGAGCCTGCATGTCGCGCATCTCGTGCTGGTCTCGCTCGCGGGCGTGGTGGCGGGCAGCGCGGTGCTGTGGTGGATCCGCGGTCCCGGGGGCGCGCTCACCCGCCTGATCGTGGCCGTGGCGCTGGTCTGGGCGCTCGGCGATCTCCTGCCCCGGCTGCTCGCCGCCATCGCACCGGAACTCACCGGGCCGGTCCGCAAGGTGGCGGTCCGCTCGCTGGTTCCCTTCGCACCGCTGCTGCGTGCCGTCTCCCGTCTCGATGCCCGCGTGGTGCCGGTGCGCCACGCGGCCAGGCCGGATCTCGGCCGCGCCCAGCGCGACATGCTCCTCGGAGTCTTCTCGCTCGCCGACATGACCGTGGCGGAGGTGATGACGCCCCGGATCGACATCGTCGGGGTGGATGTGCAGGACTCCCGCATCGAGGTGGTGCACGTGCTCCGCCGCTCGGAGCACGCGCGGCTCCTCGTCTCGGACGGCGGACCGGACACGGTGGCGGGCGTGATCTACGCCAAGGACATGCTGGCGCGGCTGTCCGAGGACGAATCGGACGAGCCGTGGCAGTCGCTGATCCGCCCGGCGGCGTTCGTGCCCGAGGGGAAGACGCTTGACCGTCAGCTGCGCGACTTCCAGCGGGGCCCGGCGCACCTGGCCGTCGTGGTGGATGAGTTCGGCGGCACCGCCGGCATCGTGACGCTGGAGGATATCCTCGAGCAGATCGTGGGCGAGATCCAGGACGAGTACGACACCGATGAAGTGCCGCCGATCCAGCGGCTGTCGGACGCCCATCTGCGGGTGCAGGGCGGCGTGGCGCTGGCCGAGCTGGAGGCGGAACTCGGGCACGACTTCGGCCGCGAGGATGTCGCGACCGTCGGCGGGCTGGTGCTGGCGGAGTTCGGGCGGGTCCCGCGCCTGGGCGAACGCATCCGCGTGGACGGCTTCGAACTCATGGTGGAGCAGGTCTTCCGCCGGCGGGTGCGGAGGGTCAGCGTGCGGCGCGTGCCGGAGGCGGAGCCGGCCGTCGGGAGCCAGTCATGATCTGGCTCGCCGTGCTGCTGGGCCTGCTCCTGACCGTCTTTGGCGCCACCGCGGGCGCCGCCCAGATGGCGGTCAGCAAGCGCCACCTCGCGGAGGCGCTCTCCCGCCGCCTCCGGGGCTCCGGGGCATCGCTGGACTGGCTGCTCGACGCCGACGAGCGCCTGACCGCCGCGTCCACCACCACCTCGCTCGGCGTCATTCTCCTCGCCATGGCGCTGCCCGGCGTCATCGGCGCGACCGTCCTGCTCTCGATCGCGGGCGTGGCGCTCATTGTCCTGCCGGTGGCGCTGGCGGCCGGCTACCTGGTGCCGCGGTGGCTCACCGAGCCGCGCGCGGAGACGGTGCTGGACGCACTGATGCCGGTGTTCGCGCCCTGGGCGCACCTGATGGGCCTCGTGCTTCCGTCCCGCCAGCGCGCGGCCCCACGGGACCTGGGGCCGGTCTGGCGGGAAGCCGCCGCCGCCGGGGCCGCCGACGACGAGGAACTGCTGCTGATCGGCGGCGTCATGTCGTTCACCGGACGCCAGGTGCGGGAAGTGATGACGCCGCGCACCGACATGGTGGCGGTACCGGAGGACGCCGACCTTGCCGACCTGCGCCGCGTCTTCCTCGAGAGCGGATACAGCCGGATTCCCGTGTATCGCCGCACCCTGGACGAGGTCGTCGGCATGCTGCACGCCTTCGACCTGTTCAAGCTGCGTCCCCAGGACTCGCTGCCGATCCGGCCGGTGACCATCGCGCCGGCCACCCGGAGCTGCGGCGACCTGCTGCTCGACATGCAGCGGGAGCGGCGGCACCTGGCCGTCGTGATCGACGAATTCGGCGGGACGCAAGGCATCGTCACCCTGGAGGACCTCCTCGAGGAACTGGTGGGCGAGATCTTCGACGAGCACGATGACGAAAGCAGCCCGCGGCCTGCGCCCGGGCATGTCCTGCTCGAGGTGGACGGTTCGGAGCCGGTGGAGGTGATCGCCGAACGTTTCGGCGTGGAGATTCCTGCCGGCCGGGCGGCCACCTTCGCGGGCCGGGTCACCGAGCTGGCCGGCCGGATTCCCGCGACCGGGGAGCGCTTCCTCATCGGCGGCCTCGAAGTGGACGTCGTGCAGGCCTCGCCGGCGCGCATCGAGCGGATGCTCGTGCGCCTGGCGCCGCCACCGGCGGTGCGGCTGGGAATGCAGCGATGACCGGCCGTGTCTTCGATCCCTCGGCGATCGCCCGCCTGGTGCAGGGCGGTGACCTGCACGGCGCCCTGGCGGCAGCCCGGGAGTGCGAGCCCGCCGACCTCGCCGAAGTCCTGCAGGCGCTCGAGGATGACGAGCGCCTCCGGCTGGTCGAGGCCCTGCCGACGGAGCTCGCGAGCCGGACCCTCGCCGAGATGCCCGACGACTCCCATCCGGGCGAGCTGCTCGCGGCCCTGGCACCGGCCCGGGCGGCCGCCCTGGTGGACGAGCTCGATGACGACGACGCGGCCGACATCCTTGGCGAACTCGACCCCGATCAGGCCGAGCGCATCCTGCGCGAGGTGGACGATCGCGAGGAGGTCGAGGAACTCCTCCGGTACGACGAGGAAACCGCCGGCGGCCGCATGACGACCCGCGTGGTCACGGTGCTGGACACCGAGACCGCGGCGGAAGCGCTGGAGAGCATCCGGCGGCAGGCGGAGGAAGTGGAGGAGTTCTACCAGGTCTTCGTGGTGAACGGCGCGCGTACCCTGAAAGGGGTGCTGCCGCTCAAGCAGCTGGTCGCCAGCCGCCCCGAGCGGCCGGTCCGGGAGTTCATGGGCGCGGCGGAGGTCACCATTCCGCCGGACATGGACCAGGAGGAAGTGGCGCGCCTCCTGTCGCGCTACAACCAGGCGAGCATGCCGGTGGTGGATGCCGCCGGCACGCTGCTCGGGCGGGTGACCTTCGATGACCTGATGGACGTGGTGGAGGCGGAAAGCACCGAGGACATGCTGCAGTTTGCCGGCACCTCGGCGGGGGAGGCGCTGCAGGCCGGCTGGCGGGATGCCGTCCGGAGCCGCCTGCCCTGGCTCCTCATCAATCTTGCCACCGCGTTCCTCGCCGCGAGCGTCATCTTCACCCACCAGGATCTCATCCGGAAACTCACCACCCTCGCCGTGATCATGCCGATCATCGCCGGCATGGGCGGCAACGCCGGGACCCAGGCCCTGGCCGTCACCGTGCGGCGCCTCGCGCTGGGCCTCATTCCACGCGGCCAGTTCACCCGGGTGGTCGGCAAGGAGGCGCTGGTGGGGGTCACGAATGGCGTCGCCAACGGCCTGGTGGTGGGGGTGGTGGCGCTGCTGCTGCACCAGGGCGCCATGCTGGGCGTCGTGGTGTTCCTGGCCATGGTCGGCAACCTGCTGGTGGCCGGCCTCGCCGGCGCCTTCATCCCGATCGTGCTGGAGCGGCGCGGCGTGGATCCGGCCGTCGCCTCCTCCATCTTCGTCACGACGTTCACCGATGTCTGTGGCTTCTTCCTCCTCCTCTGGCTCGCCGGAATCCTGCTCCTGTGAATCTGCAATCGCTCATCGCGGAGTACGGGCTCCGGGCCGTCGGCATCGGCGCCGCCCTCGAGGGCGACCTCACGCTCGTGCTCGGCGGGGTCGCGTCCCACCTCGGCTACTTCAGCTGGCGCCTCGCCGTGCTGGTTGGCGCCCTCGGCTGCTTCGTGTCGGATCTCGCGTGGTACCTCGTCGGCCGCCAGGCGTCCCACCGCATCAAGGGCGGGGCGCTGTATCGCAGGGTGGGTCACAAGGTGGAACTGCTCGCCTCGCGGCTCGGGCCGTGGCAGCTCCTCACCACCCGGTTCATCTACGGCACCAAGAACGCGAGCATGCTGTTCTGGGGGCTGCACGGCCTGCCGATCGCGCGCTTTGTCCTGATCGACGCCATCGGGTGCCTGGCAGGAGGCATCTTCTTCGCCGGCCTCGGCTTCCTCTTCAGCGGCAGTGCGCACGCGCTCCTGGGCCGGATTCACCGCATCGAGTTTCTGCTGCTGGCGGGCGTGGTCCTCGGCATCCTCGTGCTCATTGTCTTCAAGCGCACTGCCCGCCGCCGGCACCTCGTGGAGGACGACGTCTAGAATCGTCGTGCGCTTGCCCAAGACGTTGTCCCCGGCCAATTTCCATGCATGGAACTCGACCGGCTCCTCGCTGAACTCCCTGCCCGGCAGCCGGCCGCGCTCGCGCGGGCGATCTCCCTCGTGGAAAACGCCCGGCCGGGGTTCGAGCAGTTGCTGACTGCCATCCATCCGCAACTTGGCCGCGCGCATCGCATCGGCATCACCGGGCCGCCGGGGGCCGGGAAGTCCACCCTCACCCAGGCGCTCGTGACGGCGTACCGCGCGGCCGGCCGCACGGTGGCGGTGGTCGCGGTGGATCCGACCAGCCCGTTCACGGGCGGTGCACTGCTTGGCGACCGGATCCGGATGGAGGCGGTGGCGCTGGACGATGGGGTCTTCATTCGCTCGATGGCCACCCGCGGCTCGCTGGGCGGCGTCGCCACCACGACGCGCGAGGTGTGCGACGTCCTCGATGCCGCAGGGTTCGACCGCATCCTGGTCGAGACGGTGGGCGTGGGCCAGTCGGAGATGGACATTTCGCGCGCGGCCGATTCCACCGTGCTGGTCCTGGTGCCCGAATCGGGCGATGGCATCCAGGCGCTGAAGTCCGGTGTCATGGAGATCGCGGACCTCTTCGTCGTGAACAAGGCCGACCGCCCCGGTGCCGACAAACTCTGCCGCGAGATCGAAATCACCCTCGGAATTCGCCGGGGCAACGCCTTCCGGCACGTGCCGGCGCACCACGGCATCCGCGCCGGTGGGCCGCGCGCGGCCGGCGTGGATGCCGATGACACGGCGTGGCGCCAGCCGGTGATCCAGGCGGTCGCCACGCGCGGGGACGGCGTCGGCGCGCTGCTGGAGCAGCTCGAGCGGCATTTCGCCTGGCTGAGCCACTCCGGGACGCTGGAGGCGCGCCGGCGCCAGCGCATGCTGGAACGCTCCCGCGAGGTGTTCGAGCGGGCGCTCCGGCGCTGGGTCTGGACCGGGACCGACTCCGCAGCCCGGCTGGCCGGACGCCTGGACGACGAAATGGCCGGGCGCATCTCGCCGTATGAGGTGGCGGGCCAGGTGCTGGACGGACTCCGGACGGGGATTCACGCATGACGCCGCATTCGCCAGCCGATCTCGAAGCCCGGCTCGAGGCACAGGACCGGGAACTCGACGCACTGCGGCGCGAGGTCCTCGAGTGGCGCGCCCGGGCCGCCCGCCTGCCGACTCGCGACGACACCGACTTCACCACCATCTCGGGCGAACCGCTCGAGGTGGCCTACGCGCCGGGCGATGTCGCACCGGGCCTGGCCGGGCGCTCCGGCCTCCCCGGGGAGTACCCGTTCACCCGCGGCATTCATCCCAACATGTACCGCGGCCGCCTGTGGACCATGCGGCAGTTCGCCGGGTTCGGCACCGCCGAGGACACGAACGAGCGATACAAGTTCCTGCTCTCGCGGGGCCAGACGGGGCTCTCGGTCGCGTTCGACTTCCCGACGCTCATGGGCTACGACTCCGACCATCCCCGTTCCGAGGGCGAGGTCGGGAAGTGCGGGGTCGCGGTGTCCAGCCTTGCCGACATGGAGGCGCTCTTCAGCGGCATCCCGCTGGGCGAGGTCTCCACCTCGATGACGATCAACGGCCCGGCCGCGATGCTCTTCTGCTTCTATGTCGCGGCGGCCGAGCGCCAGGGCGTGCCGATCGCGCAGCTGCGCGGCACCATCCAGAACGACATCCTCAAGGAGTACATGGCGCAGCACGCCTGGATCTACCCGGCGGAGCCGGCGCTCAAGATCATCGTGGACCTCTTCGAGTGGGCGGCGGAGCACACGCCGCAGTGGAACACCATCTCGATCTCCGGATACCACATCCGCGAGGCCGGGGCGACCGCGGCGCAGGAACTGGCCTTCACGCTCGCCAACGGCTTCTGCTACGTGGAGCATGGGCTGGCGCGCGGGCTGGACGTGGACCGCTTCGCGCCCCGGCTCTCGTTCTTCTGGGACGTCCACAACGAGTTCTTCGAGGAGATCGCCAAGATGCGCGCCGCACGGCGCATCTGGGCGCGCCACCTGCGGGAGCACTACAGCGCGAAGGACCCGCGCTCCTGGAAGATGCGCTTCCATTGCCAGACGGCCGGCGTCTCCCTGCAGGCGCAGCAGCCCTACCTCAACGTCGTGCGGGTGGCCTATCAGGCGATGGCGGGGGCGCTGGGCGGGACGCAGTCGCTCCACACCAACGCCTTCGACGAGACCCTCGCGCTGCCGACCGAAGACTCGGTGCGGATCGCGCTCCGTACCCAGCAGATCCTGGCGTACGAAACCGGGGTCGCGAGCGTCGCCGACCCGCTGGGCGGCTCGTACTATGTCGAGGCGCTCACCGACCGGATGGAGCGCGAGGCCGAGGCGCTGTTCGAGGAGATCGAGGCGCAGGGCGGCGTCGTCAAGGCCATCGAGGCGGGGTGGTTCCAGCGCCAGATCGCCGCCGCCTCGATGCGCTTCGTGGGCGAAGTGGAAGCGCGCCAGCGCATCGTCGTCGGCGTGAACGACTTCGTGGAGTCGGAGGAGAAGCCGGTGGCCATCCTGCGCATCGGTGACGAGGCCGACGAACACCAGCGCGAACGCCTGGCGCACCTCCGCGCCACCCGCGACCAGGCCGCAGCGGACGCCGCGCTCGAGCGCCTCGCCCAGGCGGCGCGGGAGGACCGTAACGTCATCCCGGCGATGCTGGACTGCGCCCGCGCCTGGTGCACGCTGTACGAAATCCGTCACACCCTGGAAATGATCTACGGGAGCTACCGTGAACCGGTCTTCTTCTGATACCGTGGCCGTCCCCCGGCGGCCGTCCGGCGGAATCCGCCGCTCCGGCACGCCGTTCCAGTCCCAGCTGTCCCGCCTCGCCGCCCTGAAGCCCGGCCGCCACCGGGTGGTGAGCTGCTACCTCAAGATCGAGCCCCGCGACCGGGCCCGCGGCAAGTACCTCATCAAGCTCCGGAACCGCGCCCGCCTGCTGGAGGAATCACTTCCCCGGCTCGGCTTCGACCGCGGCACCCTCGACGAGGTGCGGCGCGACCTCGCGCGGGTGCTGGACGAACTGCGCTCCCCGGAGCGGCTGCCGGCGTCGCACGGCGTCGCCATCTTCGCCTGCGA
>DASTBA010000121.1:0-8096 GCA_035712285.1 Gemmatimonadales bacterium | reverse complement strand
GGCATGGAACGCGGCGGGCGACGTGGTGACGACGTACTGGTCCCCCTCGCGGGCGAAGTCGTCGGCGCCGGCATCGAGCGCCTGTTCCAGCGTGGAGTCCTCGGACGAATTGGCGGCATCCAGCATGACCTGGCCGAGGTGGTCGAACATCCATGCCACCGATCCGGTGGCGCCCAGATTGCCGCCGTTGCGGCTGAAGGCGTGGCGGATCTCCGCCACGGTGCGGGTCGGATTGTCGGTCGTGGCCTCGATGAAGATGGCGGCGCCGCCCGGTCCGTAGCCCTCGTAGGTGAGTTCCTGGTAGGCCTCGCCTTCGAGTTCGCCGGTACCCTTCTTGATGGCGCGCTCGATGTTCTCCTTGGGCATGTTGACCGCGCGGGCGGCGTCCACCGCGAGCCGGAGGCGCGGGTTGCCGCCCGCATCGCCGCCGCCGGCACGCGCCGCCACGGTGATCTCGCGGATGACCTTGGTCCACGTCGAGGCGCGCCTCGAATCAGTGACCGCTTTCTTGCGCTTGATCTGCTTCCACTTGCTGTGCCCGGCCATGCCGCGACTCCTTGCCCACCACTTTTGCGCTGCTGGTGCCGTCAAGCCGGAAAGTTAAGCCGCGGCACATCTTGCGGCAAACCAGCCGCACGGCTACTGTCCACGCCCTATGTCACCTCGATCCCTTGTCCCGCTGCTTGGTCTGGTCTTGCTCACCGCCGGCTGTCAGCGGGATCGGCCGGAGCCGGTCAATCCGCCCACCGTCGGTGAAGCGTTTCCGACGGTGCTGATGCCGCCAGGCGGATCGATCAGCGCCCAAAACGCGAGCCAGGATGCGTTGCAGATGACGTTCCTGACGTCTCAACCGGTGGACCGCGTGGCGGCGTACTATCGTCACCAGTTCTCGCAGGCCGGCTGGGTGATTGTGAGCGATCTTGCGGACTCGGCGGGCGCCGTCGACATCCATGTCAACTGGGAACAATCGGGCCAGCCGATGTGGGTACGAATCAGCAAGGCTCCTGGCGGGACCCAGGTGGACCTGATCGGCGCCGTGCCGGGACGTGATACGACCTTTGCCCGGAAGCAGCGAGAGGCACGGGACTCGTCCAACGTTCTCCGGCCGCGCTGAGACCGCGCACCTGTCACCAGCGCCCCGGCCCTGCGGCCGGGGCGCTTTTGCTTGCAACTAGCGGGCTGCGCGCGCGAGCTCGGAGACGATCTCCGCCGCCGCCGGGCTCACCGATTCGCGGGTCGGCGCCACCAGCTGCGCCAGCACCACCGCCGGCACCGCCGATGCCGGCTCCCGCAGCGCCGCGACCGAGGCCGCCAGCGCGCGCCGCAGCGGAACCGGGACCGCAAGCGAGGCAAGGCGCCGCTCGAGCGCGCCGACCCGCCGCCGGACGAGGCGTTCGGGGAAGGGAGGGTCGAGCCGCAGATCGAGCGTCACCCGTGCGACCAGCCACAGGGCGAACGCGCCGTCGCGCCGGGGGCCGCGTGCGGCGGCGTTGACGAGTCCGAGGAGTGCATCCTCCGCTCCGGGGCGGTCGAGCATGGACGCGGGCTTCATCCGCGCCAATGTACCGGCGGGCTTCCCCCGTCGCCACCGCGTTGCTCGGAACCCGCGCCGGCCCTAACCTTCCCTTCATGCCGCGCCCGAAGAGCATCCTGTGGGTGGACGACGAGGTTGCCAGTCTCACCTCGCACGTGCTGTTCCTCGAGGAACAGGGCTTCAGCGTGGCCACCGCCGCGAACGGCGATGACGCGCTCGTGATGCTGCAGCGCCAGCCCTATGGCGTGGTGCTGCTCGATGAACAGATGCCGGGCCGCCGGGGCCTCGAGATCTTCCGGGCCATCCGCGGACTCGACATCGCGACGCCGGTCGTCATGGTGACGAAGAGCGAGGAAGCGGAGACGTTGCGGGACGCCATCGGCGCCGACATCTCCGACTATCTCGTGAAGCCGGTCAATCCGCGCCAGGTCCTGTCGGTGGTCACCCGCCTGCTGGAGGGCGATCGCATCCGCCAGCAGCGGCTCTCCCGCGACTTCGCGACCCGCTTTCGCGAACTCGAGGGGCGCCGCGGCGGCGCCCTGTCGTGGCGCGAGTGGACCGAACTGGTCGTGGAACTCGCCGAGTGGGAGGTGCGGCTGGGACAGGCGGACGAGCCTGGGCTGCAGGATGCCCTGCGCACCCTGCAGGGAAGCGTGCGCGACGACTTCGGCCGCTTTCTGGGCTCGCAGTATGCCGGCTGGCTGCACGACAGCCGTGCCGACCGGCCGCCGCTGTCCGTGGACGTCGGGGCGGAGTTCCTGCGGCCGGTGCTGGGGGCGCATGGCCGCGTGCTTTTCGTGGTGGTGGATTGCCTGCGGCTGGACCAGTGGGCCATGCTGCGTCCGCTGGTGAGCCGGTTGTTCGACGTGGAAACGGCCCACTATTTCTCGATCCTGCCGACCGCCACGCCTTTCGCCCGGAATGCCATCTTCAGCGGCCTCTTTCCCGCCGAGATCAAGGCCCGGCATCCGCAATGGTGGGCGGACGGCGACGAGCAGAGCCTCAACGCGCACGAGGCGGAGCTGCTCACCGAACAGCTCCGGGAGCTGATGGGCCGGGCCGTGCCGGTGCATTACGAGAAGGTGTTCACGGCGGCGGACGGGGAAGCACTGCTCAAGCGGCTCCCCGCCACGCTCTCGCAGCCGGGGGTGACCGCCCTGGTGTTCAATTTCATCGACCAGCTGACGCACGGCCGGACCGAGAACTCGACGCTGTTCGAGGTGGCCCGCGACACGACGGCCCTTCGTACGCTCACGCGGACCTGGTTCGAGCGGTCCGCGCTCTGGGACGCGCTGCGGGAAGCGGAGCGGCGGTCGGTGCCGGTGCTGCTCACCACCGACCACGGGTCGATCCACTGCCACACACCCGCCACGGTGTTTGCCAAGCGGGACACCACCAGCAACCTCCGCTACAAGTTCGGCGAGGATCTCAAGGCGCAGGAGGCCGAGGCCGCCGTCACGGTCGAGGACCTGGAGGCGTTCGGGCTTCCCCGGCGCACGCCGTCCACCCGGCTGCTGCTGGCGACCGGCGACCGGTTCTTCGTCTATCCCACCAAGCTGCGCGAATACCAGGCCCGCTACCGCGGGGCATTCCTGCACGGCGGCGTATCGCCCGAGGAGGTGGTGTTGCCGATTGCCCTGCTGACCCCGCGCCGGGGTTGAGCCGCATGCATCCCGATATCCTGATCGCGTACGACTTCCCGCCGGCGCGCGGCGGTCTCGCGCGCGTCATGTCCGAGGTGGCACGGCGGCATCCGCCGGACAGCCTGGTTGTCAGCGCTCCCCGTGCGGCCGAGGCGCGTGCGCCCGGCACCACCGAAGGCGTCGAACTGGACCGCATGCCGTTCGCCCCGCGCCAGCTCCGGGCGGTGCCCGGGCTGCTGCTCTGGGCCCGGAGGGTCGCGTCCCTGGCGCGGCGTCGCGAGGCGCGTTTCATCTGGTGCGGGCAGCTCAAGCCGGCAACCTACGCCGCTCGATGGGCGCGGGAGCGTACCGGAGTCCCCTACGGCATCCTGGTGTACGGCCACGACCTGCTGACGCTTCGCCATCAGGTGCATCACTCCGCCGTGCAGCGGGCGACGGCCGCCGCGCTGCTCCGCCGGGCCAGCGTGCTGGTCGCCGTGAGCGAATGGACCCGTGACCAGGCCGGCGCCCTGCTCGGCGAGCTCGGCGTGGACCGGCCCGTCCGGGTCGTTCCCCTCGGCGCCGACCCGGCGCGCTTCCATCCCGGCGTGGATGCGGCGGTGGTGCGCCGGCGTTACGGCATGGCGGACGGCCAGTGGCTGCTCACGGTGGGCGGGAATGCGCCGCACAAGGGGGTGGATACCGTCCTGCGGGCGCTGGCGGGATTGCGGAAGAAGCGCCCGGCGCTCCGGTACGCCATCGCCGGCGCGCGGCGCCACACCGAGGCGCTCCGCCGTCTCGCGGATGCGCACGGTGTCGCCGACCGCGTGCTGTTCATCACGGACGTGGCGGAAGAGGACCTGCCGGGCCTCTACCGCGCCGCCGACATCTATGTGGGAGTCTCGCGCCGGGAAGGGCAGAGCGTCGAGGGATTCGGCATCGCCCTCGCCGAGGCGAGTGCGTCCGGGGTGCCGGTGATCGCCGGGCGGAGCGGAGGGATTCCCGAGGCGGTGAGGGATGGAGAGAACGGCCTGCTGGTGGATCCGGAACGGACCGGGCCGCTCACCGCGGCGATCGAGCTTCTGCTCGACGATGCCGCCCTGGCGGCGCGCCTGGGCAGCGGAGGGCGCGACGCGGTGGAGAAGTTCTACAACTGGGACCGGGCGACGCGCGACCTGCGGGCCATCGCGGCGGAATTCGGGATCACCGCCGCGTCTCGATGATGGCCCCCACCGGGCACTCCTGCACGATCCACCCGTCCACCGGCGACCACACCTGATCCGGTGCCCGGGCCACCGCCTTGCCCTCCACCAGCTGGAACAGCTCGGGCGCCCGCTCGGCACAGAGCCCGCAGCCGATGCAGGTGGCGGGATCCACGCTGATCTGTACCGGCACCCGGGGATGCACCGCCGCCGGTAACGCCGCGAGGGGAGTCCCGGCGGCATCCAGCGCCTCCATCGTGGCGCGGTAGCCCTCGGCGATGAGCTGTTCGGTATGATGAAACGAGAACATCGATACATGCGCCACCCGCGGCCTGACGAGCAGCAGGGGCGCGCTGTCCCAGCCCCTGAGCGACGTGGCGATCTGCGACTGCATCACGATCTCGAGCGCGCGGATGTACGTGGCGGCGAAACCGGCGGTATCGTCATGCGCGCGCTCGACCCCGGGGGCGGTCAGGGTCACGGCGATGACCGGATCCTCCGCCAGCGAGGCCGCGATCCGGACCGGCAGGTTCTCCACCACGGCGCCGTCGATATAGTAGCGGCCTTCGATCTCGCGGGGCGGGAAGATGCCGGGCAGGGCGCAGGAAGCGAAGACGGCGTCGGCGAGATGCGTGGCCCGGGTGCCCGGGAGGCCGAAGAAGACCTGGCGTCCCGAGTGGAGGTCCACCGTGTTGACGAGGAGCGACCGGCGCAGGGCCCCGAAGGTGAAGCCCCCCACCAGGCTCGAGATCAATTCGTCCAGCGGTTCGCGGCGGTAGACGGCGGGGCTGCGCATGCGCTTGAAGGCCATGTCGTAGTGGGCCACCTGGAAGACATTCTTGCGCCGGACATGGCGCGCCCGGGCCATCATTTCGCGGCTGGGCATGCCGCTCGCCCAGGTGGCACCGATCAGTGCCCCCATGCTGGTCCCGACCACGAGACCCGGCTCGATGCCGCGCTCGTCCAGCGCGCGCAGCACGCCGATGTGGGCCAGCCCCTTGAGCCCTCCGCCCCCCAGCACGAGCGTCACCCGCTCCGGCGTCATCTGCTTGCTCCGCCTCCTGAACGAGGACTAATTACGGCAGTTCACCGTCGGCGCGCATCCGCGCGCCGCCGCTGGAAACTAACCGGTGCCGTGCATGCCGCTGATGCGAACCGAATCGCCACTCCTTGACCGCCTGCGCCGCGACCGCTTCTTCCAGCTGGGCGTGCTGCTCGTGACCGTGATCCTGGCGGCGGCGGCATTTGCTCCCCTGCTCGCCCCGCACGATCCCTATACCGGAGACCTTCGGCACGCGTACCTGCTGCATCCTGGCGGTTCCTATCTCCTGGGGACGGATACGCAGGGCCGCGACGTGCTGAGCCGCGTGCTGTACGGTGCGCGGCTGTCGGTGAGCGTCGGCGTCATTTCCCAGGCGGTGGCCATCCTGCTCGGCGTGTCGCTGGGCCTGGTGGCCGGCTATTACGGGCGCTGGGTGGACGCGACCATGATGCGCCTGGCGGACATCACCCTTGCGTTTCCGACGCTGCTGCTGCTCATCGCCGTCGCGGCGGCGGTGCGGCCCTCGCTGCCGGTGATCTTTCTCGTGATCGGCGCCGTGGGCTGGGCCGCCATGGCCCGCATCGTCCGGAGTCAGGTGCTCTCGCTGAAGCATGCCGAATTCGTGACCGCGGCCGAGGCGCTGGGCGCCCGGGGGGGGCGGGTGCTGTGGAAGCACCTGCTGCCCAACGTCCGCGCCCAGGTCATCATCGTCGCGACACTCGGCATCGGCGGCGCCATCATGGCGGAGGCGGCCCTGTCGTTCGTGGGCCTCGGGGCCCAGCCGCCGACCCCCAGCTGGGGCGCCATGGTGGCGGACGGACGTGACCTGCTGCGCACGGCACCGTGGGTGTCGTTCGCGCCGGGCATCGCCATCGGGCTCGCCGTGCTGGGCTTCAATGTGGTGGGCGAGGTGCTGCGCGAGGTGTATGACCCTCGCCTGCGCAGCGAGCGATGAGCGGCGCCACCTGGGACCCGGCCCGCCTCCGCGAGACGGAGTTCCCCGAACTCGCGGGCACGATCTACCTCAACAGCGCCAGCACCGGTCCGCTGCCGGAACGCGCCCGGCGCGCGCTGGAGATCTTCAACCGGCGACGGGGCGCACCCCATCTCCTGCCGGACGCGGAGAACTTCGCCACGCTGGATCAGTCCCGCGCCCTGCTCGCCCGCCTGATCAATGCCGACCGCGACGAGATCGCACTCACGCCCAACACCACCTACGGCATCAACCTCGCTGCCATGGGGCTCCCGCTCGAGCGCGGGGACCGCGTGATCTTCTCCGACCGGGAGTTTCCGGCCAACGCCTACCCCTGGCTGGCGCTGCAGGAACGCGGGGTGGAGGTGGAGCGCCTGCCGGTGACACCTGCCGGCTTTCCGGACGAAGATCGGCTGGTGGAGCGGATGCAGGACCGCCAGGTCCGCGCCGTGGCAGTCTCGCTCGTGCAGTTCAGCAACGGGTACACCGTGGACCTGGCACGCCTGTCCGCGGCGGCGCGAGCGACCGATACCTGGCTGGCGGTGGATGCGATCCAGGGCGTGGGCCAGGTGCCGGTGGATCTCAAGCGCACGCCCGTGGATGTGCTCGCCGCCGGCGCGCAGAAATGGTTGCTCTCGCCCTGGGGGACGGGGTTCGCCTACGTGCGCCGGGAGCTGCAGGAACGGCTGCGGCCGCCGCTCATCGACTGGATGGCGTTCGAGGGTACCGATGACTTCACCCGGCTCACCCAGTACAGCACCTCCCTGCGGAACGATGCGCGGCGCTACGAGCTGATCACGCTGCCGTTCCAGTCCTTCGACGCGCTCAACCGGTCGGTGGGACTCATCCTGGAGCACGGCGTCGAGGCAATTGCCGGACACACGCGCGCCTGCCAGGAGCCGCTGCTCGCATGGGCGCGGGACCGTGGCGTCGCCGTGGTCTCGCCCACCGACGGGCACCGGTCGGCCATCATCTGCGTGGCGCCGCCGCGCGCGCGGGAGGCGCACGAGGCCCTCCGGGCCGCCGGCGTCATCGCCAGCTTCCGCGAAGGCGCCATTCGCTTCGCACCGCACCTGTTCAATTCGGTGGCGGAGATGGAACGGGTGGCGGAGATTCTGGACTCCTGATCCCTCGCCCGACAGCCGGTGCCCGTCAGCGCACGATATCGAGAATCCGGTTGGTCGTAACCGTCTGCCCGCTCATGGCGTCCTGAACCGAAAGCGTCAGCTCGTGTTGACCAGGTGAGAGACGCGAGAGGTCGAGCGTCAGCCGGATGTGCTCATCCGGCGTCGGGGCGACATTGGTGAATTCCAGTCGCACCCCCTTGCTCGACGGTTTGCCGCGATCATGTACCGCCACCGTGGTATGGTACGCCCGCCCTGGCACCCGCCCATAGACCTCGTAGTAGATCGGCGCCGGTTCGTTCCGCCGGTAGCCGCCGGTCACGTTCACGTCGAACGGGTCACCGCGATTGTCCCAGCGCACTCCGCCGTGCCCGGCGCCCAGCACCACGTCGCTCAGCGAAAACTCCGCTGCGCTCACCACCACGTTCCCCCATTCCGCGGCGCTGCCGAATGCCTGCGTGGAGTCGAACACCGCCGCGTGGGTGTAGTACCGCCCCGGCCCGACTGGCAGCTCGGCGGTGAACCCGAGAAATGCACCAGGCCCGACGCCGGACGGGGCAGTGAATTCCCGGAGCCGGTCGGAACGGGCCACCGTGCCG
>DASTBA010000120.1:0-12583 GCA_035712285.1 Gemmatimonadales bacterium | reverse complement strand
CGGCTTCGAGCGGATTCCGGTCTGCATCGGCTACCAGCTGGATGGGCGCCAGTGCGACGAGTTTCCGGGCGACGTGGACGCGCTGGAGCGGGTGCAGCCGGTCTACGAGGTGCTGGAGGGCTGGATGGCGCCCACCACCGGGGCACGCCGGCTCGACGAACTTCCCGCCCGGGCTCGCGCCTACCTGCACCGCCTGGAGCAGCTGGCGGGCGCGCCGGTGCGCTACGTGAGCGTCGGTACCCGTCGCGACCAGATCATCGCGGTGGATTAGCGCCTCATGCGCATGGTCCGTCGGGTCGTCCTGGCTGCAGCAGCGCTGGCAGCGCTGCTGGGCCTTGCGGGCTGGTTGTGGCTTCGGGCCACCCTTCCTGGAATGACGGGGCGCGACGGTCTGGCGGGATTGGATGCGCCGGTCCGTGTCACCTTCGATTCGCTCGGCATCCCCGCCGTCACAGCGTCGTCACAAACGGACCTGCTCCAGGCGCTGGGCTACCTCCACGCGCGCGATCGTTTCTTCCAGATGGATCTTCTCCGGCGGGCCGCCGAGGGGCGCCTGGCGGAACTCGTCGGCGCCCGCGCCGTTCCGCTGGATCAGGAGGCGCGCGAGTGGGAGATGGGCCGCATCGCCCGGCGCGCGTGGGGTGCGACGCCCGCCGCCGATCGGCAGCTGATCGAGGCATACGCCCGCGGAGTCAACGCGTGGCTCGACGCCCATCCCGCCTCACTCGAGCACCGGCTGCTACGGCTCCCTGCCGAGCGGTGGAGCGGTGCCGACAGCTACGCCATCCTGCTGCTCGAAGCGAAGCAGCTGCACAACCAGGGCGACGAACGGATTCGGGCCGCGGCGCTGTCCCGTTTCGGTCCGGGCGCCGACACATTGCTCGCGCCGCCGTATCCCGACTCGGCGGCGACGGTGCTGGATTGGCCGGCGGGCTCGGTGCCCCCATCGGCCGGCGGCCCTGCACGCGGGGCTGCGGAGGCTGGATACTGGGCGAACGCCGAGCCGGCACGAGGGTCCAACTCATGGGTAGTCTCGGGAAGGCGGACGGCGAGCGGCCGGCCCCTCCTCGCGAACGATCCGCACCTGCCGCTCACGGCGCCGTCCATCTGGTATCTGGCCGTGCTTCACGCCCCTGGCATGGACGCCGAAGGCGCCACGATCCCCGGTGTGCCGGGAATCGTGATCGGGCGGAACCGCGCGATCGCATGGGGGATGACGGCGTCATACGTGGATGACGTGGACGAAGTCCCTGAACGTTTCTCACCCGATACGTCGCGGGTGCGGCGGAAGGCGGGCTGGGAGCCGGTGGCGGTGGTGGCGGAGACCATTGCGGTCAAGGGAGAGCGGGCTCGTATCCACCGGCGCCGCCGCACCAGCAACGGCCCGGTGATCCGCTGGACTGGCGACAGCGAAGTCCGCGGAATCGCCCGGCGCTGGACGGGGCAGGACGCCATCGCAGCGGGATTCATCGCGGTGCTCGGCCTCATGCGGGCGCGGGACTGGGGGTCGTTCCGGGCGGCCGTCGGCGAACTCGCCGCGCCCTCACTTGGCATGACCTACGCCGATACCGCCGGGCACATCGGCTATCAGCTGACTGGGGAAGTCCCGGTGCGCGCTGATGCCGGCGGCGATGCGGCGGCGCCGGGCTGGCTGACCGAGGGTGCGTGGCGTGGCACCGTCCCGTTCGACTCGATCCCGTCGGCGCTCGATCCGGCGCCATTCATCGTCACCTCCAACGACCGGATCGTCGGGCGGTCCTACCCGTACTTCCTCTCCTCGGCGTGGGCGTCACCGTATCGGGCAGAACGAATCACGGAACTGCTGGCCGCCGATCCGCCGGCCACCGTGCGCAGCCTCGCCGGGATACAGATGGACGTGCAGAGCCGGTTTGCGGCGAGTGCGCGCGGCGTCGCGGCGCGCGCGGCCCAGGCGCTCGGGCAAGCAGCCGTGGCGTCCGGGCTCGAACAATGGGATGGCGGCATGCGCACCGGTGATTCCACACCGACGCTGTTCTGGGCCTGGTATCGCGGCGTGGAACGGCACATGGCGCAAGTGCCTGGTGCTGCGCCTGCCACATGGGCCGCACGCCACGCATGGATCCTCTCCGGCGTGATGCGCCGGGCAGGAGGGCCGCCGGTCCCGCTCGACTCGCTGAGCGAGGCCGCCATGCGCGAGGTGCTGGCAGACCCCTCGTCCCGGCTTCCCTGGGGCCGGGCGCACCAGCTGATCCAGCGGCATCCGCTTGGCGGGATCCCCGTCCTGGGCCGCCTGCTCCGGCTCAATCTCGGCCCCGTCCCCGCTGAGGGGGGCGACTATACCGTGAACCTCTGCACCTCGGGCGGCGAGCGGATTCCGTATCAGTGCACCGAGGGGCCGTCCCTCCGCTTCATCGCCGACATGGCATCGGATACCGGATACTTCGTCCTTCCGGCCGGCCAATCCGGGAACCCGATGTCCCGGCACTACCGGGACCTGTACCCGCTCTGGCGCGATGGCCGCCTGGTGCCGCTGGCGCTCGATGCCCGGCCGGACAGCTCGCGATCCGCGCTGCTGCTGGAGCCGCTCGGGCGGCACTGATCGTGCTTGATCGGCGCCCGTGCCGCCGGTATCTTCCGCCCCGCCATGTCTGCCAATGACAATGTGATGGACAAGCTGGTCTCGCTCTGCAAGCGGCGGGGCTTCGTGTTCCAGTCGTCGGAAGTGTACGGCGGCCTGGGCTCGGTGTGGGATTACGGCCCGCTGGGGGTCGAGCTCAAGCGGAACGTCAAGGACCGCTGGTGGCGGGCCATGGTCCAGGCCCGCGACGACATCGAGGGTCTCGACGCCGCCATCCTGATGCATCCGAAGGTGTGGGAGGCGTCCGGCCACGTGGCGGGATTCACCGATCCGCTGGTGGACTGCCGCACCTGCAAGGCGCGCTTCCGCGCCGACAAGATCCAGGATGCCGCCTGCCCCCAGAAGCCGAGCAAGCACCCCGGAGAGCACACGGCGTGCGACCTGACCGAGCCGCGGCTCTTCAACCTCATGTTCAAGACCTTCATGGGACCGGTGGAGGAGCAGGCGGCGGTGGTCTACCTGCGCCCGGAGACGGCGCAGGGCATCTACGTCAACTACCTGAACGTCCTGCAGTCGTCGCGGCAGAAGGTGCCCTTCGGCATCGCGCAGATCGGCAAGGCGTTCCGCAACGAGATCACCCCCGGCAACTTCATCTTCCGGACTCGCGAGTTCGAGCAGATGGAGATGCAGTTCTTCGTGAAACCGGGGACCGACGACGAATGGTTCGAGCGGTGGCGGATGCTGCGGATGGCGTGGCACCAGACGCTCGGGCTGAATCCGGAGAAGCTGCGCTGGCACCAGCACGGTCCGGACGAGCTGGCGCACTACGCCCGCGCCGCCTTCGACATCGAGTACGAATTCCCCTTCGGCTGGAACGAGATCGAGGGCATCCACAACCGCACCGACTTCGACCTCAAGCGGCATCAGGAGTACTCGGGCAAGAAACTCGAATACTTCGACCAGGCGGCCAACGAGCGATACGTGCCCTACATCGTTGAAACGTCGGCGGGTGCGGACCGGGTGACGCTCACCGTGCTGGTGGATGCCTACCGCGAGGAACAGGTGGAGGGCGAGACCCGCGTGGTGCTGGGCTTCCACCCGGCGGTGGCGCCGCTCAAGGTGGCGGTCCTGCCGCTCATGAAGAAGGACGGCATGCCGGAGATGGCGGAGCGTCTCTATCACGACCTGCGCTCGCACATGAACGCCTTCTATGACGACAGCGGGGCGATCGGCCGGCGCTACCGGCGCCAGGACGAAGCGGGCACGCCGTACTGCGTCACGGTGGACACCGACTCGCTGGGCGACGGTACCGTGACCATCCGGGAGCGGGACAGCATGCAGCAGGTGCGGGTGGCGGCCGGGCAGGTGCCGGGGTGGATCAGGGAGCGGCTGCAGGCGTGAGGACGAAACGCCGTGCGCTCTCATGTATGGGCGCACGGCCGTGCGCCCTTGCTATATTGGTGCCATGATCTACGAGAAGCTCACGTCGCTCGCGCCGCGCGAGGTGTTCGAGCGGGCCCGGCAGTTCTTCGCCGAGCGGGTTCCGCAGACCGCGGCCTATCCCGAGAAATCGGGTGACGGCTGGATGACGCTGCGGGGCCAGGGCGGCGAGGAGATTTCCCTCGCGGTCTTCCCGGCCGATGGCGGGCATCGGGTGCGCGGGTCCACGCTCTTCTTCGATCAGGCGCTGGACCGGTTCCTGAGTACGCTGCCCGAACTGGAAGTCGCGGCATGAACGGACCGGAACCTCTTCGCGTCATGGTGCAGGACGTGTGGGATGAAGTCCGGCTCCCGTTCGAGCCGGCGCGTTCGGTGGCCGAGCTCAAGCGGCAGGCGCTGGCCGCGACGCGCGTGCGGCGGGACCCTGACGAATACCTCGTGAAGTTCCGGGGCGCGGAGCTGCTCAACGAGGCCGGTTCGCTCGCCGATGCCGGCGTCATTCCCAACGCGAACCTCATCATCCTTCCGCGCCGGCGGCGTCCGGTCCGGTGAACGCCGTGCCCTCGGCTGGCGTCCGGGTGCTCACGGTCGTCGCCGCGGCATTCCTTGCGTTCGATGGCGTGGCCCTCATTGTGGCTGGTGTCTGGCTGCACCGGCCGCTCCTGGTGGCCGGCGGTGCCACGCTGATCGTGGGCAGCCTCCTGGTGGGCGCGTTCTGGCGCCGGCACAAGCGCCAGCTCCATGACCTGCAGGAGGCCCGGCGCGCACTCGCCGGTGAAGCTCGCCAGCTCCAGGATCTGATCCGCCGCAACTGACCGCCGTGCCGGTTCCCGTTTTTTCCCATCCTGACAGCGTCGCCCACGATCCGGGGCCGGGGCATCCCGAATCACCGGAGCGGTTGCGGGTGCTGCTCGCCCGGCTCCGGGACGAGCCAGTCGCGGTGCTGGCTGAGGCTCCGCTCGCCGATGATCGCGCGATCCTCGCCGTGCACGACGCGGCCTACGTCGCGGAACTCGGGCAGCTGGCCGAACGGGGCGGCGGCGTGCTGGACCCCGATACCACCATGAGCGCGGGCAGCTGGGAGGCGGCGCGGCGAAGTGCCGGCGGCGCGGTTGCCGCCATGGAGGTGGCCATCGGGCAGGGGCGGTGCGCCTTTTCAGCCGGCCGGCCGCCGGGTCATCATGCCCTGCGCGGCGCCGGGATGGGCTTCTGCCTGCTGGGCAACGCCGCCATCGCAGCATACCATGCCCTCTCCCGGGGGCTCGAACGCGTGCTCATCGTGGACTGGGACGTGCACCACGGCAACGGCACCCAGGCGCTGGTGGAACGGGAGCCGCGCATCCGGTTCGTCTCCCTGCATCAGTGGCCCTGGTGGCCCGGCACCGGTGCCGCCGACGAGCGCGGCGTGGGCAATGTGTGGAATGTGCCCCGTCCAGAAGGCCTGCCACCGGAGCGGTATGTGGCCGACCTCTGGGGCGCCGTCGCCGAAGCCACCAGCGGCTGGCGCCCGCAGGCGACCATCGTGTCGGCGGGCTTCGACAGCCTGCAGGGTGATCCGCTGGGCGGGTTCACCCTCGAGCCGGGCCACATTCGCGAACTGACCGAACGCCTCCGTGCGCTGCCCGGTTCGCCGCCTCTCGTGGGCGTGCTGGAGGGCGGCTACATTCCGTCTCGCCTCGCCGACGGCGTGATTGCGCAGCTCGGCGCCATGCAGTAATCGCTTCCGGAGCCGGCCGTGTCCCTGCGCCTTGAAACCAGTATCCTCGACCTGACCACGACGCACCCGTTCGTCATCGCGCGGGGCGGGAAGTCATCACACCGCACGGTGTGGGTGCGGGTGATTGACGGCGACGGGACCGAGGGCTGGGGCGAGGCGGCGGCCACCCGGTTCTATGGCGAGACGCCGGAGACGGTCATCGCGGCCCTGGGGGTGTACGGTCAGTTCCTGCCCGACAATCCGCTGGACCTGGAATCGGCGGAGCGCCAGTGGGCGCTGGCGCTCGGCGGGAACCCTGCTGCGCGGTCGGCACTTTCGGCCGCGCTCCACGACCTGGCGGGCAAGCGCCTCGGCGTGCCGCTCTACCGCCTGTGGGGACTGGATCCTGCCGCTGCGCCGCGCTCCACCTTCACGATCGGGATCGATACCGCGGAGAAGATCCGCGCCAAGGTGAAGGAAGCGGCCGAGTATCCCATCCTCAAGGTCAAGCTCGGCAGCGACCGGGACCTCGAAATCCTGGAGGCGATCCGCTGCGAGACCGACCGCGAGCTCCGGGTGGACGCCAACTGCGGCTGGACGGTGAAGCAGGCCATCGCGATGCTGCCGGTGCTGGAGGAGTTCAAGGTCACGGTCCTGGAGCAGCCGCTGGTGCCGCAGGACCTGGACGGGCTGGCGATGGTGCGCCGCAAGGCGCGGATTCCGCTCATCGCCGATGAGAGCTGCAAGGTGGCCGCCGACATCCCGCCCCTCGTGGGCAAGGTGGACGGCATCAACATCAAGCTGGCCAAGTGCGGCAGCCTCCGCGAGGCGCTCCGCATGATCGCCATCGCGCGGGCGCACCACCTCATGATCATGGTCGGCTGCATGATCGAGAGCTCCCTGGCCATCACCGCGGCGGCCCACCTCACGCCGCTCGTGGACATCGTGGATCTCGACGGCGCCGCGCTCCTCAGCAACGATCCTTTCGCCGGCGCCACCATCGCGAAGGGCCAGGTCGCACTTCCGTCCGGACCGGGGCTGGGCGTCACGCGCCGATGACCGGCCGGTTCGTCCACGTCCTGCTGCCTCTTCCGCTCGACAGTCCCTATACCTACCGCCTGCCGGACGATCTGTCCGGCAGCAGCGCCATTGGCGCCCGTGTCACGGTGCCGCTTCGCGGGCGGCCGGTCACCGGGATCATCATCGGCCATGACGTCCCGCCGCCGGAGCGGGAGGCCCGCGATGTCACCGCACTCCTGGATGACGAGCCCGCGCTCTCGCCCGCACTCCTCGACCTCGCCGACTGGATGCGACGGTACTACGGCGCGCCGCACGGCCTGGCCCTCAGGGCCGTGCTGCCCGGCGCCATGTGGGCCGCCGGTGGCGGTGTGCGGCCGCACGACGAGCGCGCGATCACTCTTTCGGGCGGCCAGCTCAGTCTCTCGGAGCGGGAGGAGCGCTTCCGGCGGCGCCCCCGTCAGCGGGCGCTGTACGAGGCGCTGGAGGCGCTGGGCGGCAGCAGCTCGCTACGACACCTGCGGGACCAGCTCGGGTTCGGCGACACCGTCGTACGCGGCCTCGTACGATCCGACCTGGCGCGGCTCGCATCGAATCCCGCACCGAAGGACCCCTTCGCCGACCTGGTCCCGACGCCATTGCCCGGCACGCTCACCCCCGCCCAGCGTCTGGCCCTGGAGCAGATTGACGGGATGGCCGCGGGAGAGTCGGCGCTCCTGTACGGCGTGACCGGAAGCGGGAAGACGCTGGTGTACCTCGAGGCGGCGCGCGAGGTGCTGGAGACGGGCGGCGGCGTCATCGTCCTGGTGCCCGAGATCGGCCTCACGCCCCAGACGGTGAGCCGGTTCCGCGGGGCATTCGGGGACGAGGTGGCGGTGCTGCACAGCGGCCTCTCGGATGGCGAGCGGGCCGATGCGTGGCGCGCCCTGCGGAGCGGAAACCGCCGGGTCGCGGTGGGTCCGCGCAGCGCCCTGTTCGCCCCGGTGCAGCATCTCGGCCTCATCGTGGTGGACGAGGAACACGAGGCCAGCTACAAGAACGGCGAGTCTCCGCGCTACGTCACCCGCGACGTGGCGGCGGTGCGAGCCCGCATCGAGGGCGCGCGTCTCATCCTCGGGAGCGCCACGCCGGTGCTCGAAAGCTGGGAGCGAGCCAGCGACGGCTCCGGAGGCATGCACCTCCTCCGGCTTCCTGATCGCATCGAGGCGCGCCCGATGCCGCCGGTCGAGCTGGTGGATCTCCGGAGCGCGCCCGTCATTCGGGATCTCCTGCCGGTACCGTGGAGCGAAGCGCTGGACGATGCCGTGGCGGATGCCCTGCGCCGTGGCGAGCAGGTCATCCTCCTGCTCAATCGCCGCGGGTTCGCGAACTTTCTCCAGTGCACCGCGTGCGGCACCGTGCGCGAATGCCCCCAGTGCAGCATCGCCCTCACGGTGCACCGGACGCCGCACGGGCTGCGCTGCCACTACTGCGGCCATGGCGAGCCGGTGCCGGAGGCCTGCGCGGCCTGCGGTGGCGTGGTACAGCAGATGCGCGGCATCGGGACCCAGCAGCTGGAGCAGGCGATGGCGGCCCGCTTCCCGTCGGCCCGGATCGCGCGGATGGACCTGGACACCACCAGCAGCAAGTGGTCGCACCGCCGCATCCTCGGCGCAGTGGAACGGGGCGAGGTGGACATCCTGCTCGGCACCCAGATGATCGCCAAGGGGCTGGACTTCCCGAATGTCACGCTGGTGGGCGTCGTGGATGCGGACACCGGACTGTTCCTGCCCGACTTCCGCGCCGCGGAGCGTACCTTCCAGCTGCTGGCCCAGGTGAGCGGACGAGCGGGCCGGGGGCCGAAGGGAGGGCGGGTGCTGGTGCAGACCCGGGCCCCGGCGCATGCCGCCCTCACCTTCGCGGCGGCGCACGACACGCCGGGATTCCTCGCGGCGGAGTCGGCCACTCGCCGCTCGCCACTCTATCCTCCGCACACCACACTTCTCAACGCCGTGCTGTCGGGCCCGGACGAGGAGGCCGTCAGCGCCGCGGCCGTACGTTTTGCCGAATGGGTGGCGCGCGTGATCGCCCGGCACGGACTGCCGCTGGATGTCCTGGGGCCCGCGCCCTGTCCGGTGGCGCGCCTCCGGGAGCGCTGGCGCTGGCACGTGCTGGTGCGTGGCCCGCGGCAGCCACTCGGCCGCCTGGTGCGGGCCGCAGCCCGCAACGCGGCCCGGCACCGCGAGCCGCGCCTGGTGCTCGATCGCGATCCGGCATCGCTGCTGTAGCCGCTTGGCCGCCGCGTGGTTCCCGCCTAGCTTCCTGCCCGTATGCCGACCAGACCAGGAACCAGTCCCGACTTCGCCAGGCCGCCGTTTGCCGGAGCGCCCGAAGCCCGCTTCGCGCCGTTGCCGGCGGACGGCGTGCTGCCCGAGGATTTCTTCTCGACCTCCAACCTGCCCACCTATGTGCATCTCGGCGGACGGTGGGTCGCCCCGTCCCGGCCGAGGATGGACTGTGTGATCGTGCGGCGCGGGGACGAGCTGGAGGTGGTGGAGCCGCGCCGCCTCATGGCGGGAGAGCTGATCGCCATGGGGACGGCGGAAGACGGCTCCGAGGGGATCGTGGTGCATGGCGAGGGCTTCCTGGGCGGCGGGCACAGCGCCAACCAGGAGTTCCGGTTCATGAGCACCGAGGTGAGCCGCGAACGCCCCGTCAACTACGAAGAGCTGGCGGCGCGGCTGATCGAGGAGCGGAACAGCGGCGGCTATCTTGTCTGGGTGGCCGGGCCGGCGCTGGTGCATTCCCGCGCCCGGACCGATTTCGAATGGTTCATCACCCAGGGTTTCGTGCAGGCGTTTCTTGCGGGCAATGCGGTCGCGGTGCACGACATGGAAGCCGCGATCTTCGGCACCACCCTCGGCATGACCAGTACCGGACAGCCCACCGAGGGAGGGCACGGCCTCCACATGCGGGCCATCAATCGGGTCCGCGCGGCCGGCTCGATTGCCGCCGCGGTGCAGGGCGGGCTCGTGCCCAGCGGGATCATGCACGCGCTGGTGACGCGGGGCGTGCCGTTCGTGCTGTCGGGTTCGATCCGCGACGACGGCCCGCTGCCGGGCGTGATCACCGATTCCGTCGCCGCCCAGGATGCCATGCGGGAGCATACCGTGAAGGCGACGGGAGCCGTCTTCGTGGCTACGGCGCTGCATG
Source organism: Gemmatimonadales bacterium (assembly GCA_035712285.1). Classification (GTDB taxonomy): domain Bacteria; phylum Gemmatimonadota; class Gemmatimonadetes; order Gemmatimonadales; family GWC2-71-9; genus CAMLHP01. The sequence continues at coordinate 2,681 of DASTBA010000120.1, read as the reverse complement.
CCATCGCGGTGGGGAACATGCTGCCGGCATTTCACACGGTCCGCGGCTACCCCGAGCCGTTGATGACGATCTGCGTGGACCAGACCGAGTTCGTGGTCAACAAGCTGAAGGATCGCGGCACCCATCAGGCGTACGGCGTCGTGACCAACGCCCAGGATTTCATGACCGTGCTCCGGTTCTACGTCGAACGCGCCCTGGCAGGCGCCCGGTGAGCGGATCGGTGCCGGGATTCGGCTGGGAGCGGCTGGCCCGCCTGGTGGCGGAACAGCTGCCGGTCGGCGAACTGGATGCGGTCTGGTGCTTCCCGGTGATGCGTCAGGGGCCGTGCGAATTCGGGACGGCGGTGCTGGCACGGGCGGAAGGCGACGCGGCCGAACGCCGGCGGATCTACACCGCGCGCTACATGCTGCAGGTGAAGGGCAAGGAGCGGGGGCAGTTCGAGGCGGAGGTCAGGGAAGTGGGCTCCGGGCCGGTGGAGCGGCTGCCGGCGCTCCTGGAGGAAGCCCATCGCCGCACCGACGACGAGGAGCCGCCGGTGCCGGTGGATGTGGCCGAGTGGTTCGCCAGGGTGACGGATGACCCGGCTCTCCGCTGATGCGCGCGCCGAGCTGCTGGAGCGCTTTCATGGGTGGCTCGGCATGCACCGCCTGCCGGTGACCCGCCAGCGGGATGCGATCGCCGACGCCGTCTTCTCGTCCGATGAGCACCTGAGCGTGGAGGAGCTGCGCGAACGGCTGGAGGCGGGCGGCGCCCGCTTCGGCACGGCCACGATCTACCGGACGCTGGACCTGCTCGAGCGCGGCGGATTCGTGCGCCGGCACCAGTTCGGCGCGCGGTCGGGCCGTTTCGAGCCGGAAGGGCCGGCGGGTGATCATGGACATCTCATCTGCGAGCGTTGCGGAAAGGTGGTGGAGTTCACGCATGCCCACCTCGACCGGCTCCTGCCGCTGGTGGCCGATGAGCACGGATTCCGGCATGTGCGCCACCGGGTGGAGATCGGCGGCATCTGCCGCGAGTGCCTCCAGCAGGAAGTGGGAGGGCCGGCGCGATGAATGACGCCGCCGGGCTCGGGATCGCCGTCGCCTTTCTGGGCGGCGTGCTGAGCTTCCTCTCGCCCTGCGTGCTGCCGCTGGTGCCGTCCTACATCGGCTTCCTCACCGGCATGGCGGTGCCGGAGGCCGCCAACCGCCGGCGCCTCGCCGTCATCAACGCCCTGCTCTTCGTGCTCGGCTTCTCCCTCGTGTTCCTGGCGCTGGGCGCGGGCGCGTCCGCCTTCGGTCTGGCGCTCAAGGAGCGGAAGCAGCTGATCGCCCGGATCGGCGGCGTGCTGGTCATCGTGTTCGGTCTCTGGACCATGGGCGTGCTCAAGCTCCCGTTCCTGGAGCGCGAGCAGCGGATGTACATGCAGGAGAAACCCCTTGGTTACCTGGGATCGGTGCTGGTGGGCATGGCGTTCGCGGCCGGCTGGGTGCCCTGCATCGGGCCGATCCTCGGCGCCATTCTCGGGCTGGCGGCCACCGAGGCCGACTTCACCCGGGGAATGATGCTGCTCGCCGCCTACTCCGCGGGACTGGCGGTGCCGTTCCTTCTCGCCGCGTTTGCGCTGGATTGGTTCCTGGGCTGGTTCAAGCGCTTCCGGCGGCATCTGGGCACCGTCAAGGTGGTCAGCGGGATCCTGCTCGTTGCCGTGGGGCTGCTCATGGTGAGCGGGGAGTTCACCCGGCTGGCGGGGTGGCTGCAGGGATTGACGCCCGCCTTCCTGCGCGAGCGGCTGTAGCTGTAGGGGCGCACGGCGGTGCGCCCCGCGCACGGCGGTGCGCCCCGACAGCCGCTCGTGTGTCGTACCCGACCCGGAGCGCGTCACCCGCACCATGCCATCCCTTGTGAGAGTCCTCGTCGCGGCCTGTGCGCTCGCCGCCCTTTCCGCTTGCTCCGACTCTTCGCCCGCGGCGCCCACCGGCGGCCTCTCCATCGTGAGTGGTGCGCCCGTGGCTGCGGTGCCCGGCTGGCCGCTGCATGACACCACGCGCATTCAGCTCGCCGATGATGCCGGGCAGCCGCTGGCCGGTGTCGCGATCACCTGGACCGTCACGAAGGGTGATGGCGGTATCGTAGTGCTGAACGGCACCACCGATGCGCAGGGGGAATCCGCCGTGCGCTGGACCATCGGCGCCACGCCCGGGGTCAACGAGCTCACGGCGCATGCGGCATCCGGCGCCACCATCGTGCTGACCACGATCGGCCGCGCCTTCCGGGCGGAGCGTGTCGCATCGGGTTATGCCTTGGGCTGCGGGCTCCTCGCTGGTGCCGTGTGGTGCTGGGGGAATGACTCGTGGGTCTTGACCGCCGGGGTGTCGGACCGGCCCGATCCCACCGGATACGACTCCCCGACCACGGCGCCGGGCCTGCTCGACCAGCGCACCACTTTCGTGGACGTGGCGGTGACCTCGTCCGACGCATGCACCCTGGACAATACCGGCATCGTGCGCTGTGCCAGTGCTGCGGCGCCGGACCTGCTGCTGGTTGGGGGCGTACCACCTCTCTGGCGCATCGTCGGCGCGCCGACGGCGACGGGGCCGTCGTTCTGCGGCCTGGCGCTCTCGGATTCGACCGCCTGGTGCTGGGATGCGAGCGGTGCGGCACAGGTGCCGGGCTCTCCGGCGCTGGTCTCGATCGGTACT
>DASTBA010000119.1:0-4927 GCA_035712285.1 Gemmatimonadales bacterium | reverse complement strand
GCGAGGAATCCGATCTCGGGCAGCGCGCCGGGGGGCCGCATGTAGCGGGTCGCCACCACGCGGTCCTCGGTCTTGTCCAGGACATCGCCCAGCCACTTCCCGATGGCGCGCTGGAAGAGGTCCCGCCGTTCAGTGTTCATCCAGCACCCCTGGCCTGTCATCCTGAGCCGCAGAGCGGCGAAGGAGCCATAACCTCGCCATCGGTCCCTTCGCTGCGCTCAGGGTGACAGATCCCGCGAGCAAGGCTCGAAGCCCGCTCAGAACGCCGGCTCGAAGCTGAAGAGCCACCGGAAGGCGAGCGGCTTCAGCGTGTCCCGGTCGTCCGCCAGCTCCTCGCGCTCGACCCAGAGCGGGAAATCCACCCGCGTCTGGAAGCTGGTCTGGCCGATGCGATGCTCGGCCCGGATACCGATGCCGGCATCGCCGGTGACGCGGGCATGCCCGGTGAGCGGGTCGGCAAGATCCCCGTCGCCGACCGCGCCGTCGCCGAACAGCGCGAGCGATACGCTCCGGAAGGGACCGGCGCTGCGGCGCGAGTAGATCCGGGCCGCCAGCTCCAGGTTGACGGCGGCAAGATTCGGCGCGGCAAGGTTGTGATCCAGCCCGCGCACGTTGCCGTCGCCCGGCACCTGGTAGTGCACGTCTTCCTGGCGGAAGAGGGACCCGCGCGAACGGGTGAACGGATTCCAGAGCTGGGCATAGGGGCCGGCGCCGGCCACGAACATCTGCCGCTGCCGGATCTTGGGACCGGTACTCGCCAGCGTGCCGCCGAACACCCGCGCGCCGAACGAGAGCCGCGAGCCCAGCGAGCGACGGGCGGTGCCCTCCACCGTCGCGCGGAAGTAGGGACCGAAATCGTACCGCTTGTCGGCCGTGGTGCCGGGGCCGGGGTTCGCGTAGGCGCCGCCGCCGGCCGCGGTCGAGCGCGCCGCGAGTGTCCACCTGCCGCTCACCGTGGAGATCCCGCTGTGGAGCTCCAGCTCGACCGACCCGCCGTCGTCATAGGCGCCGGGTTCAAGGTACGCCGGATCCAGCACGCCCACCCACTGCGCGGAGAGACCGAAGGTCCGCGTCGTGCGGCTCTGCAGCGAACTCCGCCTGGTCCAGTCGGCACCGAGGCGTGCGGCGCCACGCCCTTCGACGTGCATGCCCTCGTAGGAGAACTCGAATCCCGGCGCGCGGAACCAGACCGGGTTCCGGCCGCGCACGGCGATGTCCACGTCGTTCTGGTCGGGGTTGGCCTCGTTGAACAGGCCGGTTCCCCCCGTCGCGATCATCTCGTTCCGCTCGAACCGCCCGAAATAATTCTCCCGCTCCCGCAGCCCGACCGTGAGGCCACCGATGTCGTTGTACCAGGCGACCGGGCCCACGCTCACGGCACGCCGGTCACGGTAGACGGGCTCCGAGAGATAGTGGTCCAGCCCCACCTTCACCGGCTGCCGGCCGAAGAACAGGTTCCCCAGCGTGAGCCCGAAGCGCCGCTCGTTGTTGAGCATGTTCCAGTCGTGCGTCCGCACCCGGGGGTCGAGCCGCACGCGCCCGGGCCGCGAGGGCGTGACGAACCGCACCCACTCCGACGCGGCCAGCCCGTCGGTCCGCCGGACGACGGTGTCCCTGCCGGCGACCAGCGCCACTTCCACCGGGAGCCGTCCATCGGCGTGGCGGACTACCTCGACATCGGTGGTCCAGTTGCCGTCCGCCCCGTGCCTCCGCCGGACCCGGCCCACGCCGTAGTCGTACAGCGGCGTCCCGTGCAGCCACTGGCCGAACAGCGTCGAGAGGTCCCGCTTCGACACCTCCTCGGCCACCTCGCGGAAGGCCGCCTCGTCCACGTGCCTGAACTGCCAGCGCTGGTAGAAGGTGCGGAGGATCTCCCGCATCGTGTCGTCGCCCACGATGTAGCGGAGGAAGTCGTAGAACATCTCCCCGCGGGTGTAGATGGAGAGGTTGTAGCTGGTGAAGTCGTGGTATTTCTCGCTCACCAGGCTGGCCGGCTCGCTCATCCCGTCGAGGTCAATGTTCAGGATGAACGCCTCGGTGCCGGGCCAGGCATCCTGCCCCGTGGTCGCCTCCTCGAACCAGCTGGACTGGAAGCTGGTGAAGCCCTCGTCCAGGAATCCCTCGCGCCACTCGTTGTTGGCGAGGATGCCCATGGTGTAGTTGTGCCCCAGCTCGTGCACGATGAGCCCCTGGCCGGCGGATCCGTCGTGGATCATCATCGGGAACTCGGTGCCGCCTCCCTCGACGCGGTGCACGTTGCTGATCTGCGGCCAGCCGAACTTGCCGTAGAGCTGGTCCAGCCACGCCAGCGCCACCTCGGTGCGCTTCACGGCGATGCCGCCGCCCCAGCTCTTCTCGTCGCCCGGCTGGTACAGCACGTGCACCGCCACGTCCTTGAACCGCCCCCCCTCGTAGCGGTAGTCCGGTGCCATCGAGATGGCGAAGTGATGCACCTGGTCGGCGTACCAGATGATCTCCTTCCGCCCGTCCGCCGGCGCCGCGCACTGGCCCGCCAGCGCCCGGGTCGCCGCGCCGTAGTAGTCGCGCTGGTAGTCCACCGGCGTGTCCTTCAGCTGGTTGGCGCGCTCCCAGCCGGGATCGCCGCAGACCGGCACGCCGGTGGCGCCCACCACCTGGTCCTCCGGCACATCCAGCCGCACGATGAACGACCCGAACTCGCCGTAGAACTCCCCCGCCGGATAGAGCGGATGCTCCTCCCAGCCGTAGCGGTCATAGACCACCACCTTGGGATACCATTGTGCAAAGTCGTAGTGCCGGCCGCGGCGCCCCTGGCGGCGCGGCACGGTGGAGACCCGCGCGTCCCAGTCCATCGCGATGTCCATCGCCGCCCCCGGCGCGAGCGGCCGGGGCAGATGGAAGCGCACGATGGTGCTGTCCGGCGCAAACGGATACTCGGCCGTCACCGGCTGGCCCATGATGACCACGTTCCGCACGTGGTTGAACGCGTAGTCGGGGTCCTTCAGGTCGTTGAACCGCCGGCGCCCCTCGGCCGAATCGACATCGGCCCAGCGGGAGCCGGGCCGGAAGGCATTGAGGTAGAGGTGCAGCGAGAAGGTCGTGAGCGTGTCGGGTGAATGGTTGGTGTAGCGGATCGTCTCCGTTCCACCCAGGACGCTCGTGGCCTCATCGAGCCGGGCGGTGATGTCGTAGGCCACATGCTGCTGCCAGTACGGTGCATGCGGGTCGGCTGGCTGCTGCTGGAGCGCGGCGAGGGAGAGGAGAATGGGAAGCATGGAGTCGTGGGTCGTGGGTCGTGGGTCGTGAGTCGTGAGTCGTGAGTCGTGAGTCGTGAGTCGTGAGTGGGATGTGGCAAAGATAACTACGCAAACAGCAAGGGCCCCGGTTACAGCTCCGGAGCCCTCGACCCATGACTCACGACCCACGACGTCATCAGCCCAGCAACTGCCTCCTGAGCCGCGTCATCCGCCGCCGGACGGAGCCATCGTAGACCCGCTCGCCCACACGGACGATCGTACCGCCCAGGATCTCGGGATCCACGCTGAACTGGGGAAACACGTCCTTGCCCAGCGCCGTGGTGAGCGCCTTGCGGACCTCCTCGCGGAGCGCGGCGTTCGGCTCGCGGGCCAGCACCACCGAGGCGCGCACGCGGTTGAGCTTCAGGTCCAGCAGCTCCTGGTAGGCGAGCGCGATCTCGCCGAAGAGCCCCTGCCGCCCGCGGCGCACCACCGCCTGCAGGAAGCGCACGAAGTCGGCCGGTGCGTCGGGCAGCGCCCGCGCCAGCAGCTCCGCCTTGGCGGCCTTCGTCACCCGGGGCGAGAAGAGCACGCCCTGCACCGCCGGCGCCGAGTCGATGGCGCCGGCCACCGCGTCGATCAGCTCGGCATACTCCGCCGTGCGGCCGCCGTGCTCACCCAGCGCGAAGAGCGCTTCCGCGTAGTTCCGCGCGACGCCGGGCGCCCTCAATTCGTGGGCTCCAGCGTGGCCAGGTAATCCGCCACCAGCTTGCGGTCGCTGTCATCGCCCAGGCGCTGGCGGATCAGCCGGCCGGCGGCGGCGAGGGAGAGATCCACCGCCTCGCGGCGGAGTTCCGCCACCGCCCGCTGGCGCTCCTCGTCCAGCTCGCGGCGGGCGCGGGCCAGCAGCTCCTCCTGCTCCTGCCGCGCCTTCTCCAGCAGCAGCGTGCGCTCCTTCTCGGCGGCGCCCTGGGCGTCGGTCAGCATCTGGTGGGCCTGGGTGCGCGAATCCGCCAGGAGCTTCTTCTGCTCCTCCAGCATCCGGGCCGATTCCTCCCGGTTCCGGGCCGCCTCGGCGATCTGCTGCTCCAGCGCCTTCTCCCGCGCCTCGACGGCGCCGAGAATCTGCGGCCAGGCGAACTTCCACAGCACCGCCACCAGCAGCGCGAAGATCACCAGCGTCCAGAACATCAGCCCGCCCTCGACCGTGAGCGGACCCTTGGCCGGGGCTTCCTGGGCGGCGAGCGGCGCCGCGATCAGCGCAAGGACCGGGATGGTCCAGAGGCTTCGTGTCATGCGATCATCTCCGAATGAAACCGCGAACCGCACGGCCGTACGCCGCAAGGACGCACGGCCGTGGGCCCGTTCAGAACGTCACCTTGCCCTGGATCAGGAACGCGATGACCGCGACGAAGAGCGCGACGCCCTCGACCAGCGCCGCCGCGATGATCATCGCCGTCTGGATGCGGGCGCTGTTCTCCGGCTGGCGCGCCATGCCTTCCACCGCCTTGCCGCCCGCCATCCCGATGCCGATGCCGGCACCGACCACCGCGAGACCGCCGGCCAGGCCGGCGCCGATGAGGCCGTAGCCCTTGCCGGCCGCCGCCGAGACCGCGGCCGCCGCGGGCTCCTGCAGCATTGCGAGAATGTGCAACATGTCCTGACTCCGCTTCAGCAGGGAGATCCGTGGTTGGTCGCATCCGCCGCGCGGC
>DASTBA010000118.1:0-5580 GCA_035712285.1 Gemmatimonadales bacterium | reverse complement strand
CAGCCGTGCCTCACCATTCCAGAGACTCATGTAACGCGCCATCGCCAGAAACTCGTGGTCGCCCGGCTGCCGGAACCGGCTCCGGCAGGTCGCTCGCCACGCCTTGGGGAACTGCCGGGCGGCCGCCGAAAGTGCGCGGCGCGTCATGGACTGGGCCTGGTGATTCGTCACGTACCGCGCCCGGCGCCACGGCCGCCAGGACTCGAGCCCAAGCTTGACGTTGTTCCATTGCGCCATCCAGAGCTGGTTTCCCGACCGCACGGACCAGTGCCAGGGCACGATCCAGGCGTTCTCGGGATCCCCGAGCGTCACCACCATGCCGATCCGGTCGGTGCCCCTCTCCGGCGCGAGCGGGGTGAAGAAGTCTTCCCGGTGGCAGGGCTGCCCGAAGAACATGTCATCGTTGGAGTAGATGAAGTGTTCGGACAGCCCGGGGATGAGGTGGAGCTGGGCCTCGATCGCCATCGAGTTGAACACCGGCAGGGAATCGGGGTCCGCCGCAATCGCGTTCTGGTCAATCAGCGTGATCTTGGGATGAGCCGTGTTGAGCCAGCGGGGCGTCTGGCCATCGGTCACGATGAAGATGCGGCGGACCCACGGTGCGTATTTCTCCGCTGATCGGAGCGAATAGCGGAGTTCGTCGTGCTCGACGTACCGGACGTCGGGGTTGGCGGATCTCGGGTTGAGGCCGCACTGCCGGACCCAGTAGTCGCGCTTGGTCCGGTGAGCCGGATCCTGGCCATCCACCCAGCAGTACACCAGATCCACGTCGAGACCGTCCAGTGTTCCGGCCGGGATGGCGGGCGTGCTCGGCACCGTCTTCCCGGGCAGCGCGGCAGCGGCGGGGCCCGCCGCCGGTCGCCGCGGTGATGTCAGCCGGCGCAGCCGGTATGACAGGTATGCCGGGTCGGTCCAAAGACTGAGGAGCACTGCATGTGACTTCCAGCTCCGGTACCGGGAGGCCGGTGGCCGGTTGTCACGCGGCGTCATCGCGCGGCGCGTGCCGGTGACGGGGAGCCGGCATCATGGGCCTGGGAAAACCACGCCCACGTCCGGCGCAGCCCTTCCTCCACGTCCACGGTTGGCTGGTAGCCGAGCACGGCGGCAGCGCGGATGAGGCTCGCCTGTGAATCCCGCACATCGCCGGCGCGCGGCGGCCCGTAGTTCCTGGTGACCGCACGGCCGGTCACCTTCTCCACCAGGCCGAGGAGGTCGTTGAGCGAGATCCGGCTCCCGGCGCCCGCATTGGTTACCCAACCGTTCACCTTGCCCGAAGGTCCGAAGGCGGCGGCCATGTTGGCGTTCACCACATTCTCGATGTAGGTGAAGTCCCGGGTCTGCTCGCCGTCGCCGAAAACGGTAGCGGTGCCGCCGGTGGCGGCCGCCTTGAGGAAGACCGGAATCACCGCGGCGTAGGCACTCGTGGGGCTCTGCCGGGGCCCGAAGACGTTGAAGTAGCGCAGGGCAACTCCCTCGATGAGGCCGGCCCGGGCGTACGCCAGCACGTACTGCTCGCCGGCGAGCTTGGCCGTCGCATACGGGGAGCGGCAGAGCGGTTCCATCGTCTCGACCTTGGGCAGCACGTCCGTGTCGCCGTACACCGAGCTCGAACTGGAAAAGACCACGCGGCGGGCCTTGGCGCGCCGAGCCGCTTCCAGCAGCTGGATGGTGCCGTTCACGTTGTGGTCGTTGCAGCCCACCGGATCCTGGATGGAGCGGGGCACGCTGGGCAGCGCCGCCAGGTGGAAGATGGCGTCCACCCCGGCGCAGGCGCGGTCGCAGTCGGCCGGGAAGCGGATGTCACCCTCGATGAACTCGATGCGCCCGGCAATCTCGGTGAGATTGTCCCTGGAGCCGGTGAGGAGATTGTCAATCACCTTTACCTGGTGGCCGTCCGCCAGCAGCCGGCGCACGATGTGCGAGCCGATGAATCCTGCCCCGCCGGTGACGAGGCAGGTCGTGGGTGATGCGGTCATCTATGCGGATCCTGTGCGGGAAGGTTCACGAAAGGATGCCGGCGCCTCCCGCGGATCTTCCGCGAGACGCACCTGCGCGTTGGTCTGGACCAGGCCTTCGAACGGCTGGCCCGTCAGCACCTGCAGATGGGCACCCGGCCCGGCGGCGACGTCGCCGCGCCGCTCCTTGATGCGCACGCTGGAGTCCAGCCCGTACAGCCCCTTGGGCACGTTCATCTCCAGGGTGAATACCAGCTCGAACGGGCCGCTTCGGGGGAGTACGATCTCGCCGTGGTCGGTGGTGACGGCGGAGAGCGCCTTCCCGTCCTCCAGGTTCCGGAGCGTGAGGACCACCAGCTCGCGGCCGGTGGACCGGGCGCTGTTGACGCGGCCGGAGACCGTCACGCGGACCGTGCCGCCCGAGCGGACCTGCTCTCCCTCGTCCACGCGGATGTTCTCGAGAATGACGGGGCTGTCCGGGTCGCTGGGTGCCTGCTCGACGGCGAGGTACCGGCGGATGGCGTCCAGCGTGGGCCCGGCGAAGCGCACTTCGCCCCGCTCCATGAGCATCGCCTTGGTGCAGAGCTCCGCGATCCGGTCGAGCTGGTGCGAGACCACCACCACCGGAATGCCGCTCTGCGCCAGTTCCTTCATGCGGCCGAAGGCGCGGCGCTGGAACTCGAAGTCGCCCACCGCCAGCACCTCGTCAATGATCAGCACGTCGGGTGAGAGGTGCGCGGCGATGGCGAAGCCCAGGCGCGCGTTCATGCCGCTGGAGTAGCGCTTGACCGGCGTGTCGATGAACGGACCGATGCCGGCGAAATCCAGGATGTCGTCGAACCGCTCGCGGATCAGCGCCTTGGGCATGCCCATGATGGCGCCCTGGAGGAACACATTCTCGCGGCCGGTCAGATCCGGGTGGAAGCCGGCGGCGACTTCGATCAGGGCCCCCACCCGCCCGCGCACTTCGATACACCCGAGCGTGGGGGGGAGGATGCGGGTCAAGGTCTTGAGGATGGTGGACTTGCCGGCGCCGTTGCGGCCGATGATGCCGAGCACATCACCGGGGCGCACCTCGAAACTCACATCGCGGACCGCCCAGAACTGGTCCGCGCCCAGCGCATCGCGCTGGACGCCACGGCCGGTCAGCCGTCGTGCCACGGCGGGGATCAGGTCGCGGAGACTGTCGTGCCGCTCGCCCCGCTGGAACTTCTTCCAGACGTGCTCGAACTCGATGCCCGGCTGCATGTCAGACATTCTCGGCGAAAGCCGGCTGGGCCCGATGGAAGAGCAGGGAGGCCAGGATGAGTCCCAGCACCGCCCAGGCTGCGCTGTAGAACAGGGCGGTCGGATACCAGGCCGCCACCTCCACGCCCTTCTTTCCCAGCTCGCTCAGGGGCGCCGCCAGGTTGTGCCCCCGGACCACCGAGAGCCGCAGCCCCTCGAGGATCGGCGTCAGCGGGTTGAGCCACATGAGCCAGGCCCCCTTCGGCCCCATCATGGCCGGCTCGTAGAAGACCGGCGTGAACAGGATGCCGAAGGTGAGCACCACCTGCACGATGTATTTCACGTCCCGGAAGAAGAGGTTGGCGCAGCTCAGGAAGACGACGATGGCGGCGGTCAGGAGCCAGAGGATCGCCAGCAGCAGCGGGACCCAGAGGATGGAGGCGTGGAGGGTGACCCCGAGGAACGGCAGCAGGATCACCAGGGCGATGAAGCCGATCGTGCTGTCGAAGGTCTGGGCCAGCAGCGCGGCCAGCGGCAGCACCTCGCGCGGGAAATACACCTTGGCGATCAGGTTCTGGTTGCCGGTGAGCACGGAGGTGCCGAAGGTCACGGCACCGGCGAAGAAGGCCCAGCCGATGCCCTTGAGCGCGATGGCCGCAATGTCCGCGCGCCCCACGCCCGAGCCGGAGGCCTGCCCCATGGCGGTGCGGATCAGCACGCCCGAGAGCACGATCAGGATCGGCATGAACACCGCCCAGCCGAACCCCATCACCGCCTGCTTGTACCGGATGCGGATATCCCGCCGGGCGAACTCGAACATGAGTTCGCGGTACTTCCGGATGTCGTGGGCAATCTCGCGGAAGTCGGTCAGGACTCCACGCCGGGGAGTGTTCAGGACAGCCGTCGCTTCGGTCACGGATCCACGCTTTCGGGTCAGGTCAGAATTCGGGGCGTCGAGGTGCAAGTTTCGTGCACCGGAAGCGACAGATGATGCGCCGGCACGTCAGGGAACGGCCGCATCCCGACGCACTTGCCGACAAAGTTCAACAGGGCTGGTGCGCTGGCGCAACGGGCAGGGTCAGCGATGGTCCGTGGAGGGCGTCCGGAACCGGCCGGCGAGGAATCCTCCGAACTCCCTGAGCCGCAGTTCCTCCGCGAATGCCTCCCCGGGCGCGGTCCACCGCCGGTGGACCCGGACGAGCGCCCGGGCCCCGGCCTCGAGGGCCACCCGGATGCGATACCGGGGAATCCCGGCGATCTGCGGCACCGGCTCCGGCCGTGCGCGATGCAGCATCCCGAGCGAATGGCCGTTGCCCCAGGCCCAGCGCCGGAAGTAGCGCTTCGTGAGGCGCTCCGGCGGGATGTAGTGGTGAATGACGAGATCGGGCCGGTACTCGCCCCGGGCCCCGAGCGCGGTGAGCCGGTCGAACATGTCGAGGTCCTCGCCGCTCGCGAAATTGGCACCGGACCGCCCCAGCGCCGGGTTGTAGGGACCGGCCCGCTCCAGCCACTCCCGCCGTACCACCGCATTCCCGCCCAGCAGGAGGTCGGCGCCGCCCTGGGTGAATGGCTTGACCGCCGGCCCCAGGTTGACCTCTCCCACGACGCCACGGAAGGAGGACGGCAGCCACGCGGGCGGATCCTGGGACCAGTTGCCGTGATAGGGGCCGCCGATGAAGGCCAGTTCAGGGCGGCCGCGGAAGCTCCGCTCCGCGACTTCGAGCCAGTCCTCGGCGATCTCCTCGTCGTCGTCGATCATCCCGATCAAGTCGGCGCTCGATGCGGCGATGCCGGCGTTCCGGGCATGCGAGAGCCCCTGCTTCAGTTCCGTCACGCAACGCACCGGCAATGGGGCCCGGCGCGCAAAATCCTCGACCACCTGCGGCGTCTCGTCGCCGGAGTTGTTGTTGACGACGATGATTCCGGACGTGAGGCCCTCGGGCACCCGGGCTCGTGCGATGCTCCCAAGCGCCCGGGCAAGCAGCGCCGGCCGCCGATACGTGGGGATGAGGATGTCGAGGTGCATCATGAGGAGAGTCCGGGACCGGCTGACAGGCGATCCCGGGCACGCGCAGCAGTGAGCCACAGCTGCCGCAGCCAGCGGGTTTTTCGGCGCCAGCGATGCTGGATCGCCGTGCCCTCCGGGACGAGAGCCCCGACCTGCAGGGCCGTGGCCAGTGGTTCTGGCGTGCGGTAGTGCCAGGCATCACGCAGATCGTCGAGATACGTCTCGTGGAGTATCTCGATCACCTGTCGGCGCGTCTCGGCGTCCATCGCGGAATTCGTTGCATCCCACCGCGCGCGTCGTACCTGCCACGCCGCGACGAGCAGCTTGGCGCGCTGTTGGGAGAACTGGGCGCCGTGCACACGGTAGCGAACCAGCCGCTGGTGAGTGCAG
>DASTBA010000117.1:0-6608 GCA_035712285.1 Gemmatimonadales bacterium | reverse complement strand
TACTGGAGCACGCCGGCGCCGGACGTGTCGAGGTGATTTGCTCCGACATCACTGACGGGTCTGCATCCGGTCCCGGAGCTCGTCGGTCCAGTGCTCTACCATCACGATCCGGCCGCCTCCCGGGGCCTGGTTTACCGGCGTGATACGTACCCGCACAAAGCGCCGATCATCCGGCGTCAGGTCGTAGTTCGGCACGCCAATCGACTGTTGCGCCGGAGGGAGAATCGGCCGGGCCTCGCCTGGCGTGAAGGTCACCCCCTGGCCAAGTGGAACCTCCATCAACTCACCGATCGGATTCTCGAAGTAGAGCGCCCGGCCGCTATGCGCCCACCGGGGCGCGATGCCGCCGGAGATCGAGACCTGCCAGCGAGCTGACGCCGCCGCCGGAAACGGGACGACGTACACCTCGGAACGCCCCGACTCGTCTGACGTGTAGGCGAGCCACTTCGCATCCGGCGACAGCGTGGCGGATTGCTCGTATGCCGGGCCGGTGAGCAGCGGAATCGCCGTGGTGTCGCCGGCGGTGCGCTGGACGAAGATATCGAAGTTCTGGCTGTCCGCCGCAATCGTGTAGACCAGCCAGCGGCCATCGCGGGAGTAGGCGCCGTCCACGACATCGCGGGATGACCTGAGCACCGGTTCAGCGGACCCGCTGCCGTCAGCGCGGCGGCGCCACAACGCCTGGGGCCGGCCACCTCCGGGGGCAGCGACATACATCACGGACCTGCCGTCCGGGGTCCACTGGGGTCGCAGGGCTTGTGCTTCTGTCCCGGAGAGCCTGGCCAGTGGGCCGGACGGGAGCTGCTTCACCCAGATGCTGGCGAACGAAGAATCCAGTACTACGAGGGCGAGGCGGCTTCCATCAGGAGAGAGGCTGACCGAGGGGATGGTGGGCGCAGCAAACGTGAGCGCGGGAGACAGGTGCGCGACAGAGGAATCACGACCGGCCAGGACTACCTCATTGACAACGCCTGCCCCCGCCGGTCCAGCAACGTAGGCCAGTGTTCCGGTGCGGGAGATGGCAAGGTCCGCAGAACCAGAGCCCTTGACCATGACCCCGTCAAGGATCGGCACGGGCTGGCCGGTGATGGCGAGCTCGTCCGGATCAAGAGTCGCCGCCAGCACCGCCCCGTCAGCCCGCAGGTACACGAGATAGCCCGGGGCAACGTAGCGGGCCATCACGCCCTTCGTGAGCACGCGGCGCGCATGCGTGCGAAGATTGAAGGCGACGATTGAGTAGGCGTTGACGTCCGCGTCGTGGCGTGACCGGTAGAGGAGCACCTTGCCGTCGGGAAGCAGATCCGGCCAGCCGAAGCCAACCTCGCCGGCGATGCTGTCGTACGGGACGATCAGCTCGGAGGCGCCGCCTTCAGGGCGAATGCGGCTGATCCCTCGCTCGCTGTCATGGTAGATCCACCCGTCGCTTCCCCACACGCCGCCGCCACCCGCGCCACTGCCCGGCATGGACAGCGTGGTCGCCGGCCCACCGGAGACGGGAACGACCTTGAGCGCGTTTGTGGTTCTGTCGGAAAAGGCGATCCGCCTGCCATCAGGCGAGAAGTAAGGATTGATTGCGTTGTCGGTTCCGGCAACCGGCACCGCATCGAGCCCGTCGCGCGCCCTCAGCCAGAGTTGTGTTCCCGCGCTACCGGACCCCACGTAGACCAGCTTGCTTCCGTCCGGGGAAAACGTGACGTTCAAGCCGCCCTCGCCCTCGCGGATCGCCTGGCCCGGCACCATGCCCATGCTGTACCGGAGCACAGGTTGCCGTGGCGCGGGCCGCAGCCAGCCCCACGCCGCCACGCCTGCCAGCACCGCCGCCGCTCCGCACACCGCCAGGAAGGGACGCCGTTGCCATGCCGGAGCGGCGAGCTCGGGCCATGCCGCGCGGCCTCCGGAGTCCGGGCCGGTCTCGTTCTCCCGGATTGCCGCACTGAACGCCGCTGCCGTGGGGAAGCGGTCCGCGGGCACCTTCTCCAAGGCGATCAAGACCGCGTGCTCCAGCGGCATTGGCACCCGTTCGCGCACGCGGCTTGGCGCAACCGGCTTCTCGGTCATCACCTTGGCGACGATCGCCTGGGCGGTGCTGGCCGAAAACGGTGGATCGCCGGTGAGCATTTCATAGAGCACTGCGCCCAGGGCGTAGACGTCGGTGCGCGGGCCGAGCTCTCGCGCGCCCATGGCCTGCTCGGGGCTCATGTACTGCGGGGTGCCGAGGCTCATTCCCGACTCGGTCATGCGCGTGCCGGCGGTGTTGCTCACGGCGAGGGCGATGCCGAAGTCCATGACCAGGGCATGGGCACCGTGCAGCAGAATGTTGCCGGGCTTGATGTCGCGATGCACCACGCCGCGCTGGTGCGCATACTCGAGCGCGTCCGCCACGTCACGGGTGATCCGCACGGCCTCCTCCACGGGGAGCTGCTGCTCACGGGCGAGTCGGTCGCGGAGCGACTCGCCGTCCACGTACGGCATCACGTAGTACGTGGAGCCGCCGGCCTCCCCGGAATCAATCAGGCCGAGGATGTGGGGATGTTGCAGGGCTGCGAGGGTCTGAATCTCACGCAGGAACCGCTCGGCGCCGATCGCGGCGGCAAGCTCGGGCTTCAGCACCTTGATGGCCACCTGACGGTGGTGCTTCAGGTCCTCGGCCAGGTACACTGTCGCCATCCCACCCTCGCCCAGCTCCCGCTCGAGGCGGTAGCGGTCAGCCAGCGCCTGGCTCAGGGGTGTCGGGATGGCGGCCATCGTGAGGCGTTGGTGGGCCCTAGTGCCCGGCCAGTAGCGCCTGGAAGCGGGGGTGCGAGCGTACCGCGTCGAGATCCGAGTCGTGCTCCAGCCAGTCCCAGTGGCCGAACCCGTTCTTGACCGACTTCTCGAGCGCGCCCACCGCCTCGTCGGCATGTCCGGCCAGGGCATAGGCGCAGGCGACATTGTACAGCACGCCGGAGTCATCCGGGTCCAGCGCCAGCGTCTGCGCCAGCAGGTCGAGGCCGCGCGCCGGATTACCGAATTGACAATGCATGACGGCACCCATCACCAGCGCACGAGACTCGTCGGGATTGAGCGCAAGGCGGGCTTCGATGAGCTCGATGCTCCGTCGGCCGGTGGCGCGGGCGTCCTCGTCCCGGCCTAGTGAGCGATACACTTCCACCAGCAGCGTGGGACACTGGAAGTCCTCGGGACGCACCTGCGTGCCCAGCTCGAACAATCGGGCAGCATCCTCGAACTTGCCTTGTGCCAGGCATGCCCGGGCATAGAAGAAGTACGCCTCGAAGAGCTTCGGATTGAGCCGGATGGCCTCCTCGAATTCCCGGTGCGCCTCCTCATGCTGCTTCCGGAGCGTCAGCGCCTGGCCACGCGCGCTATGCGCCTCCGCGAGGTCCGGGTCGAGCGCCAGCGCCTGCCGGCTGTACGCCTCGGCCCCTTCGAGATTCGCCTTGCTTGCATCCCACCACGTGTAGAGGGCGGAGCAGCAGTCGGCGGCGCCGGCATGGGCCAGGGCGTAATCGGGATCGATCTCCAGCGCCCGCTCGAACATGCGCCGCGCGTACTCCACGCCCTTCTTCCGCCACTGGTGGAAATACTGGCGGCCGCGCAGGTAGAAGTCGTATGCCTGCACGTTCGCGGTGGGCGCCTTGTCCTTGACGCGCTTTTCCTTGTCGCTCAGCACCACCCTGAGCGCCTTCACAATGCTGTCGGCGATCTCGTCCTGGATGGCGAACACATCCTCGAGATCCCGGTCGAAACGCTCTGACCAGAGCTGGTAGCCGTCACTCACCTTGACCAGCTGTGCCGCCACCCGGAGCCGGTTGCCTGCCTTCCGGACGCTCCCTTCCAGCACCGTGGCCACACCCAGCTGCTCCCCCACCTTGCGAACGTCCTGGTGCCCCTTGAACGCGAACGCCGACGAACGGGACACCACCTGCAGCGCCTCGATCTTGCTCAGGGCATTGATGATCTCTTCCGCGATTCCCTCGCAGAAGTAATCCTGGTCCTTCTCCGGGCTCATGTCCGCGAACGGCAGCACCGCGATGGACTTCTTCTGCGCTACCGCTGGTGTGGCGAGCGGGGTGGCATTCGGCGGCGTCATCACCTTGGGTGAGCCGAGTGCCTGGATCACATGACCGGCGGTCTGGTAACGATCATCCGGGCTCTTGGCCATCGTCTTGGTGACCACCGACTCGAGGTCGGTGGAGACCGGCGTCCGGGTGCCCCGCATCGCCGGCACCGGGTCGGTGAAGTGCTTCATGATGAGCGCCTGCACCGTTGGCGCCGAGAAGGGCGCCGTGCCGGTGAGCATCTCGTAGAGGACGCAGCCCAGGCTGTAGAGGTCGGTGCGGGCGTCCGGCTCGGGGCCGCCCGCCGCCTGCTCCGGGCTCATGTACGCCGGGGTGCCGACGGCGGTGCCGGTCTGGGTGAGGTTCTCGCTCGCCGCGGCGCTCACCGCCTTGGCGATGCCGAAGTCGGTGACCACGGCGACGCCCTCGTTGAGCATCACGTTTTCGGGCTTGATGTCGCGATGCACCACACCATGCCGGTGGGCGTAGTCCAGCGCGGCGGCGATGTTCCTCGCGATCCGGACAGCATCCTCCACCGGGAGTGCCTGCTCACGTGCAATCCGGTCCCGGAGCGATTCTCCCTCCACGAACGGCATCACGTAGTAGAGGAAGTCCTGGGCGCGCGGCCCACCGGTGCGGCCGGAATCGTAGAGCGGCAGGATGTGGGGGTGCTGGAGCCGAGCCGCGATCTGGATCTCGCGCAGGAACCGCTCGGCGCCGAGCGTGGCGGCGAGCTCGGGGTGGAGGACCTTGAGCGCCACCTGTCGGCCGTGCTTCAGGTCTTCGGCGAGGTAGACCGTGGCCATGCCGCCGCGGCCCACCTCGCGCTCGACCCGGTAGCGGTCGGCGAGCAGGGGCGTCAACTGTTCCTGGAGCAGGGATGTCATTTGGGTGACGAAATCTACTTCACATCTGGTGCTTTGCCACTTGCCGGTCAGGGCCGCGTGCTGGCCCAGTGGATCTGCCACGTCCCGGCGGCGCCCCGCACCCACATGAACAGGAACCGTCCGTGCGCGAAGACAGTATCACCCGCCGGCACCAGGACATGCTGCCGGAAGGTGCCCGACTGCCAGGCGGTGTCGCCCCAGACGATGAGCCCATCCGCCCGCATGGTGTCCGACAGGACGTGATAGGCCCGGAATGTCTCGAGAAAGGCGCGGATGCTGTCCGGTCCCTGGATCGGGGCTCGGCCGGTAGCTGCGAGGACGCCGTCGGGCGCGTAGAGTGCGGAGATGCTGTCACTCGCCATCTGCACCGTGAGGCTGGCGTAGTGATCGAGCGCGGCGTTCAGGGAGGCGGAATCCCGGCCTGATTGCGCCTCAGCGACGGCGGGCGCCAGGGATGCGGACAGCAGGAGCAGGCAGGTCGCGGTGGCGAAGCGCATGACGTGAAGTGTAACGGCCTCAGGCGCCCCGTAGTTGATCGGTGGCGAGCCGCCGAGGCCAGCCCACCGTCACCGCCGATCCTTCCGCCAGGAACGCGCTCGCTGGCGGCCCGGTGATGGCGCTCCTCACCGTACCGAATTCTCCCGCGAAGTCCACGTCGCACTCGATATCGGTCACCGGCCAGACGCGCCAGCGCGGATGCCGCACCTCGTAAGCAACGGTACCGCCATCCCGCTGTCTGGTGTACCCGACATAATGCTCGGCGATGAACTCTTCGTCCGTGCCGGCAAGGATCAGCTCCGCTGGTCCTGATGGCCTGGCGCCGAATCGGTGCCAGCGGCCACGGTGGCGCCAGGCGTATTCGATGGGTGGCGGGGCGTCATGTGGAGTCGTTGGTGCCTGGGCGCGCATGGATCGGGCAGCGTAGGGCTCGTTGTAGAGCAGGCGCGCGGTGGTGGCGATCGCATGCCGTGGCACGATCTCCCTCAGGAACACCACGGCCCGGCGCGGGTCACGACGGCCGCGCACGTAGAAGCGCAGGTTGATCTCGGGAAAGTGGCGGTGCAGGGGGATGGGCACACCGAGGATGCGGGTATGCAGGAACCGGAATCCGACGATGCTGAGCCAGGTGTGGCCGCGCCATTCATCCAGCACGGTGCCGGCCGGCACGAATGGCTGCAGCAGGTCCGGCGCCACCACATAGTTCAGCATCAGGAGGTAGCGCCATTCCGCCGAGAGAAACGGGCGGCCAGGTGCGGGCAGCTCAGTCAGTGAGGGTGCGGTCCTTCCAGGTCCACCACTGGCGGAGCGCCGGCGCTGGCTTCGGGGTCCGGGCGCAGTACACCGCGCAGCGGAAGACGTAGAGCACGCATGGGTCCTGCCGGACGCCGGTGAGCCGGTTCAGTGCCTGGTACATCCGTTCGGGATTCCGGCGTGCCAGCGCCGCGACCGACGTGATGCCAAGGTCGCGGAGATCCTGCGCGATGCTGGGGCCCACGCCGGGGAGGGATTGCAGCTCGTCCCGCCTGGTGCTTCGCGTCTTGGTCATGTCATTCCTCCTCACTCGGGGAGCGGATCCTGCGGGCCGCAGAAGGCGGTTTCACCCCTGGATCGTGCGCAGTCCAGCATCAGTGCGATGCCCCTCACGATCGTCCGCCGGATTGCG
>DASTBA010000116.1:0-4883 GCA_035712285.1 Gemmatimonadales bacterium | reverse complement strand
ACCGGCGCGCCGAAAGTGCGGGCGATGCAGATCATCCGTGAACTGGAGCCGGTACCACGGGGGGTGTATTGCGGGGCCATCGGCTACATCACGCGGAGCGGCGACCTCCGCATGAGTGTTGCCATCCGGACGATGACCCGGCAGGACGGCCTGCTTCGCATTCCGGCCGGCGGCGGAATCGTGCTGGATTCGGAGCCCGCCGCCGAGTATGACGAGACCCTCGCCAAGGCACGGGCCATGCTCGCAGCTGCCACTGAATGATCCTGGTCCTCGACAACACCGACAGCTTCGTGCACAACCTCGCGCGCTATGTGCGCGAGCTGGGCGGCGAGGCGCTGGTGCGCCGCACCGACCACCTCACCCTGGACGAGATCGTGGCGCTGGCACCAACGCACCTGATCATCTCGCCCGGTCCCTGTACGCCGGCGGAAAGCGGGGTTTCGGTCGCGGCCGTGCAGCGGTTCGGTCGCACCATGCCGATCCTCGGCGTGTGCCTCGGCCATCAGTGCATTGCGGCGGCCTACGGCGGCCGCATCGTGCGCGCCCGGCAGCCGATGCATGGGATGGCGAGCCCGATCACGCACGACGGCACTGGGGTTCTCGCGGGGCTGCCATCACCGATGCTGGCCGGGCGGTATCACTCCCTGGTGGTGGAGGAAGCGACCCTGCCGTCAGAACTGGCGATCTCCGCGCGAGGACCGGGTGGCGAGATCATGGGCCTCCGCCACCGGGAATACCCGGTTCATGGGGTGCAGTTTCATCCCGAGTCGGTGCTGACGGAGGGGGGGTACGGAATCGTCGGGAATTTCCTTGGGGATTGACGCGCGTCAATCCCCCAGACTGATCCCCAGCTCCCGCGCGGTCTGCAGGGTATCGGAGTCGAGCGGGACCTGCTTCTGGCGGCCCACGACATCGGCCAGCGGTACGGTGGTGATCGTCGAGTTGTTGAGTCCGACCATGACGTCCGACTCTCCGGCGGCGATGGCGCGGACGGCGGCGGCTCCGAAGCGGAGGCTCAGGAGGCGGTCGTAGGTCGTGGGACTGCCGCCGCGCTGGAGGTGGCCGAGGACGAGGGTGCGTACCTCCTTCCCGGTACGCTGGGTCACGGCATGCGCCACCTGGCTGGCGATTCCCCCCAGCCGCTCCACGGTGCCGATCCCGCGCCGCTCCACCAGGACCGGCGCGCCGCCGGCGGGGCACGCCCCTTCGGCGACGACCACGATGCTGAAGTGGCGCCCCGCCGCCTCGCGCTGGCGGATCTTGGCGCACACTTTCTCGATGTCGAACGGGATCTCCGGCACCAGGATCACGTCGGCGCTGCCCGAGATCCCGCTGTTGAGCGCGATCCACCCCGCGTTCCGGCCCATGAGTTCCACCACCATCACCCGTTCGTGGCTTTCCGCCGTGCTGTGCAGCCGGTCGAGGGCCTCGGTGGCCGTGCTCACCGCGGTATCGAAGCCGAACGTGCGCTGCGTGCCCGAGACATCGTTGTCGATGGTCTTGGGCACGCAGACCACCCGCAGGCCCTTGAGCGCCAGCTGGTGGGCAATCTGCATGCTGCCGTCCCCGCCGATGCTGACCAGCGCATCGAAGCCGGACGCCGCGAAGGCGGCGCAGAGATCGTCCGAGCGGTCAATCTCCGTCTCGGCGCCAGTGGCATCGCGGGTGGCCCAGCGGAACGGATTGCCGCGGTTGGTGGTCCCCAGAATGGTGCCGCCCAGATGGGTGATGCCGCGCACCTCGTCGGGGCCGAGGGCGATCACTCCCTCGAAACTCAGCAGCCCCTCGAAGCCGCGCTGGATTCCGTAGCACTGCCAGCCGCGCTGGTGGGCGCTCAGCACCACGGCCCGGATGACCGCGTTGAGACCGGGAGCGTCGCCACCGCCGGTCGTGATGGCAATGCGCATCAGGCGGATTCCGCTTTCCGGATCAAGGCCGCGATCTCGCCTGGCGCGGCGTGCCGCCCGAGTGCGCGCTTCGAGAAGAGCAGCTCACCATTGCGGGAGACCTCGAACACCCCGCCCGAGGACTTGACGAGTTCGAGCGTCACGCCCGGAAACTCCCGTCGCAGCTCGGCCGCCAGACCGGCAGCCCGGGGCTGGTAGTTTCAGACGACACAGTATTCGATGCGCACATCCATGGCACGCTCCTTTCAGTTCCGGGACAGGCACCGACGAATCGTAGCGGGGGCGGACGCCGTGGCAAGGCCGTTGTCGCCTTGTCCGGCCGCCTTCGGCACCCTATCTATCTGGCCCATGCACCCTACCCGACACCTGCGAATCGCCCTGCTCCTCGCCGCCTGCGGGAGCGCACCGCTCGTGGCCCAGCAGCGCCGGTACCTCGTCGAGGTCGGCGCGGCCGGCAGTTTCCTGGACTTCGACGGCAAGACCGACCTCAAGAGCGCTCCGGGCGGCGTCGGGCGGCTGGGCATCTGGCTGCATCGCAATCTGTCGGTGGAGGGCGAGGCCGGTTTCTACGGCGCGCACCCGCAGCTGTCAGATGATTCGTGGCACGTCAGAGTCCTGGGTGCGTCGCTGCTGGGCAACCTGCCGCTGGGAGCCCGGAACTCCCTGTTCCTCCGCGCCGGCTATGCGTCAACCCACTACTCGTCCGACCGCTGCCCGCTGACCTTCCTGGGACCGTGCGGCTCGTCCGGCGGGGTGATCGGCGGCATCGGCGCGCGGGTGGGCATCACACCGACCATGATGTTTCGCCTGGAGGGCATCGGATCCCGCGGCAGCGGCAGCATCACCAATCTCGGCGCATCGGCCGGGCTCAGCATCATGCTCGGCAGCAAGCCGCTCACCGACACCGACCACGACGGCGTGTACGACGTGGACGACCGCTGCCCCCGGACCCCGGCCGGCGCATTGGTGGACCGGCGCGGCTGTCCCACCGACACCGATGCCGACGGGGTCTACGACGGCCTGGACCGCTGCCCCACGACGCCCAGGGGCGCCGCGGTCAACGATGCCGGCTGCCCCCGGGATTCCGACGGCGACAGCGTCCCCGACGGCATTGACGCCTGTCCCAACACGCCGGCCGGCGCCGCGGTGAATGCCAAGGGCTGCCCGGAGGACAGTGACGGCGACGGTGTACCGGATGGACTCGACCGCTGCCCCGCGACACCGCAGGGCGCCAGCGTGGATCAGCTGGGCTGTCCCGGAGACGAGGACGGCGACCGGGTGCTGGACGGGCTCGACCGCTGCCCGCGGACGCCGGCCGGCACGGTCGTCAACGCCTTCGGATGCCCGCCTGGTGTGCCGCCGGGTACCGAGGGGGACGATGCCTTTGCCCCCGGTGCCCGCCGGGTACTTGACGGAATTCGCTTTCCCGCTGGAAGCGCCCGGCTGCCTGATGCCGCACGACCGATGCTCGATTCCCTGGCGGCAGCACTGATCGCCAGGCCCGGCGTATCGGTCGAGATCGCATCGTACGGTGATGGCACGACGCGCGAGACGCTGACCCTGACCCAGTTGCGCGCCGATGCGGTGCGCCGGTACCTCATCACCCGCGGGGTGCCGCTGCAGCGCGTGGTCGCCAAGGGATACGGCAACAGCACGCCGGCCATGCGCCAGGGAGCCAACGCCGCCGACACCAACCGGCGGACGGAGCTGCATGTGCTCCCCGGCGCCAATTGAGGCCGGCGCACGCCATGACGGGTTCGGTCAGCGGGCGTCTCGCCCTGCTCGTGATGCTGTTCGCCCTTGCATCGTGCGATGGCGGGCGTCGGGCCGCACAGATACGGGCCGACTCGTTGCGGGTCGCCGACTCGCTCCGGGCCGACAGCATCCGCCAGGACAGCATCAGCCGCGCCCGGGCCGACAGTCTCCGCGCGGATTCAGTCCGCCGGGCGGATTCGCTGGCGCACCGGCGTCGCCGGCACAGCGCACACGCCAGCGCTCCGGCAACGGCCAGGGCCACCGATACCGTTCCCTGGCCCGCGCCGCCCACACCGCTTCCCGGCGCGCTGCTGCCGCACAACCGGATCGTGGCCTACTACGGCAATCCGCTGTCCCGCCGCATGGGCATCCTCGGGGAGCTTCCGCCAGCGGAGATGCTGGAGCATCTGGCGCAGACGGCGGCGACCTGGGTCAAGGCCGATACCACGACGACGGTCCGGCCGGCGCTGCACATGATCGTCACGGTGGCCCAGGGCACGGAGGGGCGGGACGGGATGCACCGGCTGCGCATGAGCGACAGCCTGATCGAGCGGGTGGCGCAGTGGGCGGAACAGCGCGGCTGGCTGCTCTTCCTCGACATCCAGGTCGGCCGGAGCACGGTGGAGGCGGAACTGCCCCGGCTGATTCCCTTCCTGGAGCGGCCCTACGTGCACCTGGCGCTGGATCCGGAGTTCGCCATGAAGGACGGCTCGAAACCGGGACGGAAGATCGGCACCATGGATGCGCGCGAGGTGAATTACGCCGTGCGGGTGCTGGCCGATATCGTCAAGCGGAAGCAGCTCCCGCCCAAGGTGCTCGTCGTGCACCGCTTCACCGAGAAGATGCTCACCAACGCCGGCAGCATCACGCGGGATCCGCACGTGCAGGTCGTGATCGACATGGACGGCTTCGGCCCGCCGCAGCTCAAGCGCAGCACCTGGCGCCACGTGATCCAGCGGTATCCGGTGCAATACACCGGCTTCAAGCTCTTCTTCAAGAACGACAAGCCGATGCTGACGCCGGCGCAGGTGATCGCGCTCTACCCGTCTCCGCTGTACATCCAGTACCAGTAGGGGGCCTGCCTCCCCTAAGTTGCGGCATGCAGGCGCACTGGCGGTGCCGAATGCTGTTCATCGTCCTCTGCGTGCCGGCGCTGCCCCGTGCCGGCGCTGCACAGACACCCCGGGGCACTTCCGCCAGGGCGGCGCTGGAAGCCCGCCA
>DASTBA010000115.1:0-12376 GCA_035712285.1 Gemmatimonadales bacterium | reverse complement strand
GCACGCCGGCTGGGCGACACGGCGCTGACCGCCGCCGCCAGACGTCGGCTCGCCCTCTGGGACATTCCATCAGACCAGGTTGACTCGCTGGAGCGCACGGGCAAGGTGAGGCGCACCATGATTCTGCGGGCGCCCATGTCGGGCGAGATCGCCGGCAAGATGGTGACGGACGGGCAGGCGGTGCAGCCGGGTGACAATCTGTTCCTCATCGCCGATCGCCGGGTGCTGTGGGTGGATCTCGCGGTGCACCAGATGGATGCCCGCGCGCTCACGGTCGGAACGCCGGTCTCGATCCTGGTGGACGCCCTGCCGGGCCGATCCTACGACGGCCGGATCACTTTCCTCTATCCGACGCTGGACACCACCAGCCGGACACTTACCGCGAGAGTGGAGGTGCAGAACCGCGACGGTGCGCTGCGGCCGGGGATGTATGCGACCGCGCTCATCCATCCGGCGGTGGGCAGCGTGCTCACGGTACCGACGCCTGCCGTCCTGCCGACCGGCACGCGCAACCTGGTGTTCGTCAAGCGCGGGGACGGGCGGTTCGTGCCGCGTGCCGTGGAGGTGGGTGTCCGGGCCGACTCGCTCACGGAAATCGTCCGGGGCCTCGATGCCGGGGATGAGGTGGTCGCGTCGGCCACCTATCTCCTCGACTCCGAGTCGAACCTCGGCGCCGCGATGCAGGGCCTGATGCTCCGCATGGGCATGGGGCTCGACATGGGCGGCATGAAGGACACTGCCCCATGATCGCGCGCCTCATTGCCTGGTCGCTCGCGCGTCGCGGACTCGTGGCGGCTGCGGCCCTGGCACTGCTGATCGCCGGCGCGCTCTACGTGCGCTCGATGCCGGTGGACGCCATCCCCGATCTCTCCGATGTGCAGGTGATCGTGTATACCGACTACCCCGGGCAGGCGCCCCAGGTGGTCGAGGACCAGGTCACCTATCCGCTGACGACGGCGATGCTCGGGGTGCCGAATACGAAGGTCGTACGCGGCCTGTCCATGTTCGGCACCAGCTTCGTGTACGTGATCTTCAAGGACGGCACCGACCTGTACTGGGCCCGGTCGCGGGTGCTCGAGCGCCTGAGTGCCGTGCAGGCGACGCTGCCGGCCGGAGCACGGGCGGAACTGGGACCTGATGCCACCGGTGTAGGGTGGGTCTTCCAGTACGCCGTCGAGGGCGCCGGGTACAGCCCCGCCCAGCTCCGGACGATCCAGGATTTCCAGGTCCGCTATGCGCTGCAGGGCCTGTCGGGTGTGGCCGAAGTTGCAAGCATCGGCGGATTCGTCAAGCAGTATCAGGTGCAGCTGGATCCGGCGCGGCTCCTGGCGTTCGGCGTCACGGCGCCGCAGGTCGCCGACGCGGTGCGCGGCGCAAATCAGGATGTCGGTGCCCGGACGGTCGAGGTCGCCGGGAGCGACTATGCCATCCGGGGACGCGGCTATTTCCGGGGAATGGACGACATCGCAGACGTCGCCGTGGGTAACGGATCAGGCGGACGCCCGGTCCGAGTCGGGGATGTCGCGGAAGTGACGATGGGTTCCGACCTGCGCATCGGCATCGCCGAGCGCAACGGCCGGGGCGAAGCCGTGGGTGGCGTGGTGGTCATGCGGCAGGGCGCCAATGCCCTGGACGTGGTCAGGCGCGTCAAGGCGAAGCTCACCGAGCTCGCTCCCTCGCTGCCGGCTGGCGTGCATGTGACGGTCACCTATGACCGGACCAACCTGATCCACCGGTCCATCGCCACTCTCGGCCGGACTCTCTTCGAGGAGTCCCTGATCGTCGGCCTCGTCTGCGTGCTCTTCCTGCTGCATGCGCGGAGCGCCCTGGTTGCGATCGCCACGCTGCCGCTCGGCATTCTCGCGGCGCTGACCCTCATTCGCTGGATGGGCATCAACGCCAATATCATGTCGCTGGGCGGCATCGCCATCGCGATCGGCGCGATGATTGACGCGGCCATCGTGATGATCGAGAACCTGCACAAGCACATCGAACACGAGCCGGACCGACCCCGCTGGGAGCAGGTGCTCAAGGCATCGAAGGAGGTGGGGCCGGCGCTCTTCATGTCGCTCCTCATCATCACCCTGTCGTTCCTGCCGGTCTTCACCCTTGAGGGTGAAGAGGGGCGGCTCTTCCGGCCGCTCGCGCTCACGAAGACGTTCGCCATGGCCGCGGCGGCCCTGATTGCCGTGACTGTGGTTCCCGTGCTCATGGGCTTCCTGATCCGTGGCCGGGTGCGGCCGGAGTCGGTGAACCCGCTGAATCGCTGGGCGATCCGACTGTATCGGCCGGTCCTTCAGTGGTCGCTTCGGAACCGGCTCCTGGTCGTTATCGGCGCGATCGTCATTCTGGGCGTCACGATCATCCCGTTCCGCCGACTGGGAAGCGAATTCATGCCGCCGCTCCGGGAAGGCAGCCTGATGTACATGCCGAACACCCTGCCGGGCGTGTCGCTCACCCAGCAGCGGCGGCTGCTGCAGCTGGAAGACAGCATCCTGATGAGCTTTCCGGAGGTCGCGTCGGTCTGGGGCAAGGCCGGCCGGGCCGGCACGGCGACCGACTGGGCGCCGGTGTCCATGGTCGAGACCATCGTGAACCTCAAGCCACCTTCCGAGTGGCGGCCGGGGATGACCCAGGACGCGCTCATCGCCGAGATGGACCGGGTGCTCCGCATCACGGGAGTGGCAAACAGCTGGACGATGCCGATCAAGAACCGGACGGACATGCTTTCGACCGGCATCAGGACCACACTCGGCATCAAGATTTTCGGCCCCGACCTCCGGGTCATCCAGCGGGTCGGCGGCGAAATCGAGCGGGCGCTGGCCGGTTTGCGGGGCACCGCCAGTACTTACGCCGAGCGGCCATTCGGTGGACGGTACCTCGACATCCGTCCCCGTGCTGAAGCGCTGGCGCGCTATGGCCTCACGACCGGCGACGTGCAGGCGCTCGTGGCCGTGGCGCTCGGCGGGGAGCAGGTCACCACGATGGTGGAGGGGCGCGAACGTTTTCCGGTGCAGGTCCGGTACGCCCGCGATTTCCGCGACAGCCCGGAGGCCATCGGCCGGCTGCTGGTGAGCGGGCGCAACGGCGTGCAGATCCCGCTTGCAGAGGTTGCCGATCTCCAGTTCGTCGCCGGAGCGCCGATGATCCGGAGCGAGAACGGATTGCTCAACGACCTGGTCTCGATCGATGTCCGCGGGCGGGATGTCGGCGGCTACGTGGCCGAGGCCAGGAGGGTGGTGGCGGAGCGGGTGACCCTGCCGCCGGGGTATCGGCTGGAGTGGAGCGGCCAGTACGAGGGGATTCAGCGGGTGAAGGCCCGGCTGCTGGTCGTGGTGCCGCTGACCCTCGCGATCATTGCGTTGCTGCTGTATCTCACCTTCGGCACGGTGGCGGAGATGGCGATGGTGATCATCTCGCTGCCGTTTGCGCTGGTGGGTGGGGTCTGGGCGATGTGGCTGCTCGACTACAACCTGTCCGTTGCGGTTGTCGTCGGCTTCATCGCGCTGGCTGGGGTCGCGGCGGAGACCGGGGTCGTCATGCTGCTCTATCTCGACCATGCGTGGCAGGACATCGCTCGGCGAGGAGGGGCGCTGACTCATGCAGAACTGGTCGGCGCCATTGAATACGGAGCGGTCAACCGGCTTCGGCCCAAGCTCATGACCGTCGCCGCGATCATGCTCGGCCTCCTCCCGGCACTCTGGAGCCACGGCACCGGAGCGGAGGTGATGCAGCGGATCGCGGCGCCCATGGTCGGGGGCATGGTGACATCCACGATCCTGACGCTGGTGGTGATTCCGGTGCTGTACTACCTGTGGCGGCGTAAAACGAACCGCCTCACGCATCGCTAGCCGATGGTGAGGCGGAGAGTTGGCAGGAGCGGGCCCGGCGAGATTCGAACTCACGACCTCTTGCTCCGGAGGCCCCACCGGATGTTGAGGAGCACTGACAAGCGCGCATTAGGCCCCTGAATTCGCTCACAACGTTGGTGGGCGCTGACCAGCGCTCAGGGCGTTTGTCACTGGGATTGGCACTGCCCGCTTTTTCTTGGCGCCGCCCGGAGGCGGCGCTGTCGTTTCCGGAACTACCTGGTGGCTTCCGCCTAAATCTCAAGACGAAAGGGCACCGCCCATAGCCCCGGACGCGTCAACTGCTTGGCAGCTGATGTCCCTTGGAGCCGCAGGCATCACATCCGCCCCCGAGCCCATCACCCGCTTCCTGCAATTTGGCGTTCAGTCGGCCGCAGCTTCTCGAGCATGCGGTCGAGGCGGTCCAGCCCGGTGACCGTGAGCGTGACCGCCCCGAACTCTTCCTCCACCGTTCCCCACACGACGAATGGCCCGCGGTCGAAGAGCAGGTGGCCCCGCTGCTGGAAGATTGATGGAAAGAGGACGGCCTCGATGAGGCCGGCGCCATCATCGAAGGTGACGAACTCCATGGGCTCTTCGTCCTTCGTGTGCACGGGCTTCGCAGTCGCCAGAAGGCCGGCGCACAGGACGCGCTCTCCGGCATGCGCAGCCAGCTCGGTGCTGCGGCAGATCCGGAGCGCGGTGAGCGCGCCGGCATGGCGTGCCATCGGGTGCTGGTCAGTTGCCAGCCCCAGGATCGTTTCCTCCTCGATGCGCCGGCGTGCTGCATCGTATTCGCGCAGCAGGGGTGCATCGGGTGCACGAAATTCCCTCCAGATGCCCAGGCCGCTCGTCATCGCTGGTTGCGCCGGCATCTGGGCCGCGTCGATGTCCCACAGCAGCATGGGCCTGGTCCCATTGCCCTTGACGCTGTCCAGGGCGCCGACCTTGACGAGGAGGCGCAGATCCGCCGGGGCCAGGCGGGCCCGGGTCCGCAGGTCGGCGAGGGAGGCATAGCCCGCGCCACGCACGTCCAGGATCCGGTGCATGCCTTCCTCGGAAACTCCCGTGACGAACTGCAGCCCCAGCCGTACCGTGCCGCACGAAGCCGTGCCTGGTGGAGCCGTCCTGCCGGTCGTCCGCCACTCGCTGGCGTTCACGTCCGGCGGTAGCACCTCGAGTCCCAGGCGCCGAGCCTCCGCTGCATAGACCCAAGGCGCGTAGAATCCGCCTCCATTGGCCAGGACGGCCGCCATGAACTCCGCCGGATAGCGGGCCTTGAGCATGCACGCCACCTGGGCCACCTGGATATAGCTGCATGAATGGCCCTTGCAGAACGAGTACCCCGAGAAGGCCAGCACCATCTCCCACACCTGGGCCGCGACGGTGGGATCGCGCCCCAGCGCCAGCGCCCCGGCGAAGAACTCGGTGGCATAGTCGGCGAGCCGCTTCCCCGGGCGTTTCCTGGCCAGCGCTTTCCGGAGCCCATCACCGGCGGCGAGGGACATGCCCGCGAAGGTCGCGCACACGTTGACCACGTCTTCCTGGTAGACCATCACGCCGTACGTCTCGGCCAGTACCTCGCGCAACGAAGGGTCCACGGGTGTCCATGCCCCGCCGTGGAGGCGCTCGAGGTAGAGCCGGATCCAGCGGTTGCTGGCCGGCCGGATGATGCTGGTGTTGAGCACCAGGAGGTCGAAGCTCTCGGCCCGGCTCTTCCGGCAGAGCAGCCGGGACGCCGGCGATTCGGTGTAGAACACGCCCAGCGTGCCGCCCTCGCGAAAGAGGGCCCGGGCTGCGGGATCGTCGCCAGCCGCCTGCGAATCGTAGGCGATGCGGGGGCCACCGTTCGCCGCCACCATGGCGATCGCGTCGCGGATCACCGCGAGCGAGCGATTGCCGAGGAGGTCGATCTTGACGAGTCCCGCGTCCTCGGCCGCATCCTTGTCGAACTGGATGACGGGCACCGGCAGGTCCGGGAACCCGTCGAGGGCCTTGGCTGCGTGCTCCAGCGGGACATAGTCGGTGAGGGCCGTCGGCACGATCACCACACCGCCCGGATGAAGCGACAGGTGGCGCGGGATGCCGGTCAGTCCCTCGGCCAGCCGGGCGTAGTCACGCCAGGCGGCTGGGAGCGCGAGCTGGCGGAAGTTGGGATGGGTGGCCAGGAGATCGGACAGGGATGTCTCCTCGGCATAGCTCGGCACGCGGCGGGTCACCGCGCGGATTTCGTCGGCGGGCCGGCCGTACACCTTGGCCACCTCACGGAGCGCCCCGCGCTGGCGAAGGCAATTGACGTTCGCGACCATGGCCGCTTGCGGTCGTGGGTACCGCTGGAATACGTAGGCAAGGACGGCATCCCGCTCGTCCCAGGGGAAATCCAGGTCGATGTCGGGCGGGTCCGTGCGATCGGGGTTGAGAAACCGCTCGAAGAGGAGCCCGGCAGCCAGCGGCTCGACATGGGTGATGCCGAGACAGTAGCTCACGAGCGAATTGGCGACGGAGCCGCGGCCGCAATGGGTCGTGCCGCCGGCGGTACTGTGTTCCACCACGTCGCGCACCACCAGGAAGTAATCGGCGAACTGCCGGGACTCGATGATGGCCAGCTCGTGCTCGAGCCGCGCCCGCACCAGCGGCGCGAGCCGCGCGACCGGGGCACCATAGCGTCGCTCGGCGCCGGCATAGGCGAGCCGGCGCAGCTCGGCCGCGGCATCGGTGCCGTCGGCCAGGCGCGGGGGTATTACCCGGCCGGCCGGAATGCGGTACTGGCATCGGGCCGCCAGCTCGGCGGTCAGGGCCACCGCATCGGGGCAGTCGGGATAGAAGCGCGCGACATCGTGCCCCGGTCGCAGCCAGGCGTCCCGCGGCCACGTGGCATCGGGCGGGAGCGTCGAGAGCGTGGCGTTCTGGTCGATGGCACGGAGGAGCCGATGACGGGGCCAGTCCTCGGGATGCGCCATGACGACCGGACTGGTCGCCACGGCGCGGAGCCCGAGCCGGCGCGCCGCGGCACTGACACCGTGGCGCCCGGGCCCGGGGCGAAGCTCCGCGTAGAGATCACGTCCCCCGCTCAGGGCCGTCAGCCGCGTGAGGAACGGAACATCGCATGACAGGAGAAGCAGCCCGTCGCGGTCGGCCGCGAGCTGGGCGGCAAGGTCAACGGGCGTGGCGCCGGCCCAATGGAGCGCCGTGAGTGTCCGGCAGAGGGCGGTCCACCCCCTTGCAGTCTCCACGAGGGCGACCGCTTCGGCCGTCGGTGTCACCAGGTGCGCGCCAAGCACCGGGTGCAGGCCGGCCGCCCCGGCCGCTTGGAGAAAGGCGACGGCGCCGGTGACGCGATTGGTGTCGGTGCAGGCGAGGGAGGCGTAGCCGCGGGCAAGGGCGGCCTCGACGAGCTGCTCAGGACTCGAGACACCTACCCCGAAGGAAAACCAGCTGTGGATGTGCAGGTGCGTGAACATCCGGTCGCACCGTTACCGGCTGGCGGGCGCGGTGACGCGGCCGACGGTCAGAGCACGCGACCCGAACCGTGCGGCCACGCGATCCAGCATGGGCTGGAGGCGCGCCGCTCGCACCATAGCCGGACTGAGCGTCGCGGAAGCGGATGGCGCGGCGGTCCAGAGGTCGAGCTGGGCCGAGGGATGGCCATCCGCCGCGACGAGGTCGGTAGCCGTGACCGCGAGATCGCGCACGGCGAGCCGCTTCATGGCCGTCGCGGTGAACGCCCGATGCGCGGCCGCGTACAACTCCGCGTCGAGCGGGGCCACGGGCAGGGATACACGGCGATGCGCCGTGGTGTGGTCAGAGTAGGTGACGGTTACCACGAGGCGCGCGGCCGCCAGCCCCCGGGCCCGGAGCCGCTGGCCGATGTGGGCACACAGCTGCCGGAGCAGTGGCAGCAGGATCCCGAGGTCGTTGGTATCGCTGGCGAGCGTGTGGGCGAGATGCAGCTCGGCCCGCCGCATGGGCGAGAGCACCGGCCGCGCATCGTGCCCCTGGGCAGCGGCGTGCAACGGCCACGCGGCGCGGCCGAAGACCGTGGCGAGGGTCGCTGCAGGAATGGCCGCGACCTCGCCAATGCGCGCGAGCTGGTAGTCCTCCAGACGGGTGCGGATGAGCACGGGGAGATCCGGCAAGAGGGCCACGGAGTGCGGCGCGAGGTACGCTGCCTCAGTCCCAGCGGGGACCGCCACGATCTGGCCGACGCAGCCACGGGCGAGCGTATCGTGCTTTACGATCGTGCTGGCCATCGTGCTCACCAGCTTGTTCATTGCAACGCCTACCACCACCGGGAGCCGCAACTGGTTCTGCACCTGATGCTGCAACCGGCTCGCCACCTCGGCCGGCGGCCCGAGCAACCGCTCCGTACCACTGAGATCGAGGTAGGCGTGGCCCCAGCCGCGGGGCTCGATGACCGGGGTGTAGTGGGCGAGCACGGCATGGAGTGCCCGGGATGCCCTGGCGTAGAGCGCGGGATTGGGCGGGAGCAGGATCAGATCCGGGCAGCGACGCCGCGCTTCCCGCACCGCCATGCCGCGCACGAGACCGGCGGTCCCCGCCTCGCGCGACAGGGCCAGGAGCGTGGCGCGGTCCACATCCAGTGGGGCCACCGCCACCGGCCGGGCACGGAGTGACGGGGTAACGACGCGTTCCACCGCGACACAGAAAGCAGGGGGGTCCACATATAGCACGACACGCGTCATGGCCGGGTCAGCGTTCGGCGTAGGTTCGGTGTTTCTTCGGTTTTCGGGAAGCTACGGCAGGGAGGAAACCGGGTCAAGCGGTGGGGGTGAGGGGGTCGGGCACTGACGGGCTGGCGGCCCACATCCGGGCCACCGCTTCGATCGTGCGAGGCGCGCAGCCTTCCGCCCGGTTGTTGACCAGGAGAAATGCCGGGATGCGGAGTGCTGCCGCCAGCGCGATCAGCCGGACAAGGTCCTGCCGGAGGTCAGGCAGGGGTTCCCGGATGCGGTCATAGGGGGCGAAGCTGTCCACCGCCTCCGTGTACCAGCGTCCGGGCTTGAGCAGCGCCCGGGCGACGAGGAATGGCGCCGTAACTGCGTCGGGAAGGT
Organism: Gemmatimonadales bacterium; assembly: GCA_035712285.1. Classification (GTDB taxonomy): domain Bacteria; phylum Gemmatimonadota; class Gemmatimonadetes; order Gemmatimonadales; family GWC2-71-9; genus CAMLHP01. Next base: position 3,456 of record DASTBA010000115.1, on the reverse strand, counting down.
CGAGCTGCTCGCCGATCGGGGGCATCCGGGTCCATGAATTGAAGACGTGGGCCACGCCATGCTCCCGAAGCACGGCGAAGTAGGCCGGCGTCAGGAACTCCGGGTTCCGCACCTCGACGGCGTAGGGTGTCTCCCGCGGCAGGGCGGTGAAGAAGGCATCGAGCTGGTCCGCAAACGCCGGTGCCTCGAGGCCGCTGATGGCCTGGAACTCGAAGACGAACGGCCCGGTGTGCGTGGCGAAGTGCCGCCGGTAGGGCTCCAGCACGGACTCGACGAAGAGGTCGGCCCGCAGGAAGTCGGGATTGCGCTGCCCCGCTCGCATGGCGTCGCGCGCCCGCGCGAACGTATGGACGGTGAGCAGGTCCCACACCTTGCTGACACACGGGAAGTGGGCCGGGAGACGGTCGGCATAGCGGGCGAGCGTGTCGTCACTCGGTGGGGCGTAGAAGCTGGAGTCGATGCCGACGGTGCGGAACAGCGGGAACCGGGCGTACTCCTCAAGCATGGCGGTCGCCTGGCCCTTCGCGCCGTAGCTCCGGTGATACACGAGGCCCTGCCAGCCGGGATAGTTCCAGGACGAAGTCCCGAGACGCACCTCGGGCGGGAGCATCGTCCTGAGTGCCTCCAGTTCCTGCAGGTCTAGCGGAGCATCGGCGGCGGCCATGACAGCGGACCTTCTCCCGGTGCGCGATAGTGATGCGCCATCAGATCATGGAGGATGGATAGCAGGTAGAGGCTAGCCGAGCTAGGTTGCGGCAACTCAACATCCGGTCAGCCCCTGGAAGGAGTCCCCGTCATGTTCCCGCCTGATCTCAGCCAGACCACAATCGGCCATCTACAGGCGCTCATCGATCGAATGGTGCCCGAGGGGCAATCTGTCGAGTATAAGCGGGAGCTTTCGGGCAAGAAGGGCCAGCCTGACGCATGGATGGCGGGCGAGGGCAAGATCTCGGATCACGCTAGGAACGAAGTACTTGAACAGGTTTGTGCGTTCGCCAATGCTGATGGCGGGCATCTCGTGCTGGGCATGGATGAGACAGGAGGACGAAGCAGCCGGCCACGAGCACTGTGCCCGATTCCAAACGTGGACGACTTGGCGCGTCGCCTCGCGCAGCAGATCCAAGATCTAATCCAGCCCGACTTGCTGCATGTGGAAGTCGCCGCTGTACGGACGGGAGCGGACGGTTCGGGCGCTGTTGTTGTTCGTGTGCCAGCTTCAGGCATGGCGCCGCACCGAGTCGAGTCCACGAAGGAGGCCTTCCAGCGGCGCGGCGACAACAGTATGACCATGACCATGCGGGATATCCAGCAGCTCGCCCTGCAGAGATCGGTCAGCCTTGATCGCCGCTTGGAGCGCGTTGCCAAAGCGGCTGCCGATTTCAACCGCAGGTTCGACAACATTGCCACGGGAGGGGCGGCACCCTGCATTGGGCTTCATGCCATAGGGGTCCCAATCTCCAGCATCGGCAGCATTCCCAGGCTGGCCGCCATGACCCAAGGCTTTCCATACTGGAAGAACCTCCGTGTCTCGGTGAACTCGGGGGAGCTAGCGCATTGCGCAATGCCTTCACCCCCCTTGGTGCACCGGCCAATTCTGAGAGGCGTCGCAGCGATCAGCACGATTCCCCATTGGGATGCACAGCTGCGAGCTTTCCGCGATGGAACCGTTGAATACGGAATAATCGGAATCGCGCGGAACGAAATGCCACTGCCGCTCTACTCAACTTGGGTAACGGCCCACTTGAGCAATCTCGTGTTCACGATTCAGGAACTGCGGCTCTTGGCTGCGGCGCCTACAGCGGAGTACGCAATCGGCGCGTATTTCGTGTCACGTGGTGGCCCCTTGAACATCGTCGGGTTCAATCCAGATTCCGCCTTCGGTTCGATGTATGCCATCGATGACAATCAAGCGCGCATTGACCCCGTGACGCTGGGCCCCATCGAGGAGATTCACCAGATTGTGACCGGTGTGATTACCGACTTGTATCATGCGTCTGGCGAACAATGGACAGGCCAAGTGCAGATCGAGCCACCGCTTGAAATCCTGACTCGCTGGGAGCAGGCTGGCGTGCCGTTCCACAATTCCTAACATGAAGGTGCCGATCAGAATTACTGAGCTAATTGCCCGTGCAGCGACGAATGGCTGATCTGTCGTTCGCGGACGGCATCGCGAATTGCGCCATCTGGCCTCGTAATGACTATGGCGAGCACATCAACGGTTAGCGTACGGCGTAAGACGAACCGCCTCACGCATCGCTAACTGATGGTGAGGCGGGGAGTTGGCAGGAGCGGGCCCGGCGAGATTCGAACTCACGACCTCTTGCTCCGGAGGCAAGCGCTCTATCCAGCTGAGCTACGGGCCCTAGGGAGCGGAAAAGTCGCCTCCCGGGGCCATTTCCGCAACGCCTGACTCGGCCCACCGGCCTTGCACTGGCTCCCGGTTGCCGCACATAGTTGTGCAGCCCTCCATGCGCACCCGACACGCACTTCCTTCGTCCGCAGCAGCTCTCGGCCTCTCCGGGCGGGCCGCCCCATGATCGCGCACCTCCTGCTCGCGCTGACGCTCCAGGTCCCCGCCGACTCGCTGTCCCTCCAGGCGGCCCTTGCCCGCGCGCGGCAGTCCCGGCCCCTCGCGGTCGCGGCCGGCGCCGGGGTGGCCGAGGCACGGGGTGGCCTCCGGGCCGCCAGTGCCCTACCCAACCCTGCTTTCTCCTACAGTCACAGCGAGTCCTATCCCCAGAATCACCTGCTGGTCGAGCAGCCGCTCGACTGGCTGCTGAGCCGCGGTGCCAGCCGCGCCGCCGGCCAGGCCGGTGTGCTGCGCGCCGGCGCCGACTCGGCCCAGGTCATGGCAGAGCTCGCCCGCGAGGTGCGAGTGGCCTACTGGACGGCGCGCGCGGCCCGCGAAACGGAGCAGCTCGCGAGGCTCGAGGCCTCGGCGGCGGACTCCCTGGCGGCCATCGCAGCATCGCGGTACCGCGCCGGTGAGATCTCGCTGCTGGAGCAGGAGCAGGCCGCCCAGGAAGGTGCGCGCGCACGGCAGGCGCAATCGCGGGCCCGCGAGGACGCCCGGAGCACCACGCTCGCCCTCGCCCGGGCGGTGGGAGTAAACACCATGGAACTGATCCCGACCGATTCACTGGATCTCGGTCTCGACCAGCTGCCGGCCGAGAGCGTCTCGGTGAACGCGAACCCCGCCGTCCGGTCCGCGGTGGCAGACTCGGTGGCAGCGGCCGCCGAGTTCCGCGCCACCTCCCTCGGACGTGTGCCGATGCCGTCACTGCAGGCCGGTGCCGAATGGGGCGACCCGTCGCAGCCCGGCACCCTGTCCACGCTCGGTTTCGCGATTCCGCTGCCACTCTGGAACCAGGGCGGTGGCGCAGTGATGTCGGCCCGCGCCCGCGCCACGCGCGCAGCGGCATTTGCCGGCGAGGCACGGATGGAAGCGGTCCGCCT